>JAVVDX010000156.1:0-2285 GCA_032251475.1 Wenzhouxiangellaceae bacterium | reverse complement strand
TAGCCCAGCGAGCGCAGCGCCTCGATGTCGGACTCGGTGAGTTCCGCGTCGCTCGTCGCCATTTCGCCCGCCAGGAATTCCTCGGCCACCGAACCGGCGAACTCGGCCAGCGCCGGATTGGCGTCCGGACCGCCGATCGGTCGAACCTCCGCCGCCTTCCGGCCCACTTCGAAGGCGCGGACGGAGCCGTTGCGGAACACGAACTTCAGGCCCTGGGTGTATACGGCCAGCGCGTCCGGATCGTACCAGTCGCCGACCTGGTCCGGCGGCTGCAGCGCCACCTCGGCCAGGATCTCGCGGGGCTCGATCGGCTCGCCGGCCAGCGCCGGTGCGAGTGAAACGCCCTGCGTTCCCGGCAACCGGACCCCCAGCGCCAGTTCCGCGACGGTGGGCGCGATATCGGCCAGGCTGACGGTTTCGGCCACTCGCCGCGGACGCGACGTGCTGCGGTAGTCTCGTACCACCAGCGGCACCTGCAAGACCTCCTCCCAGAGGACGGGGCCGTGCCCCATCCGTTCCTGTTCGCCCAGGCCCTGGCCGTGATCCGATGTGAAGACGACCACCGCGTTGTCAAGGCGGCCGGTCCGATCCAGCTTTTCCAGGATTTCGCCGAAATAGCGGTCGGCCAGCAGCACTTCGCCGTCGTAGAGTACATTCAGCGCCTCGCGATCCCGATCGCCCGCGACAATCGCCTGCGTCTGCTTGAGAAGAAGATCCATCGTGGCGCCGTTCTCGGCGAGCAACCCGTCGTAGCCGGTCTCGGCCATCCAGCGGCGCGAGTAGTCGGTCGGATCGTAGGGGCCGTGCGGTTCGAACAGGTGCAGCCACATGAATACCGGCTGTTCGGACGCGGCCTGTTCATCCAGCCAGTTCAGCGCCATGTCGGTGGTTTCGCGCCCATCGCGTATGGCGGGAGCCCCGCGCGGACTGCGCTCGCGGTCGCTGGCGGTCGTGAATCCGCGATCCAGCCCGGCCAGGAAGTGCATGCCCTTGAAACTGACGAACGAGCCGGTTGCGTAACCGGCGCGCTCCAGCAGCTCGGCCACCGAGCGCACATTCTCATCCAGGGCGTGGGTGTTGCTGCGCACGCCGTGATAGCGCGGATACAGGCCCGTCAGCATGCTCGCGTGCGACGGCCACGTCGTGCCCGTCGTCGCGACTGCATGCTCGAAAACAACGCCCTGCCGCACCATGGCGTCGACGTTCGGGGTGAGCATTTCCGGATAGCCGTAACCCGCGACGCGATCGGCACGCAATGTGTCGATGGACACCAGGACGATGTCGGGCGGGCGTTCGTCCCCGGCGTCCGAACCACACGCCGTCAGCAACACGGCCGTCAGCAACACCAAAATCATTCTGCTCATCTTTCAGCAACCTCTGCAGTTGAAATCGCGACGGCGCAGCGGGCGTTCAGTAGCCGCACCACCGCGCAGTCTCGGCGGTGACGTTTTCGATCTCGTCAAGCTCTTGCGGCGTGAACTCCGGCGCATAGTAATCCGGTTCGCTCAGTTGCGCGACGAACTCCCGCCGAATCGGCTCGAACGGTTCCGCAGGCAAGCCGGCGTGCGCCAGCAGATGATCAATGACCGGTCCCGGCTTGCCGCAGAGATCCTCGTAGCGCAACAGCGCCACGGCCTCGCGCACCTTGCCGTCGCGCTCCGTTGCGGAACGGATGCCGCGGTAGACGGCATTCCAGTATCTCGCCCAGCCTTCGGCCGCGCGGCCTTGCGACCAGAGGCCTTCGATCCTGCGCGCCTCGGCCGCGTCGCCGGCATTGATGCACCGCTTGCCCGGACCGAATTCGAAGTGGCCCGAGCGACGCAGCTGGGTCGCCACGCGCGGGTCCTCGCCGGCAAGCCGCGTGAACAGCCGGTCCTGCTTGACCAGGGAGGCGACATGATTGACGGGATTGCGCACCGGCACGATGAAACGCGCATCCGGAAACAGTTTCAGCAGGTAGCCCAGCCGCGTGACGTTGTAGTTTGCCTTGGCCAGGTAGCGTTGCCTGCCGCGCACCAGCAGCAGCTTGCGAACGTGGTCGCGATAGAAGCTCTCGAAGCCCGGGTTTTCGATCGACGCGTCGAGCACCTGACTGACCGAAGGGTCGTGCAGATGATCGAAGAACTGCATCCACAGCACTTCCTCGACCGCCTCCGGGCTTTCGCTGGTGACCATCAGCCGGTCGCGGTGGGCCCGCTCCACGGCCCTGGCCGGCCCGCGCCGAATGCGCCCGGCCAGCCAGTTGCGCCAGTAGGGGGTGTAGACGTTGGGGAAATCGCTGTAGC
>JAVVDX010000155.1:0-2454 GCA_032251475.1 Wenzhouxiangellaceae bacterium | reverse complement strand
GCACGTAAATCGCCTCGCCCTGGGCCACGCCCAGCGCATCGAGCCATTGATCGAACAGGGATTTCATATCCGGTGCCATCGGCGAAAGCCGACCAGCCTATCAAGGAATCGCCAGTGTCACGCGCCGGACGGGCAGCTCCCGCTCAATCCGCTCGCTCCGCACCGCGGGGGCGATCCGAACTGCACAGCTGCGAGCGCACCAGAAAACGCTTGCCGGTGCCGTTATCGAGTGAGAACATGCCGCCGCTGCCGGGCACGACGTCGATGATCAGCCGGGTGTGCTTCCAGGCCTCGTGCTGGGCAGCCGAGATATAGAACGGCACGCCGCCGATCTCACCGAGCCGCACGTCGCGCTGGCCGATCCGAAACTCGTCGGCCGGAAAGCACATCGGCGACGAGCCGTCACAGCAGCCGCCGGACTGGTGAAACAGCAACTCGCCGTGCCGCACGCGCAGCTCGGCAATGAATTCCAGCGCCGCGTCGGTGGCGGTTACTCGCGGTGGTGAAGAATTCATTTGCCTTCCCCCGATTTTGTATACGTAGCCCGGGTAAGCGCAGCGCACCCGGGAAACCCCGCTGCGCCCGCCCATCCTTCCGGGTGCGGCCTTTGGCCTTACCCGGGCTACCCGCTATCTGCGCGCTCAGAAAAAGCCCAGTTTGTTTTCGTCATAGCTGACCAGCATGTTCTTGGTCTGCTGGTAGTGGTCGAGCATCATGACGTGGTTTTCGCGGCCGATGCCGGAGTGCTTGTAGCCGCCGAACGCAGCATGCGCCGGGTAGGCGTGATAGCAGTTGGTCCAGACCCGTCCGGCCTGGATGCCGCGGCCCATGCGGTAGCAGATGTTGGTGTCGCGGCTCCAGACGCCGGCGCCGAGACCGTAGAGCGTGTCGTTGGCGATGTCCAGCGCTTCGGCTTCGTCCTTGAAAGTGGTCACGGCCACGACCGGGCCGAAGATTTCTTCCTGGAACACGCGCATCCAGTTATGGCCGCGCAACACCGTGGGCTGCACGTAGTAACCGCCGGCCAGTTCGCCGCCCAACTGCGCGCGCTTGCCGCCGGTCAGCACCTCGGCGCCTTCCTGGCGGCCGATGTCGAAATAGCTCAGGATCTTTTCCAGCTGCTCGCTGGAGGCCTGTGCACCCTGCATGGTGTCGTCATCGAGCGGGTTGCCGAGCTTGATCGCCTTGACCCGCTCGAGCGCGCGCTCGATGAAGGCGTCATAGATCGATTCCTGGATCAGCGCCCGGCTCGGGCAGGTGCAGACCTCGCCCTGGTTGAGCGCGAACATCGCGAAGCCTTCCAGCGCCTTGTCGAAGAATGCGTCGTCGGCAGCCATCACATCTTCGAAGAACACGTTCGGCGACTTGCCACCCAGCTCCAGGGTCACCGGAATCAGGTTTTCGGCCGCGTACTGCATGATCATCCGGCCGGTAGTGGTCTCGCCGGTAAACGCCGCTTTGGCAATGCGCGGGTTGGAGGCCAGCGGCTTGCCGGCCTCCAGGCCGAAGCCGTCGACGATGTTGAGCACGCCGTCGGGCAGCAGGTCGCCGACCAGCTCGATCCAGTTCATGATGCTGGCCGGGGTCTGCTCGGCGGGTTTAAGCACAATGCAGTTGCCGGCCGCCAGCGCCGGGGCCAGTTTCCAGGTTGCCATCAGCAGCGGGAAATTCCATGGGATGATCTGACCGACCACGCCCAGCGGCTCCTTGAAATGGTAGGCCACGGTCTGCTCGTCGATCATGCTGATGCCGCCTTGCTGGGCGCGAATGCAGCCGGCGAAGTAACGGTAATGATCGATTGCCAGCGGCAGGTCGGCGGCGCGCGATTCGCGGATGGCCTTGCCGTTGTCCCAGGTCTCGCAGCGCGCCAGCAGCTCGAGGTTGTCCTCCATCCGGTCGGCGATGCGGTTGAGGATGTTGGCTCGCTCGGTGGTCGAGGTCCGACCCCAGGCCGGCGCGGCGGCGTGCGCGGCGTCCAGCGCGCGCTCGATGTCGTCGGCATTCGAACGTGCGATCTCGCAGATCTTGCCGCCGGTGATCGGCGTGAGGTTGTCGAAGTACTCGCCCGACGCCGGCGCGGCCCAGTCGCCGCCAATGAAATTGTCGTAGCGTGTCTTGAACGGTGAAGGTCCGAGTCCGGCAGTGCCGGCGACATCGGTGGCTGTGGCCTGTTGCATCTGTTCCATGTCTACCTCCGGTTGTGGCCTGTTTCGGCTCGTTTTCGAACCAGCATCCTCCTGCGTTCGGCGAATGTCAAGGCCGGGTCGGCCATGCGTGGCGTTCGGTAACACGCAGTCGCCGACTGCCCCGTATTGTTTCCCGGGTGCGCTTCGCTTACCCGGGCTACGCGGAGGTACGGTTGCCGGGTTCAGTTGCCGGCCCGCGCTCCGGGCACCGAATCGGCCGCATCGCGCCAGGCCTCGGCATCGATGTCGAGGTCGGGAAATTTCGCCG
>JAVVDX010000154.1:0-2768 GCA_032251475.1 Wenzhouxiangellaceae bacterium | reverse complement strand
CGATGCGCGAGCGCTACGGTGCCAACCGGCGCTCGCAGATGCTCAAGTACCACATCCAGACCTCGGGCCGGTCGCTGCACGCCCAGGAGATTCAGTTCAACGACATCCGGACCACGCTGCAGGCGCTGTATGCGCTGTTCGACAACTGCAACAGCCTGCACACGAACGCCTACGACGAGGCGGTCACGACGCCGACCGAGGAGTCGGTGCGCCGGGCCGTCGCGATCCAGCTCATCATCGGCAAGGAACTGGGGCTGAACTACTGCGAGAACCCGTGGGCCGGCAGCTTCATCATCGACCATCTCACCGACCGGGTCGAGGAGTCGGTCTACCAGGAATTCGAGGCGCTGAGCGAGCGCGGCGGCGTGCTCGGCGCGATGGACTCGATGTACCAGCGCGGCAAGATCCAGGAAGAATCGCTGTACTACGAATCGAAAAAGCACGACGGCTCGCTGCCGATCGTCGGCGTCAACACGTTCAAGCCGAAGAAGGGTCAGGCGGAAGAGACGCCCGAAATCGAGCTGATCCGTTCCAGCGTCGAGGAAAAGGACAGCCAGATCAGGCATCTGCGGCGTTTCCAGGCCGCACGCAACGATCTTGGCCCGGAGGCCCTGGAGGCGCTGAAGCGCCGGGCGCGCCGGCGCGAGAACACGTTCGAGGCGCTGATAGAGGCCGTCAAATACTACTCGCTGGGCCAGATCTCGCACGCGCTGTACGAGGTCGGCGGCGAGTACCGACGCAATATGTAGGATGGAGACTCTTGGCTCGGGATGTCGGGTTACGCTTCGCTAACCCGACCTGCCTGTCTGGTGCGGAGAGCAGGGCCGCCGGATTTGCCGTAGGAGCGGCCTCCAGGCCGCGAATGTGCCTGGGACGGATTCGCGGCCTGGAGGCCGCTCCTGCGGCGCCGGTCGGTTACTTGCTTGTAACCACGGAGTCGGCCGCGTCCTTCCAGGCTTCGCGGTCGATGTCGAGGTCCGGGAACCGGTCCGGATCGAACACCGGATACGCCTTGGTGCGCCGCTGCTCGTCGTAGTCGTTCATGACGCGCATGCCGGCCGACATCAGCAGTGCCAGCGCGGTGATGTTGGTCAGCGCGACCAGCGCCATGGTCAGGTCGGCGAATGCGAAAACCGTCGTGAGATCCTGCATCGATCCCCACAGCGTCAGCGCCAGGATTACGACCCGGAAGCCGTGGAACAGGTGCTTGTTCTCTTCGCTGAAGTAGTTCAGGCTGTTTTCGCCGAGGTAGTAGTTGTAAAGGATCGAGCTGAATGCGAACAGCATCAGCGCGAAGCTGACGAACGCGCGGCCCCAGCCGCCGACGTGGTCGGCCAGCGCCGCCTGGGTCATGACGACGCCGTCGACCGCGTTCGGACCGTCGACGATGTAGACGTCGGACATGATGATGATGAACGCCGTCGACGAGCAGATGATGACCGTGTCGATGAACACCGAAAGCATCTGCACGATGCCCTGGTTGACCGGGTGCGGCACCCACGCCACCGCGGCGACGTTGGGCCCGCTGCCGAGCCCGGCCTCGTTCGAGAACAGGCCCCGGCGCGCGCCCATCATGATCGCCGCGCCCAGCCCGCCACCGATCGCCTGGTCGAGGCCGAATGCACCCTTGAAGATGATCTCCAGTGCGTGCGGGACCCGGTCCAGATTCAGCAGGACGACGACGACGGCGATCAGGATGTAGGACACCGCCATCAGCGGCACGACGATCTCGGTGACGCTTGCGATGCGCTTGACCCCGCCGAAGATCACGGCGCCGACGATGGCGGTCATCGCGATGCCGCTGACATGAACCGGAATGCCGAACGCGTCGCGCAGCGACGACGAGGCGGTGAACGACTGCAGCGCGACGAACGCCATCCCGAACGTGATCAGCAGCAGCACCGAGTAGGCGGTCGCCAGCCAGCGCTTGCGGGCCCCGCGGACCATGTAATAGGCCGGGCCGCCGCGATAGGTGCCGTCGGGCTCGTTGTTCTTGAATACCTGGGCCAGGGTGCATTCGAAAAAGCTGGTCGACATCCCGAGCAGGCCGATTACCCACATCCAGAAGATCGCCCCGGGTCCGCCCAGCGTGATTGCGACCGCGACCCCGGCGATGTTGCCGGCGCCGACCCGTCCGGCCACGCTCAGCGCCAGCGCCTGGAACGAGCTGACGTGGCCCGGCTGGTGGTGAAAGGCCTGGCCGAGCACCCGGAACATCTCGCCGAAATGCCGGAGCTGGACGAAGCGCGACCGGACCGTGAACGCCAGGCCGATGCCGATCAGGACCACGACCAGCACGTACGACCAGATGAATTCGGTGACCGCCTGGAGCATGGGAATGTTTCGCATTCAGAGCCAGCGGTCATGATACGCGATCGTGCGCCTGGCAGCCGCCGACAACCGGCGGCGGGGGATCGATACCGTGGAATGTTGTAACAAGCACGGCAGTGAGCTGGAAATGGGAAGGGATTTGCATTCGGGTGCCGGAAACGTTAAGATTCCGTCCCGGTACGCCGGCAATGCAGTCGATTCGTCCGACGCGGCCAGGCACGTCGAGCCGGCCGGCCGAAAGGGCGTCTCCCGGAGTGCAGGCCGAGGAATACTCACGATCCGGTTGGGAATGAGCGCGGTCAGCGGAACTGACCAGGAACCCGGAAGGCAAAAGAGGGAATAACCGATGAACACAACCAAGTCTGAAAACCGTCTCAGTGTCCCGGTCGCTGCCGCGGCGCTGTTCGCGCTGGCCATGGCCCCGCTGCAATCGCAGG
>JAVVDX010000153.1:0-2869 GCA_032251475.1 Wenzhouxiangellaceae bacterium | reverse complement strand
TCGGTGGCCTTGCGCAGCCCGTCTCGGCCCATCAGCGCGATGTAGGCCCACGAGATCGGCAGGATCAGCGCCGAGCCCCACGGGGCGGCCGCCACGGCCGGGTTGCGGCCGTGCTCGGTGCCGCCGAGGATGCTGCTGCAGTGGCCGGGCAGGTGCCGGGTCAGGTGCGAGCGCACGCCGATCGGCCCGACGCCGGGCCCGCCGCCGCCGTGCGGAATGCAGAAGGTCTTGTGCAGGTTGAGGTGGCAGACGTCGGCGTAGTCGGCGATCCGCGAGATGCCGACCAGCGCGTTCATGTTGGCTCCATCGAGATAGACCTGGCCGCCGGCGGCATGCACCTCGTCGCAGATCTCGACGACGTCCTCCTCGAACACGCCGTGGGTCGACGGATAGGTGATCATCAGCGCGGCCAGTTCGTCGCGGTGCTTTTCGATCTTCGCGATCAGGTCGGCACGGTCGATGTTGCCGTTGGCGTCGCAGCCGACGACGACGATCCGGTAGCCGACCATCTGTGCGCTGGCCGGGTTGGTGCCGTGGGCCGACGACGGGATCAGGCACACGTCGCGGTGGCCTTCGCCGCGCCCGTCGTGCCAGCGCCGGATCGCCATCAGGCCGGCGTATTCGCCCTGCGAGCCGGCATTGGGCTGCAGTGAAATCGCCGCGAACCCGGTGATCTCGCGCAGCATGCGTTCGAGGTCGCGGATCAATTCGTGGTAGCCGCGCGCCTGGTCGTGCGGGCACAGCGGGTGCAGCTCGGAAAACTCCGGCCACGTCACGGGGATCATCTCGGCGGTCGCGTTGAGCTTCATGGTGCACGAACCCAGCGGAATCATCGCATGGGCCAGACTCAGGTCGCGGTTCTCGAGCCGCTTGAGGTAGCGCAGCATCTCGGTCTCGGAGCGATAGCGGCCGAATACCTCGTGGGTCAGGTACTCGCTGGTGCGCTGGAGGTTTTCGGGAATCGCGATCTCGGCCTGCCCGAGCTCATCGTCAATGCCGTCGAGATCGCACGGCGCTCCGGTCAGCACGGCCACGACCTCGGCGGCCTGTTCGCGCGTGGTGACCTCGTTGAAGCTGATGCCGATGTGACCGTCGAGATCGGCGCGCACATTGTAGCCGGCGCGCTGGGCTTCCTGCACCAGCAGTTTCTTGCGGTCCTCGTCGACCTCGACGAGCAGCGTATCGAAAAAACGCCCGTGCACGGGTCTCAGGCCCGCGCGCTCGAGTGCGCGGCCGGCGGCCCGCGCCAGCCGGTGGACGCGCCGGGCGATCGTCCGGATGCCGTCGGCGCCGTGCCAGACGGCGTAGAACCCGGCCATCACCGCAAGCAGCGCCTGCGCGGTGCAGATGTTGCTCATCGCCTTCTCGCGCCGGATGTGCTGCTCGCGTGTCTGCAAGGCCATGCGCAGCGCGGGGTGTCCGTGACGGTCGCGCGACACGCCGATGATCCGGCCCGGAACGCTGCGCCGATGCTCCTCGTGCGTGGCCAGGAACGCCGCGTGCGGGCCGCCGTAGCCCATCGGTACCCCGAAACGCTGGGCCGATCCGACGACGACGTCGGCGCCCATCTCGCCCGGCGCTTTCAGAAGTGCCAGCGACAGCAGGTCGGCGGCGACGACGACCAGCGCATCGTGTTCGTGGGCGGTTTCGATCAGCGGTCCGAAGTCCCGGACGCGGCCGCTCGCTCCGGGGTACTGGACCAGCACGCCGAAGTAGCCGCCGCCGGCCGCGGCCCGTTCGACGTTGTCGGCGACCTCGACCTCGATGCCGAGGCATCGGGCGCGGTTTTCGACCACGTCGATTGTCTGCGGCAGGCAGTCGGCGTCGACCAGAAAGCGCGGCGAGCGGTTCTTGCGCGCGATCCGGCGCGCCATGGCCATCGCCTCCGCCGCGGCCGTCGCTTCATCGAGCAATGATGCGTTGGCCAGCTCCATCGCGGTCAGGTCCATGACCATCTGCTGGAAGTTCAGCATGCCCTCGAGCCGGCCCTGCGAAATCTCGGCCTGGTACGGGGTGTAGGCGGTATACCAGCCCGGGTTCTCGAGCACGTTGCGCAGGATCACCGGCGGCACGTGCGTCGGGTGGTAGCCGAGCCCGATCAGGCTGTGGTTGACGGTGTTGGCATCGGCCATCGCCCGCAGCCGCGCGAGCACCTGCGCCTCGTTGCGCGCGGCGGCGAGCTCCAGCGGCTCCAGCGACCGGATGCTGGCCGGTGTCGCCTCGCGGATCAGCGAGTCGAGCGAGTCCAGCCCCAGCGTCGCGAGCATTTCGCAGATGTCGTCGTCGCGCGGGCCGATGTGACGGCCAACGAATTCGGCGCGATCCTCGAGCGAGGCGAGCGAGCGATTGAAGTCGGTTGCGGTCATGAAGGATTCCTAAAGGTTCAGATAGTGATCCACGAGCAGGATGGTGAACAGCGCCAGCAGGTAGAGCACCGAGTAATGAAACATGTCCATCGCCAGACGTTCGCTGCGCTTTTTCAGCAGCGCGACGGCATAGCCGAGAAAGCCCAGATTGAGCACGCCGGTGCCGGCCAGGTAGACCGCGCCGCTCATCCCGGTCAGGTACGGAAGCAGTGTGACCAGCACCAGTACGATGGTGTAGAACAGGATCTGCCAGCGCGTGAACTCGACGCCGTGCGTCACCGGCAGCATCGGCAGCCCGACACCGGCGTAGTCGTCGCGGCGATAGATCGCCAGCGCCCAGAAATGCGGCGGCGTCCACGCGAAGATGATCAGGAACAGGATCAGCGCGTACGGATGCACCTCGCCGGTGATTGCCGCCCAGCCCAGCACCGGCGGCGCGGCGCCTGCGGCGCCGCCGATGACGATGTTCTGCGGCGTGGCGCGCTTGAGCCAGACGGTGTAGA
>JAVVDX010000152.1:0-2890 GCA_032251475.1 Wenzhouxiangellaceae bacterium | reverse complement strand
TTCTTCCTGGGCTTCGAGGTCCAGGTCCTCGAACCGCTGGCCGTTCCGCCGGGCGACGGTTTCCATTGCGCGAAAGCGGGTTTCGAATTTCAGGTTGGTCCGGCGCAGCGCGCCATCGGCGTCGATATCGAGCTTGCGGGCGAGATTGGCGATCGCGAACAGCACGTCGCCGAGTTCATCCTCCATCCGGTCGCGGTCGCCGCCGCCGAGTTCGTGCTCGAGCTCGGCGAGTTCCTCGCGGATCTTGGCCAGCACCGGTTCAAGGTCCGGCCAGTCGAAGCCGGCCCGGGCGGCGCGCTTTTGCAGCTTGACCGCGCGCCTGAGCGGCGGCAGTGCGGCCGGGACGCCGTCGAGGTGGCGGGTCATTCCGGCCTCGCGCCGCTCGGCGGCCTTGATCCGCTCCCAGTTCTCGGTCTGCGTCTCGGCGTCCATCCCCGTACCGGCGCCGTCGCCGAACACGTGCGGGTGGCGCCGGATCAGCTTGTCGGCGACCGCGGCGGCGACCTCGTCGAAATCGAATTCACCGATCTCGCGGGCCATGCGCGCGTGGAAAACGACCTGGAACAGCAGGTCGCCCAGTTCGTCCTTCAGCTGCGCCATGTCGCCGCGCTCGATCGCATCGGCGAGCTCGTGGGCCTCCTCGATCGTGTACGGCACGATCGACCGAAAATCCTGTTCCAGGTCCCACGGGCAGCCGCCTTCGGGGTCGCGCAGGCGGTCCATGACCTCGAGCAGGCGGTCGATGGGGCGGGTGGAACGATTAACGGACACTACCGGCTGCCATCCTCGCGCAAACGTCCGTGAACATACTTGTGAAGAACGCTTGACATCAGCGTTTGATAAGGAATTCCTTCCATGAGCGCTCGCTCCTGCAAGAGTTCGAGGTCGGCTCGCGACAAGCGGATGTTGACCCGTTTGTCCTTTTTGAACGTCCGACCGGCCGCGGCAACATATTCCTGCCGTTCTTCTGCCGTCAGCGTCGATTCCATCTCGCCTCGCTCATAGGCTTCAAGAATTTCCTTTTCCTCACTGGTCAGGCTTTGGTGCTGGCTCATTACGACTCTCCAGATATTGCCGTGTCGCTTTGCGGCTGGGAATGATCGTCTTTAGAAAATAATGGCGTTCAGTCTCGACGAATGGCACCAGATATGCATATTGATCGACTTGGACAACAAAAATCTGCTGCTCCGGGTATCGCGATCGATTGTGATGGCTGACAACGTCGAGTAGCCCCTCGTGCTCGATGACATGAACAATTCGTTCGAATGAAATGTTCCTGACCTTGATCAGCCAGTCATTTTTCTGCGCATCCCAGGCGAAGGTCTTCACGGGTAAATAATTGTATACAATGTGTGCCTATTGTCAACCCGGCCGCAGCTCGGCCTCGACCTTCAGGCCGCCGAGCGTTGACTCGCCGGCGCGGATCTCGCCGTGATAGCTGGCAACGATGCGCTGGACGATGGCCAGGCCCAGGCCCTGCCCTTCGGCGATCTGGTCGCCGCGCACGCCGCGCTGGAGGAATTCGTCGAAGCGCGTCCGGTCGATGCCCGGGCCGTCGTCCTCGACCGTGATGCGCAGACCGGCTCGCCGCCGGCCGGGACGATGCGGCGCCAGCGCCAGCCGGACGCGTCCGGCGCCGTACTTGGCGGCGTTTTCGAGCAGGTTGCCCAGGATTTCCATCAGATCGCGTTCGGCGACGTTGGCCCGGACCCCGGCCGGGCAATCGAGTTCGAACCGGACGTCGGGATAGAGCTTGTTCAGCGACCGGGTCAGGCGGGCTGCGACCGGCTCGACAGCCAGCGGCGCGAGCATCGTCCTGCGCCCGGAAGGCGCGGCGCGATCGAGTTCGGCGCGGATGCGTTCCTGCATCTGCGCCACGGTCTCGCGCAGCTCGGCCAGCCCGACGTGTTCGCCGGCCTCGATCTGGGAGTTGAGCACCGCCAGCGGCGTCTTGAGCGAATGCGCCAGGTCGCCCAGCGCCTGGCTGTAGAGCTCGGCGTTGGCGCGCTCGGTCCTGAGCAGGGCGTTGAGGTTGTCGGTCAGCGGGGTCAGCTCGCGCGGGTAGCGACCGGCGAGTTCCTCGCGCTCGCCGCTTTCAATGCGTTGCACCTCGCGCGCGACCTTGCGCAGAATCAGCAGCGGCTGGGCCAGCAGGACGAACTGGGCAACTACCAGAATCGCGGCAGCCAGCCCGAGCCACCGCCACAGATCACCCCGAAACGAGGCCATGGCCTGCTCGATCCGGGCCCGGTCCTCCGCGGTCCAGGCCGTGATGTCGACGATTTCGCCATCGGGCATTTCCCAGCCGACGCCAAGCCGGTAGACCGACCACGGCCGTCCGTCCCCGGCCGGCAGGTGCTCGCTCTCGCCGCGCGGCATCGGCTTTCTGTCGACCGGGACGTCGATGCCCAGCGTCGACCGTGAAAGCCACTCGCCGGCAGCACTGAATGCGCCGCCGTAGAGGCCGGAAGCCGGATAGCGGAATACCGGATCGGCCGGCGCCCCGACCCAGTCCAGCGAGCCGTCGGGACCGACCTCCAGCCCGGCGAGCAGCGCGAACGCCGCCGATTCGAGCCGCTCGCGCTGGGCCGCAAGTTCGGAGGCAAGAAACGCCCGGTCGACGGCCAGTCCGATCAGCCCGAGCGCGAGCACCACGACGACCAGCGCCGACAGCGACTGGCGCAGCAGAAGCGATGGCGGGCGTTCGGGCGAGGACATGGGGCAATCGTAACCAGTTCAGGTGCGGGAAATTGCAGAAGTCGGCGCGGTGTCGCCGACAAAACCCCTTTCGGGAATCGTTTGGCAATCCCGGCGCGCGCCGATAAACTTGACAGGCCCGGGCTCGACCCGGGGTCCAGCCTCTTTTCGAGATGCCGGGAAAGACGCTGGG
>JAVVDX010000151.1:0-2941 GCA_032251475.1 Wenzhouxiangellaceae bacterium | reverse complement strand
TCCGACGAGGACGGCATCGGCGCGCATTTCCTCAAGCTGCTGCACGGCAAGTCTCCGAACGAATTGCACGCGCGCGTCATGGACGTGTCGCTGATCCTGTACGCCGAGCACGAATTCAACGCCTCGACGTTCACCGCGAGGGTCTGCGCCTCGACGCTCTCGGACATGTTCTCGTGCGTGACCGGCGCGATCGGCTCGCTGAGAGGCCCGCTGCACGGCGGCGCCAACGAGATGGCCATGGCGATGCTGGAGGAATACGACTCGGTCGAGAAAGCGCGCGAGGACGTCCACCGCAAGCTCGAAGCCAAAGAGAAAATCATGGGCTTCGGTCACGCCGTGTATCGCAAAAGGGATCCGCGCAACGCGATCATCCGCGAATGGTCGCGCAAGCTGGCCGAAGACGTCGGCGACAAGGTGCTGTTCCCGGTCTCGCAGGAAGTCGAGCGGATCATGAAGGAAGAGAAGAAGCTGTTCGCCAACGCGGATTTCTACCACGCCTCGGCGTATCACTTCATGGGCATCCCGACGGGCCTGTTCACGCCGATCTTCGTGATGAGCCGCATCACCGGCTGGTGCGCGCACATCATGGAACAGCGCGCCGACAACCGCATCATCCGCCCCGGCGCCGATTACACCGGCCCCGACGACCGCGACGTGGTGCCGATCGACAAGCGCTAACGCTCGATCGCGGCCTGGAAGCCGCTCCTACGGCCAGTTCGGCATCGCCTCGCGTAGGAGCGACGTCCACGTCGCGATCAATCCGAACGATGAATCAGCCGGATTGGTGCCAATGCCTCGTACGAGCGGCCTCCAGGCCGTGATCAATCCGAACGATGAATCGCCGCGTGGACGCGGCTCCTACAACGGCATCCCGTCATCCACCTCCGCCCGCTTCGCCGGCCGCGTGGCGGCAACGAGGAAGCGCAGGTTGAAATTCCCCGGAATCCCGCGCGCCAGCGGTGAGCCGGTGAGCCTTGCCAGCGCCTTGCGGCGGCCGAGCGCGCGCCGGGCCTGCCAGCAGTTCAGCGCCCAGATCGCCCCCAGCGCGCGCGACAGCGCCGGCTCCGGATAGAACGGAAACGACCGGTTGGCCTGCTTGATCCGCCACAGCCACGCCTCGGCCCATTCGAGAAACCGGACCGGGTCGTAGCCCTGCTCGCGGCGCTCGCCGGCCCGTGCCAGAACATGGTGGCGGGCGAGTTCGTCGTCGCTGGCCTCGATGTCGATATGCGCGAGCATGCGCCTGTAAACCGCTATCTTCCGGTCGCGGCCGAGCTCCGAGGTCTGGCCGGTGAAGCGGCCGCCGTGCTCGCGGCCGCAGACCAGCACCTCGGGCATGTTGGCCAGCCGGTGCCCGTGCTCGACCAGCCGGGCGTGCATGTCGTAGTCCTGGCAGCGCGGGAAATCGGTGCTGTAGCGCAGCGCCTTCAACGCCGCGGTGCGCGCCATGACGGTGCGGTTGACGATCGGGCAGTGAAACAGCAGGTGGGCGTGGACGTCATCGGGCTTGAGCGGCTGACGCCGGACCTTGTCCAGCATCTTGCCGTCCGAATCCATGAAGCTGCACCAGCTCCCGACCTGGGTGATGCCGGGGTGGCGGTCCAGCCAGTCGACCTGGCGCGCCAGCCGCCGGGGGTAGGCGTGATCGTCGCTGTCGAGCAGCGCGATGTACTCGCCGCGCGCCTCGTCCAGGCCGCGGTTGCGCGCGGCCGGAATGCCGAGATTGGTTTCATTGCGCACCACGCGCAGCCGGGGGTCCGAACAGGCCTCGAGCACCTCGACGGTGCGGTCGGTGGAGCCGTCGTCGACCACGACGAGTTCGAAATCGCGGTAGCTCTGCGCGAGCATGCTGTTGACCGCCACGCGGATGTAGTCCTCGCGGTTGTGTACCGGGATGAACACCGTCACGCGGGGCGGGTCGGATCGGGGGCTGGATGAGGGCTGGGGCACTGTCGTCTGGGGCGCTCTGGATGGGTGCGGCGCGGTCTGCCGGGGCGTCGGAACAAGCCCTCCATGCTACCATTGCCCGCACCGCGTCCGTAGTCCGCGCGCTGCAAGCGCTTCCCCTCCCGCACGGTCTGGAACCCCGATGAAGTACTGGCTCGGCTCACTTTTCCACCGCAACGCGCACTCGTTGCCGCGCCGGGTGTATTTCGCGTTCCTGCGCCGGCTTCGCAGTGTGTTCAGCAAGCGCCAGGCGGTCTATTTCGTCAACATCAACGGCCGGCGCTACAAGCGCGTCGCGCTTGGCGACAGCCTCGAGGCGCAGCAGGTCGAATCGGCGCTGATGGCGTTGCCGGACGGGGCCCGATTCCCACCGCTGATCCACCGCCACGAAAACGAGTTGCTGATGGCGTTCGCGCCCGGCCGCCGGTTCGACTCGCGTCGGCCCGAAGACCGGGATGCGATGGCCGGCTTCCTCGGCGCGCTGTACGGGCACGAGCAGCAGACCGTCTCGCCCGGGGCGATGGTCAGGCGGCTCGGCATCGACCTGGACTTTCTCGTCGATGTCGCGCTGATCGACCGCGACCTGGCCGACCGGCTGGCGCAACGGGCCGCCGAAGTCCGGCCGCCGCAGATGCTGTTCGGCATCGACTACGTCGACCCGGTCGAAAAGAATTTCATCGTCGACGACGAGGGCATCTGCGCCATCGACGTCGAAAGCCTGCGATGCCACCAGCCGCTCGGCACCGGCATCGCCAAGGCCGCCGTGCACTGGCTGGCGCGCGAGCGCATGGCCGATTTCGTCGCCCGCGTCGAGCAAGCCGGCAACGTCGCTATCGCCGGCCAGCTCGAATTCGTCGAGATCTGCTTCCTGGTCGGCTGGACCAAGCGCAAGCTGCTGCAGGGCAAGCGCCGGTTCATCGACATCGACCGCCTGCGCGAGGTCGCGTAGGGCCAAAAGTCACTGGGCCCCGGGTCAAGCCCGGGGAATCAGGCT
>JAVVDX010000150.1:0-3112 GCA_032251475.1 Wenzhouxiangellaceae bacterium | reverse complement strand
GCGCCGAATGCTGCCGCATCATGAACGGCACGCTTTGCGTACTCGCCAGCACCCGCCCGTCGGCCGAACGCAGTTGCACCTGCACGCTGTGTTGGCCGCGCCAGACCTCGTCCAGCGTCGCCGACGGCGACTGGCCGGTCTGCCTGACCTCGCCGTCGACCAGGAACGCCAGTTCGGTGTCGGGCGGCATTTCGCCATCCAGCGTAACCCGCACCGGCAGGCGGTAGCCGGTGTTCTGAACCGTCTCGTTCGGCGTCGGCGAGACCAGCTGCAGCCCCGGTATTGGCACGTCGGGCACGTCGCCGGCGGCCTGCTGGCCCGCAGCGTTCCCGCCCGCGTCGGGCGCGATCGCGCTGGGGTCGCCGATCTTGACCGGATCGACCACGCTCAGCTCGGGCAGCTCCATCGGCTGCGCATCATCGGCGGGCCTGCGGTCGGTGTAGACCACATTGCCGTTTTCGTCGACGACCTTGTAGATCTTCTTCTGCGCCTCGGCATTCGGCGCGACCAGCCCCGCGGCCAGCACCGCGGCCACTGCGGCCACGGCCGGCATCTTCAACCACTGCTTGATCACCATGTCGGACTCCCGGTTGTCACTGGGTACTTGGATTCTGAATGATAACCCACAGTTCCGCCGCGAAAAATCCCGGATTTTCGGGCGCTGGTTCGGGCGCTGGCGGGAAACGGTCCCGGGAACGCATCCGAATGCGTTCCCGGGACCGCTGCTTGTCAGTTCGAGTAGTACATATCGAACTCGACCGGATGCGTCGACATCCGGAACCGCGTGACCTCCTTCATCTTCAGGTCGATGTAGCCGTCGATCAGGTCGTCGGAGAACACGTCGCCGGCCTTGAGGAAGTCGCGGTCGGCATCCAGCGCCTCCAGCGCCTGGTCGAGTGCGTGGCACACGCGCGGGATGTCGCGCTCTTCTTCCGGGGGCAGGTCGTAGAGATCCTTGTCCATCGGCGAGCCGGGATCGATCTTGTTCATGATCCCGTCCAGCCCGGCCATCATCATTGCCGCAAACGTCAGGTACGGATTGCCGGCCGCGTCGCCGAAGCGCACCTCTATGCGGCGCGCCTTCGGGTTGCCGACCCACGGCACCCGGCACGAGGCCGAGCGGTTGCGCGCCGAGTAGGCCAGCAGCACCGGCGCCTCGAAGCCCGGCACCAGCCGCTTGTAGCTGTTGGTGGTCGAATTGGCAAACGCGTTGATTGCGCGCGCGTGCCTGAAGATGCCGCCGATGTAGTGCAGCGCCGTCTCCGACAGCCCGCCGTACTGGTCGCCCGAGAACAGATTCGTGCCCTCCCGGGCCAGCGACTGGTGCACGTGCATTCCGGAGCCGTTGTCGCCGACCAGCGGCTTGGGCATGAACGTCGCGGTGCGCCCGTGCACGTGGGCGACGTTGTGTACCACGTATTTCAGGATCAGCAACTCGTCGGCCTTTCGCGTCAGCGAGTTGAACCGGGTGCCGATCTCGCACTGGCCGGCGGTGCCGACTTCGTGGTGGTGGACCTCGACCGGCACGCCGCAGGCCTCCATGGTCGTGCACATCAGCGAGCGCAGGTCGGCCAGGCTGTCGACCGGCGGCACCGGGAAATACCCGCCCTTGATCCGCGGCCGGTGCCCGATATTGCCCTCGGTGTACTCCTTGTGCGTGTTCCAGGCGGCTTCCTCGGAATCGATGTGGTAGGCGGAGCCGGAAATGTCGGTCTTCCAGCGCACGTCGTCGAACACGAAGAATTCCGGCTCGGGGCCGAAGTACGCGGCGTCGGCGATGCCGGTCGCGGCCAGATACGCCTCGGCCCGCTTGGCCAGCGAGCGCGGGCAGCGCGTGTAGGCCTGCAGCGTGTCCGGCTCGAGCACGTCGCACCTGAGGTTCAGCGTCGGGTGCTCGGAGAACGGGTCGGTAAACGCCGCTTCGGTATCCGGCATCAGGACCATGTCGGACTCGTTGATGCCCTTCCAGCCGACGATCGACGAGCCGTCGAACATCTTGCCCTCGGTCAGCAGTTCCTCGTCGACCAGACCGGCCGGGAGCGTGACGTGCTGTTCCTTGCCCAGGGTGTCGGAGAAGCGGAGGTCGACGAACTCGATATTTTCATCCTTGATCGTCTTCAGGATGTTTTCTGCACTCATGGGAGTGGCTTCCTTGATGGTGTGAGTCGCATCCTGATCATAGCAATTTTTGCAGTGCAAAAAAAGCAGCAAAACCTCATGTCGCGGGCGAACCCGGCCAGAACCAGTACAGCAGGAAGGCCCCGAGCAGCAGCCGGTAGACGACGAACGGCGTCATGCCGAACCGCTTCAGCCAGGCCATGAACAGCGCGATCGTGGCCCAGGCGAACGCACCGGAAACCAGCGCGCCGAGCGCAAACTGGCCGAGTTCGAAGCTGCCGCCGCGCTCCAGACCCGAGATGAAACCCCAGGCGCCTGCGGCGGCGGTGATCGGGATCGACAACAGGAACGAGTAGCGCGCCGCGGCCTGCCGGGTCAGGCCGAGCGCCAGACCGGCCGTGATCGTGATCCCGGAGCGCGACGTGCCGGGCACCAGCGCCAGCACCTGCGCAAGACCGACGACCAGCGCCGAACCGGTCGAGACCCGATCAATCTCCAACCGGCGCGTGCCGTAGCGGTCGGCCAGCGCGAGCACCAGGGCGAAAGTGATCGTGGTGAAGGCGATCAGCAGCGGATTGCGCGCCCAGATTCCGATCCAGTCCGCCAGCAGCGCACCGACCGCCAGCGCCGGCACCGTGGCCAGGGCAAGGCCCGCCAGCAGCGTCCGGCCGGCCCGGTCGTCCGGATCGAACGCCGCGTGCGCCAGGCGCGCCAGCTCGCCGCGGAAATACATGCACACCGCAGCCAGCGTACCGATGTGGACCGCGGCGTCGAACGCCAGTCCCTGATCGGACCAGCCGGTGAAGAAATGAACAAGCACCAGGTGGGCCGAGCTGGAGACGGGCAGGTAGTCGCTGACGCCCTGGACCAGGGCCAGGACGATGATCTGGAGCAGGGTCACGGACGATGGTTCGCACGCAGGCCAATCACCGGGCCGACGGTTCGCCTGCGAGACAGGGGCCTAGACAGGGATCTGCCACAACGGCACGCCCCC
>JAVVDX010000149.1:0-3194 GCA_032251475.1 Wenzhouxiangellaceae bacterium | reverse complement strand
CTGGGCTGGGAAGTCTGGCTCAACGGCATGGAGGTCACGCAGTTCACCTATTTCCAGCAGGCCGGCGGACTCGAGTGCCGGCCGGTGATGGGCGAGCTGACCTATGGGCTGGAGCGCCTGGCGATGTACCTGCAGGGCGTCGAGAGCGTGTTCGATCTGGTCTGGACCGAGAGCGCCAACGGCACCGTGACCTACCGCGACGTGTTCCACCAGAACGAGGTCGAGCAGTCGACGTACAACTTCGAGAAGGCCGACACGAAAGCGCTGTTCGACGCGTTCGCGCACGCCGAGGATGCGGCCCGGTCGCTGGTCGCCGACGACCTGCCGCTGCCGGCCTACGACCAGGTGCTCAAGGCCTCGCACACGTTCAACCTGCTCGATGCGCGCCAGGCGATTTCGGTGACCGAACGCCAGCGCTACATCCTGCGCATCCGCGATCTTTCACGGCTGGTCGCCGAGGCCTACTACGCCCGGCGCGAGGCGCTGGGCTTTCCCGGTCTCGGCGACGGGGAGCGGGCGGCATGAAGCGTCGCGACCTGCTTGTCGAACTGGGCTGCGAGGAACTGCCTGCGCGCGCGCTCGTCGATCAGGCCCGGATGCTTCGCGACGGTCTGGCCGGCCAGCTCGCCGACGCTGGGCTGGTCGAAGGCCCGGACCGGGCCCGCTGGCTGGCCACGCCGCGGCGGCTGGCGGTGATCGTCGACGAGGTCGCCGAGCGCCAGCCGGACCGGCTGCTCGAGCGCAAGGGTCCGGCCGAATCGGCCGCGTTCGACGCCGACGGCAAACCCACGCGCGCCGCGCTCGGGTTCGCGAAAAGCGTCGGCCTCGAGGTCGGCCAGCTCGACCGGCTCGAAAACGACCAGGGCCGCTGGCTCTACGCCGAGATCGAGCAGCCCGGAAGGGCGCTGGCCGACCTGCTCCAGGACATCCTCGAAAAGGTCGTCCGGCAGATGGCCGGGGCGCGCAGCATGCGCTGGTCTGATCGCAGCGACCGCTTCCTGCGCCCGGTGCGCTGGCTGGTCGCGCTGCACGGCGACGGGATCGTCGACCTGTCCCTGTTCGGACTTCGCTCCGGCCGGACGACGCGCGGCCATCGGATCCACGCGCCGGGCGAACACGAAATCCACGCGCCGGCCGATTACGAGGCCGTGCTCGAGAACGCGTACGTGCTGGCCGACTTCGGCCGGCGCCGCGAGCGGATCGAGGCTCAGTTGCGCGAATGCGCGGCCGGCGCGGGGCTGGAACTGAACGACGACCCGGCGCTGCTCGATGAAGTGACCGGGCTGGTCGAGTGGCCGATCGCGGTCGTCGGCGCATTCGACGAGTCGTTTCTGGAAGTGCCGCCCGAGGCCCTGGTCAGCTCGATGCGCGAGCACCAGAAATCGTTTCCGCTGTACGCGGCCGGCGAAAAGCTGGCCAACCGGTTCATCGCGGTCGCCAACCTGGAAAGCCTCGATCCGCCGTTGATGGTCCACGGCTTCGAACGCGTGATCCGGCCGCGCCTGGCCGACGCGAAATTCTTCTACGAGGTCGATCGGCGCAAGCCGCTGCATGAGCGGTTCGAACGGCTGTCGGAAATGATGTTTCAGGAAAGGCTCGGCAGCCTGGCCGACAAGTCGCGCCGGCTGATGGAACTGGCCGCCGACCTCGCGCCGGCGTTCGGCGCCGACCCCGACGCTTGCCGGCGTGCGGCCGAGCTGTGCAAGTGCGATCTGCTGACCGAGATGGTCGGCGAGTTCCCCGAACTGCAGGGCACGATGGGGCGCTATTACGCGCTGGCCGACGGCGAGCCCGGGCCGGTCGCCACCGCCATCGAGACCCACTACCTGCCGCGCCAGGCCGGCGACGAGTTGCCGCCGGACCCGGTCGGGCGCGCGGTCGCGGTCGCCGACCGGCTCGACACGCTGGTCGGCGTGTTTGCCGCCGGCAAGAAACCGAAAGGCGGCAAGGATCCGTTCGGCCTGCGCCGCGCCGCATTGGCCGTGGTCAGAATCCTCGAGGACACCGGCTGCACGCTCGGACTCGACGATTTGCTGGAGCGCGCCGCCGGCGTGCTCGGGCGGCAACTGACAGTCGACGCGGGCACGCGCACCGAGCTTCGGAGTTTCCTTGATGAGCGCCTGCGCTCTCACCTCGCCGAGCGCGGCATCGAGACCAACACCCTGCACGCCGTCACGGCCGGCGCCCGGGGCTCGGTAGTCGACTTCGTCCGGCGCGCCGAGGCCGTGCAGCGCTTCGCCGACGACCCGGAAGTCGCCAGCCTGATCGCCGCCAACAAGCGGGCAGCGAACCTGCTGGAGCAGGCCGATGCAGATGACCTCGGCGACGTTGACGAGAATTCGCTGCAGATCGATGCGGAAACCGCCCTTTTCAACGAAGTTCGTGAAATCGAGGAACGTGTCCAGGCGCTGCTGGCCGAGAGCGATTACCCGGCGGTGCTCAAGAACCTCGCCGGCCTCAAGCCGGCGGTGGACCGGTTCTTCGACGACGTCATGGTCATGGTCGACGATGCGAAACTCCGGACCAACCGGCTGGCGCTGCTGGCCCGGTTGCGCCGCCTGTTCCTGCGCATCGCCGACGTCGCGCGTCTGGGTCGGTCGTGAAGGCGCCGGTCCTGGTTCAGGTCGACCTGATCGGGACCCCTGAAGATCCCGTGCGCCAGCGCCTGCTGCCAGCGCTGGCCGAACTGGCGCAGAATGAATGGCCGCTGGTGCTGCTCGCGGTGCGTCCGGACCGCTGGACGCCGACCCGGAATCGGGTCGATCGGGCGTTCATGCGCCAGGCTACGATCGAGGCCGACCTAAGACGCGCCGGCGCCGCGCTGGACGGAATCCTTTACCTCGATTTCGGGCTGTTCAGCCGCCAGCGCCAGCGCGGGCGCGACATCGCCGACCTGGCCGACCGCTACGGCTGCAAGACCCGAGACATGCACGGCATCGCCCAGCCGGGCCGGATCGCCGACACCATGCGCGAGGTCGTCGGCTCGATCGACATCATCGACGGCCCCGACCAGCTCGACGGGGCGCTGCGCGCGCTGACCCGGCGCTAGCCCGGATTATTCATGATCCGGGCCAGTATCCCGTCTCGCCAATAACTCAACCGGGTTGTTGCATACCTGGTTACGAAGATGCGTCTGCCATCTTGCGGAACCGGTTTCCGGCTCCGCGCATACATCGATAATTCGTTGAATGCAT
>JAVVDX010000148.1:0-3753 GCA_032251475.1 Wenzhouxiangellaceae bacterium | reverse complement strand
GTGCCGAACAGCACCGCGAACAGCGCCATGAACACCGCGATGTAGAACGCCAGATCCTGCCACGCAGCCAGACCGTCGACGCCGCCGGACGGCGCGACGAGCACGCCGAAGCTCATCGCGACCGCTTTCAGTTGCAGCGAGATATAGGGCACGATGCCGAGCACGGCGACGGTCGTGACCACGGCCGCGAGCAGCGACGACTTTCCGAAGCGGCTGGCGATGAAATCGGCGATGCTGGTCGAGTTGTGCGTCTTGCTCAGCTCGACCAGGCGCATCAGGAAGCGCCAGCCGAACACGAAGAGCAGAATCGTGCCGATGAACGTCGGCGGCACCGGCCAGCCCGATCGGGCCGCCTGCGTCGTCGTGCCGTAGAACGTCCACGCGGTGCAGTAGACGGCCAGCGACAGCGAGTAGACCACCGGCCAGACCGGCCGCCAGCGCGCCGGCGAACGCTCGCCGGAAAGCGCCGCGGCGAACAGCAGGCCGAGCCAGACCAGCCCGGCGACCGCGAGCATTGTCGCCGAAAGGGGCGTCACCGGCATCGGGGGAAGCGTTTCATCGTCGCAAGCTTACAAAAATCCGGTTGCGGACAAACCCCGGCAATCGACCGGCCGGAGTTTGTCCGAAGGCGTAAAGAGCGCAGCCGAAGCGCGCAAGGAGCGGCCGGAAAAAGGGCGGGGGTGTCTGAGCGAAGCGAGTTCCCCGCCCGCCGGACGATCCGAGCACTGCAGGGAACCGCTTGCGACAGCAGGCGGCAAGCGACGGCCTTCGGACAAACCCCGGCCGATCGATTGCCGCAGAGCCCCCAAATTCGGCACAGCCAGGGAGACCGCTTGAAAAAAGGGCCGGCGCGAACGCCGGCCCGGTTCGAGGGCAAACGGGAGAATCATTTCGACCGGGTGCCGACTGCCCGCTCCAGGGATAGACGCGCGGCAATCCCGGCCGGGCCCTCAGAACCTGACGCGAGCGGTCAGCGAGTAGGTCCGCGGCGGACCGAAGAACGAGTTGGCCACCCCTTCCAGCCCGAGCGTCGACGCGCTTCCGTCGGGCGTGACGAACTGGTGGCCCGAGACCCGGAACTGCTGATCGGTCAGGTTGTTGCCGTAGATGCCGACCTCGTAGCGACCGCTGACGTGCGTCCAGACGATGCTGGCGTCGATCAGCGAGTAGGCGTCCTGGTCGAGGAACTGCGACGGGATCTCGAACTGGTTGGTGTCGCCGCGGTACGACCAGCCGCCGATGATCGAGATGTCGCCGGCCTGGCCGAAAAGCGAGACCGGGAAGTTGTAGGTCATATCCACGTGCGCGGTCCATTCCGGCGTGTTCTGGAATACCCGCTGGTCGGAGACATCTTCAAGTGCCGTCTCGCCCGTGGCCGCGTCGGAGATCGGCGCGATGAAGCGATCGAACTCGGCGTCGATGTAACCGACCGTGGCCAGCGCATTGATCTGGTCGCCGGTGGTCCACAAATCGCGCCCGAGCAATGCGGCGCCTTCGAATTCCACGCCCTGGACCGTGGCCTCGGCCTGGTTGGTCGTGACCCCGGCAAAGGTATCGACGATGCCGTCGCCATCGGAGTCGAAACCGACCGACCCCGGAATCTGGATGCTCTGGTAGTCGGAGTAGAAGTAGGCCAGGCTGGTGTTCAGGCGTCCGCCGAGCAGGCTGGACTTGATGCCGCCCTCGAAGGTGTCGACCTCTTCCGGGCCGAACTTCATGAACTCGAACACCTCGTCGTCGCTCACCGTGCCGTCGCCGTCGAAGTCGGGTGCGGCGGTGGTCAGACCGCGCGGGTCGAAGCTGCCGCCCTTGAAACCCTGGCTCCACGAGAAGTAGATGTTATGCAAGTCGCTAGGCTGCCACGCCAGGCTGACGCGCGGGGTGAAATCGGTAAATTCCTCCGAGCCGTTGAAGTCCGACGTGGTCGCAATCGGAATCGCGTCGCCGCCGAAGAACGGTGTCGCGCCGCCGATGAACGTCTGCCGAAGCACGCGCGAGGTGCGTTCGTCCTCGGTATAACGACCGCCCACCGACAGCTCCAGCCCGGTCGCGAGTCCGAACAATTCGCCGATAGCGATGCTGACGTCACCGAACACCGACCAGGACTCGGTATCGACGTCCCCGAGCGTGAAGGCGTTCAGGCCCGGCAGGCCGATCAGGTCGCCGGTCGGAAACAGCCTGACGTCAAAAGCGTTGAACGCGGTGGCATCGATGTAGAAGAACCCGGCCACGCCGGCGACGACCGGGCCGGTGTAGTTGACCTGGATTTCCTGCGTGAACTGTTCGTTCTCGTAGCGGACCGGCACATCGACATCCTGCGGCGGCAAAGCCTCGAAATCGATCTGCTGGATCGAGTTGGTCTCGCGGTAAGCGGTGATGTTCTTGAGTTGCCATTCGTCCGTGAGGTCGTATTCGATCAGCAACTGGCCGCCGAAGTCCTGCTCGTTGTTGGGGCCCTGAATGCCGCTAAGCGTATCGAACACGTCCTTCGGCGGCTCGGTGCCGGAAAACAGCCCGGGAATCTCGCGATGGCCGCCGACCGGGTTCGAGGTGTCGTTCAGGTAATCGCCCGAGACCCGCACGAACAGGTCCAGCGTCGGCGTCCACTCGATGCTGCCGCGCACCGCCTGGATCTCCTTGTCGAAGTTTTCCTGGTCGAGAAACAGGTTGCGCCCGAATCCGTCGCGGTTGAACGTCGCCGCGGCGGCGCCGATGGCCAGCGTGTCGCTGATCGGCAGCTCGCCGCTGACGATAAGATCGCGCCGGGAGAAATTGCCGACCGAACCCTCGATGCTCAACGTGGGCTCGTCGCCGAGACGCCTGGTGACGTACTTGACGGCGCCGCCGATGGTATTGCGCCCGTAGAGCGTCCCCTGCGGCCCGCGCAGGACCTCGATCCGCTCGACGTCGTAGATCTCGAGCACCGCGGCCTGGGGGCGGTTCAGATACACGTCGTCGATGTAGATTCCCACGCCCTGCTCGAAGCCGGCGACCGGATCCTGCTGACCGATGCCGCGGATGAACGCGGTCAGGGTCGAACTGGTGCCGCGCGAGACTTCGATCGTGGTGTTGGGGACGACCTGGTTCAGATAAGTGATGTTCTCCGCCCCCACGTTCTCGAGCTTTGCGCCGCTGATCGCGGTGACCGAAATGGGCACGTCCTGCAGCGCCTCGTCGCGTCGCCGCGCGGTGACGGTCATGACCTCCGGAGCGGACGTTTCCTCGTCGCGGTTCTCTTCGCCCTCTGCATCGTCTCGGTCCTGGGCCTGCACCGTCGAGATCCCCAGACACAGGCCGGAGACCAGCGCCATGCGGATTGCGCGCCCGAGCAATGTCCCGGTGTGGTGTTTCCCGTTCGAATCGATCATGGTGCTTCCTCGCCTCTCGTTCGGCATTCTTCGCGGATGCCTGTTGTACGTGTATCCAACAGGGCGCCGGCCGGGGCCGGACCCTCCATGCAGACGAGTCTAAGAGTCGATTCGAACGGGTAACACTGTACCAAGGTACAAGCCCGCCTCATTCAGCGCCCGGAACCCCCTTGTTCCGGTCGGCTTGTACCTTGGTACAGTTTCCAGTCCGCCCCCGGCACCGCACCATGACGGCCGCGGGTACGAAGAGACCCGCGGGTGGCAACCGGACAACGGACGAGGATCGATGCTGAGCCTGATCGGGCTGCTGGGCGGCCTTGCACTTCTGATCGTGTTGACGATGCGCGGCATGAGCCTGTTCGTCGCCACGCCGCTGTGCGCGCTG
>JAVVDX010000147.1:0-3841 GCA_032251475.1 Wenzhouxiangellaceae bacterium | reverse complement strand
GACCGCGGCTACGACGTGTACTAGGAAACGCCTGAAAAACTACTGCGCGTGCGGCCTGAGGTCGCGCTGCCGAATCTCGGTGCTCCAGACCTCGTTGCCGTCGCCGTCGTTGAGCGACAGCGTCAGCAGCCGGTCGTTGCGGGGGCCCGAGATCCGCGCCAGCCCGAAGGCGCGCTCGGTGTACAGGCTGCCCTCGACCCGGTATTGCCCTTCTCCGGCCACCGGGCTGCCGGCGCCGGCGGTCAGCGGCGAGACGGTCCAGTCGTAGAGCGGATAATCGACGCCGCGTTCCTTCCTCAACAGCACCGAGTGGTGCCGGTCGCCCGACAGAAACACGACGCCGGGAATGTCCTCGGCGTCGATCCGGTCGAGAATCTCGCGCCGTTCGCCCGGCGCAAGATTGGCGTAGGTCTCGAACACCTCGGCCGGGTTCAGGAACTGGCCGCCCATGACGACGAACTTGAACGACGCCCGGCTGGTCTTGAGGGCATCGATCAGCCATTCGATCTGTTCCTGGCCAAGAATCGTGCGCGGCCCGGAGGTGCGCCCGTTGGCGCTGCGGAAATACCGGTTGTCGAGCAGGAAGAACGCCGCGTCATGCCACTCGAAATGGTTGGCCACGCCGCCTGCCCCGGCACCGGAGAATTCCGGATTGGGCCAGAAATCGTCGAACACGGCCAGCGCCTGCTCGCGTAGCGCGAAGCTGCGATCTGAATCGTTGGGGCCGAAATCGTGATCGTCCCAGGTCGCGTAGTGGTGGGCCGTTACCAGCAATTGCTGCATCTCGGACAGCCCGCGCGTATGGCTGTAGCGCGCGTACATCGCCGACGGCGAGTCCCAGTCGGCTTCCCGATAGTAGACGTTGTCGCCCAGCCACAGCATGAAATCGGGGCTGTTGCCGGCGATTGCGCCGAAGATCCGGTAGTCGCCGCCGTACGGTTCGCCGGGCCGGTCGTACTCGGGCTCGTTGACGTAGGCGCAACTGCCGAGCGCGAACGTGAAGTCGGGCGGATCCTCGCGCCACTGCCACAGCGGCTGCGTACTGAAGGCCTGCTCGAACGCGGCCGGCTGCTCCATGCCGTCGAGCAGCACGAGATAACCGTAGCGGGTGCCCGGCTCGAGCCCGGTCACGTCGATCTCGGCGGTGAACGCGCGGCCGGCCGCGGTCTCTGCCACCGACGTCTCGCGCACCTCGTCGGGATCGTCCAGTGGCCAGAAGCGCAGCCTCGCTTCAGCGGCCGAGTCGGTCTGCAGCCAGACCTTGGCCGCGCGCATCGCCGAGTGCCCGGGCATCGGGCCGGCGACCAGCTCGGCAGCGGCCAGCGCGGTGGAAAACAGCAGCAGGAAGGCGACAGCGGCTACGTTCTTCATGGCGGATCCGGGTTCGCTCGTGCGTCTTTCGGGAACCCGCCAATTGTACGCGGGCGCGGGGCGCCGGCCGGATTCCGGTGGATTCCGGCCGCGCGGGAAAGACTCAGTGCGGCTGGCCGTCGTTGCCGCCGCGCTGCTGCATGGCCTGCTGCATCAGGGCCTGGTATTCCTGCTGCGCCGACTGCAGTTGCGCGATCAGTTCATCGGTCCTGGGGTTCTGTTCGCGCATCGCCGCGACCAGATCCCCGTTCAGTGCCTGGATCTTCTGCCGGACCTGCTGGTCCTGCATCGCCTGGCCCCGGGCCTGCTGCAGGCTGGATTGCTCCTGGCGCAGTTGCTGGCCGACCGAACGCGTCTCCTCGTCGGACAGCTCGCCGCTGTCGAGCTGTCCCTGCAGGTCCTCGATCTTCTCGCGGCTTGCGTCCGGATCGTGGCCGGCCTCGGTCATCCTGGTGTCGACCAGTTCGAGCAAATCGTCGCGCTGCGCGGCCAGATCAGGGTTGGCCTCGATCGTCTCCTTCTGGATCTGCGCAAGCTGCTGGTTGAGCTGCTGGATCTCGGACTGCTTCTGCTGAACCTTCTGCAGCAGCTCGCCGGCGCCCGACGGGTCGGCCGGCGGTGCGGACTGCTGCGGCGCCTGCTGCGCGGTCACGGCGCCGGCGAGCGCCGCCAGTGCAACGGCCATACCGGCCGCGAGAACCCGGCTTCGCACACGCGAGACCCGGTGAATTCCTGACTTGATCATGCTGGCTGAAACTCCTTGCGGTGAAAAAACAAGACGGCAGGGAACCCCCTGCCGCCCTAGAAGCCCCTACGGTAACAAATACGGCCGGCGTGTTGTCGGTCATGTGCATTCGGGTATTCTCGGAAAACCGTGTCAATGGAAGGCCCGATGAGCATCCGAAGTTACCGATCCAGGCGAGATTTCGACCGCACGGGAGAGCCGCGCGGCGGCCGGCGGCGCTCCGGCGGCGAGCCGATGTTCGTGATCCAGAAGCACGCCGCGTCGACCCTGCACTACGACCTCCGGCTCGAGGTCGACGGCGTGCTCAAGTCGTGGGCCGTCCCCAAGGGACCGTCGACCGACCCGCGCGTCAAGCGGCTTGCGATTCCGACCGAGGACCACCCGCTCGAGTACGCCGACTTCGAGGGCACGATCCCCGAAGGCGAATACGGGGCCGGAACGGTGCTGGTATGGGATCGCGGTCCGTACCGCAACGTCACCGAAATCGGCGGCAAAAGCCGCTCGATGAAACGCGCGCTCAAGGCCGGCCATGTGGTGGTCGAACTCGCCGGCGAGAAACTCGCGGGCGCTTACGCACTTCACCGAACCGACCGCGGCCCGAAAGCCCGCTGGCTGCTGATCAAGGTCGACGACGACCATGCCGACGCGCGCCGCAACCCGGTCTCGACGCAACCGAAGTCGGTCATCAGCGGCAGAACGATCAGCCAGGTCGAGCGCGACGCCCGGAACGACTGAACCGAAGCCGCCTTGGACTCTGAACCGCTTCGAATTCAGGCTATTGATGAGTGATTTAATTCACGTTATACTTTTCAGTCCGGGCTTGCCAGAACCGTGACAAAAAGGAGGGATCAGGTAGCATGCGCAAGGCGAAAACAAATGCGGCGATGGTGTTCCGGCGCTGAGTTCCGATTCGGACGGTGAACCGGCCGGCGGAGTACAGGCCGAAAGGGGTACAAAAGTGACGGCACGATCACGCAAATCATCCTCGAACACGGCGAAGCCGCTTCGGTGGGCCTCGCTGGGAGCGGGTATCGCCGTCACCCTGGCCTTTGCAACGGCGCTGCTGCTGTCGATGAGCGGTCCGCATTCGCTGCCTGAACGTCTTCCTGCCGGGCCCGACGCGGCGCCGGACGTTCACCCGTCGACGACCGGGATCGACGGACCGCGGGCTGACGCGGATTCGGCGAACGACGACTCGACCCTGGCCGCCGACGGCTCCGAAGATCCTGTCGTGCACCCCGATCCGGCCGCCGGGACCGGCCGGACCTCGGTCGATGAACCACCGGATGCCAGCCCGGGCAGCGGCATCGAACAGGACGGTTCCGACGACGCGGAAGCGCCCGCACAATCGATTCGCGGGACCGTGCTGGACGAAGCCGGCATTCCGTTGCCGGGCATCCAGATCACGGCGGAGCGTGTGCCGGCCGGTCGAACGGGCGGCGCGGACGACGTCCCGGCGCAGATCCGCAGCAACGAGCTGGGCATGTTCGAATTCGCGGGCCTGGACTACGGCGAATATCGGCTCACCGTCTCCGGGTCCGACGAATTCCACCCCGCGTCGATCCGGGCACGGGCAGGGTCCGAGACCGCAGACATCCACCTGCAACGCAAGCGCGAGATCCGCGTCGCCGGCACGGTCCGCCACGACGGCGAGCCCCTGCCCGGCGTCCGCATCCGTGCGCTGGGCGACAGCTTCGACGCACGCACCGACGACCAGGGCCGCTA
>JAVVDX010000146.1:0-4061 GCA_032251475.1 Wenzhouxiangellaceae bacterium | reverse complement strand
AAGGTGCCGGTGATCGCGCTGTCGCAGCTCAACCGCGCACTCGAGCAGCGCCCGAACAAGCGACCGGTGATGGCCGACCTGCGCGAGTCCGGCGCGATCGAGCAGGATGCCGACCTGATCCTGTTCATCTACCGCGACGAGGTCTACCACGAGGACTCGACCGAAAAGGGCAAGGCCGAGATCATCATCGGCAAGCACCGGCACGGCGCCACTGGCGAATTCATGCTTCACTTCGAGGGCGAGTACGTCCGCTTCCGCGACTACGTCGAGGACCGCTACGGCATCGACGACCACGGGTGAAATGCGCCGGCAGGAAATAGCAGAGGCGAGTCAACGGCCCAACCAGCAACCGAACCAGCGAGCCAACGAGCCAACGAACATGTCCAATACCCGAATCGAATCCGACAGCATGGGCGAACTCGAGGTCCCGGCCGATGCCCTCTGGGGCGCGCAGACGCAGCGCGCGGTGAACAACTTCCCGGTCTCGGGCAGGCCCATGCCCGAGGCGTTCATCCAGTCGCTGGGCCGGGTCAAGCTGGCCTGCGCACGCGCCAACCTGAAGCTCGGTCTGATCGAGGCCGACAAGGCCGCGGCGATCGTCGCCGCTGCCGAAAAGGTCATCGCCGGCGACGTGACCGACCAGTTTCCGATCGACATCTACCAGACGGGCTCGGGCACCAGCTCGAACATGAACGCCAACGAGGTCATCGCGCACCTGGCGGCAAAAGCCGGGCACGATGGCATTCACCCGAACGATCACGTCAACATGTCGCAGAGTTCGAACGACGTGATCCCGACGACGATACAGGTCTCGGCGTGCCTGAGCGTCAACGACGAACTGCTGCCGGCGCTGGCGACGCTGCAGCAGGCCATCGAGGATCGGGCCGGCGAACTCGACGACGTCGTCAAGACCGGCCGGACGCACCTGATGGACGCGATGCCGGTGACGTTCGGCCAGGAGCTGGGCGCCTGGGCCGCGCAGGTCGCTTCGTGCCGGGTGCGGCTTGCCGATGCGCTGGAACGGCTGAAGAATCTGCCGCAGGGCGGCACCGCGGTCGGCACCGGGATCAACGCGCCGGCCGAGTTCGGCGAACGCTTCGCAGCCGAGCTCGAGGTGCTGACCGGCTTCGGCTTCCGCTCGGCCGACAACAAGTTCGAAGGCATCGCCGGCCAGGACGGCGCGGTCGAGCTTTCCGGACAGCTCAAGACGCTGGCGGTGGCGATCATGAAGATCGCCAATGACCTGCGCTGGATGAATTCCGGGCCGCTGGCCGGACTCGGCGACATCGAGCTCGAGGCGCTGCAGCCGGGCAGCTCGATCATGCCGGGCAAGGTCAACCCGGTGATTCCGGAAGCCGCGTGCATGGCCGCCGCGCGCGTCATCGGCAACGACACGACGATCACGGTCGGGGGCCAGGCCGGCAATTTCCAGTTGAACGTGATGCTGCCGGTGATCTGCGCCACGCTGCTCGAAAGCATCGAACTGCTGACCAACATCAGCCGACTGCTGGCCGAGAAGGCTGTTGCGACGTTCAGCGTGCGCGAGGACAACATCCGCGCGGCGCTGGACCGCAATCCGATCCTGGTCACGGCACTGAACCGGAAAATCGGCTACGAGAAGGGCTCGCAGATCGCCAAGAAGGCCTACCGGGAGGGCCGGCCGATCATCGACGTCGCCGCCGAGGAAACCGATCTCGGTCGCGACGAACTCGAGAAACTGCTCGACCCGCTGGCGCTGGCGCGCGGCGGCGTGCAGGAATAGGGCCGTGGCCGCGCTTCCCGAGGGCAAGAGCCTGCAGGAGCACTATGCGCCGCATAACGCGTGTTTCGGCTGCGGGCCGGCGAACGAAAAGGGCTTGCGCATCCGGTCGTTTCCCCAGGAGCCCGAAGGCGACGAGGTCGTGTGCCGCTGGACGCCGGAGCCGCACCACGAGGCCTTTCCGGGCGTGCTCAACGGCGGCATTATCGGGGCCATCCTCGATTGCCACTGCAACTGGACCGCGGCCTGGCACCTGATGCAGCAACGCGGCCTGGACACGCCGCCGTGCACGGTGACGATGGAATTTTCCGTCAGGCTGCGCCGGCCGACGCCGTCGGATACCGAACTGAAGCTGGTCGCGCGTCCGTCCGCGGTCGACGGCGACATCGTCACGGTCGAGTCGGAACTTTTCGTCGACGACAAGCTGTGCGACCAGTGCACCGGCCGGTTCGTCGCGGTCAGGCCGGGGCACCCGGCGTATCATCGTTGGTAGGTCGTTGGCAGGTTGCTTGCAGGTTGCTGGCGGGGTACCGCGCAGGCGAACGGAGGGTGCGATGGACGCGGCGAAGTGGCACAGACTCATCGAGGATCAGCTCGCCGAACTCGAGCAGTTCAGCGAAGCCTCGCGCGAATCGCGGGCGCCGGTCGAGCTCGATCAGACCCGCCAGGGGCGGCTGTCGCGCATGGACGCGATGCAGGGCCAGGCCATGGCGCAGGCCACCGATGCCCGTCGCCGGCAGCAGATCGCGGCGCTGAAGCATGCCCTGGCCCGGCTCGACGATGGCGGATTCGGCGAATGCGCCGAATGCGGCAAGGACATCACCGAGGCGCGCCTGAAGTCCAACCCGGCGATCACGCTGTGCATCGAATGTGCCAGCGCCCGGGAACGATGACCGGTTTTTCTGTCGGTTCGCCGGCAACCGGACGGCCGGGTTCCGTCGGAAATGCCCGCCGGGGGAGGGCGGCCGTGACCTTCGTCCGCCTGCTGCCGGTGATCTTCAGTTTCCTGCTGCTCGGCGCGCATATCCTGCGGGCCGGCGAACCGGTGCTCGCGGCGGCGTGGACCGTCCTGCTGCTGCTGCTCGCGGTGCGCCGCTGGTGGGTGCCGCCGGTGATCCAGGCGCTGCTCGCCGTGGCCGTGATCGAGTGGCTGCGCACGCTTTATCTGCTGGTGTCGATGCGGCTCGCGTTCGACATGCCGTGGGGCCGGCTCGTGGTGATTCTCGGCGCCGTGGCCGCGTTCACGGCGCTGTCGGCGCTGGTATTTCGACTGCGCGCGTTGCGCCGGCGCTACGAGTCGCGGGGATGACGGCCGGCCCGGCGCTCAGCCGGTCCGCGGCATCAGATATTTCAGATAGGTATCGGGGTCCGGCCGCAGCCGGTAGTTTTCGGCCACCTCGATGAAGCGGACGATGCCCTCCTCGTCGACGACGATGACCGTCGGCAGCGCGGTATCGACCGGATAGTCCAGCGCCCCCATGCCGGCCGGCAGCGTGCCGGGCGCCTCGATGCCGAGCTTGCGCGCGGCGTGGTTGTCCGGGTCGCGCAGGAAATCGGCCGGGATCGAGAACTGCTCGGCGATCTGCCGGGTGTGCTTCTGCGACTGACTGCTGATGAACCACAGCTTGGCGTTGTAGCGCGCGACCTTGCGCCACGACGCGGCCAGCTCGCGAATCTGGGCCATGCACAGCGGGCACCAGTTGCCGCGGTAAAACAGCAACACTGCATTATGGCCGTTCAGCGCGTCGGTGGTGATCGTGCTGCCGTCGGTGTTGACCAGTTCGAATCCGGGCAGCGGTTCGCCGGGCACGGGCGCGCCGTCCGGGCGCGGCTGACGCGAGTACCAGGTGACGTAGGCGAGCCAGCCGGCCAGCGCGACGACGGCGCCGATGAGGTACGGCTGCAGCGCGTTTCCGTACCGGTATACGGCGCTCATCGCGAGCACGGCCCCGAGGCCGGATAGTACCGAGACACTCACCGGATGGGCCTCGGTGCGCGCCGGACGGGCCAGCATCAGCCAGACGAAGAACGCCAGCGGCGCCAGCGCCGCCAGGGTCAGGCCGGCCGGCGCGGCCCACGGGACGCGTTGCGACAGGCCGTACAGCCCGACGACGACGAGCGCCGCGAGCACGAACAGGTAGGTCGAGATAAACCAGCGTTTCATGAGACTTTCCGTTTTCGGTCAGCCGTGAATTCCGGCGCGGTGATCGGTCCACGGATCATTCCCATTCTTGATTCTACGTGGATTTTCCACCGCGCAGACGAATCGATCCCGAACCGTGTCCATCTGCCTGGCGACCTC
>JAVVDX010000145.1:0-4061 GCA_032251475.1 Wenzhouxiangellaceae bacterium | reverse complement strand
CTTCCCGGGCCTGACCCGGGATCCAGCGGCTTTAACGAACCGCGACAAAAGACGCCGGGTCCCGCATCAAGTGCGGGATGTGGATTTTTTACCCGCTTCCCGGGCCTGACCCGGGATCCAGCGGCTTTAACGAACCGCGACAAAAGACGCTGGTTCCCGCATCAGGCGCGGGAAGGTTCACCCGGCTTCGGGCCCGGCCAATTCGAATGCGCGCACGTCTTCGACGCCGTCCGGCGATGCGACACGTGCGATCAGATCGGGCGTGTCGATCGCGATCACGCGCCAGTCCTCCGGCGCCGGCCAGGACTCGGGCAGCACGACCGGACGCGTGGTGTCTTCGACGTCAAGCACGACGTCGGCGATGTGGCCGGCGATGGTTTCGCCGACGGCCTTGATGATCGCTTCCCGCGTCGTCCAGCGCTCGAGGAACTCGAGCCGCGCCCGGAGCGGGTCCAGGCGCTCAAGCCGCTCGACCTCGACGGCGTCGAACCAGCGGCGCGCGAGCCGTCTCCAGCGCAACTCGCGACCGGCCGGCTCGATGTCTATGCCCACCCGTGCTGATCGCGCAACTGCGATCGCGAGCTTCTCGTCTGCGTGCGACAGGTTGAACTCGAGACCGGATTCGGCGTGCGGCGGCGCCAGCGACGGCTTGCCGTTGGCGTTGCGCACGATGCCGACGTCGCGCCCGGGCACTCCCAGGTAGGCGCCCAGCAGAAGCCGCAGCAGGAACTTCTCGCGCACGCGCATCCGGCGCAACCGGTCGGCGCGGGTTTCCGGCCGATCGCGGTCCGGCGGATCGAGCAACGGGACGTCGGCGAGGCCGGCGAACCAGACGTGCGCCGTGCCGGCGGCAAGCGCCGGTACCTGTCGCAGCGGAAATTCGACGCGTTCCGCCACGTTGTCAGCCCCAGCCGAACGCGCGGATTCCGGCAACGCCGAACGCCCCGGCCGCGCGCGCCCGAGACCAGTCGTCGGGCCTGACGCCGCCCAGCGCCAGCACCGGCAGCGGGGCGTAACGCACGATGCGCTCGAAGTCGTGCCAGCCCAGCGGTGCGGCAGCAGGATGGCTGGAGGTGAACTCGACCGGCGACAGCGTGACCAGATCGGCGCCGATCGCGTCGGCGATCCGGATTTCCTCGAGATCGTGGCACGAGGCGATCACGAGCCTGTCGTCCGGCAGCGGCCGGCGATCCAGCGTCATGAGCTGGCGGGTATTGAAGTGGATGCCGTCGGCCGGCCAGCCGAAGCACTGCGTCAGATCGCCCGAGGCGATCCAGCGCGCACCGGCCTCCCGGGTCAGGTTCGCGACGGTCTCGACCATGTCCGGCTCGACCCGCTCGCCCGGCGCCGGGCGCAGCCGGATCAGCCGGTAGCCGGCCTCGAGGCAGGCGTGCCAGGCGTCGAGAAATCCGGCCGAAGAACCGTATTCGGACGGCGCACGCGAAATCGAATAATGTCCGTCGAGGTCGAGCAGCTTGACCAGCGGCCGGTCGGCGGCCGGCATTTCCAGTCCGGCCATCCCGGCCGGATCGACCCACTTCAGTTCCTGGCCCTCGGCGCCGTGCGGCTCGCCCGAGGCCGAATGGATCTCGTAGAGCTTGAGGCGCACGGTCTTTTCCGGGTAGTCGTGAACGACGGTCACCAGCGGTCGGACCGGCCCGATGCGCACGCCGATCTCCTCGAGAAACTCGCGCGCCAGTGCCTCGGCGTCGGACTCGCCGGCATGGATCTTGCCGCCCGGAAACTCCCACATCCCGGCCAGGTGCTTGCCCGGCAGCCTGCGGCTGAGCAACACCCGCCCGTCGTCGTCGCGCAGCACGCCCGCGGCGACCTCGATCGACTCGCGTTCCGGGGAGGCCTTGGCTTCGGGCAAATCGGCGTTCGGGGACACGGGAATGGTTGGCTCGCTGACGCTCACGGCGTGTCAGGAATCTGCGGTTTCCTTCAGATAGCGCTGGAATGCATCGATCTTTTCGGCGACGCGATCGGCCAGTTCGCGCAATTCATCGAATGCCGGTCGGGTGATCAATTCGGCATCGAGCGCGACGTAAAGGTGCGACCTGAGTTCCGCGCAGGAACCGCGCGCCCTGCGCAGGAATTGCGAAAAGTCATCGAAGTTGCGGCGCTCGAAGCCCTCGGCGATATTCGCCATCGTCGCCGCCGCGGCCCGCTGCATCTGCTCGCGCAGGCCGTAATCCTTGCCCAGCAGGCCCATGCGGCACCGCTTGTACACCGCGCCGGCCAGGAGACGGGCGTCGCACCAGGCTTCGATTTCCTCGAATCGTCGGATCGTGGCCATTGCGCGGCTCCATCACGGGCTTGGGGCTTGAGTCGATATGGTACCAAGGAACCCTGCAATGGCCAGGTGCAAGCGCGATCGTCGCGGGAAACGTCGAAAGCCTGCTTTCGACGCCCCGGGCTCGACCCGGGGTCCAGCGGCTTGTTCGAAATCGAAGCACAGACGCTGGGTCCCGCATCAGGTGCGGGATGTGGTTCCTCTTGTTTTCGCACTCCCCTCTTGTCGCCTCACTCCCCTCTTGTCGACTTACTCCCCGGCCCTGAGCCGGGGACCAGCGGCTTTTTGGAGTTCGAAGAAAAGACGCTGGGTCCCGCATCGGGTGCGGGATGCGGTTTCATGCAGACATCCTATTCCACGCCTCGCGCCCGCTCTTCGGAAAACTTCTGGACGAACGCCCTGAATTCACCTGCCTCGATGGACGCGCGGATCTCGCGCATCAGCTGCTGGTAGTAGTACAGGTTGTGGACGGTGGCGAGCCGGGCCCCCAGGATCTCGTTGCAGCGCTGCAGGTGCTTGATATAGGCACGCGAGTAGTTGCGGCAGGTGTAGCAGCCGCAGCTTTCGTCCAGCGGCCGGGTGTCGCTGCGCCAGCGCGCATGGCGGATGCGCAGGTCGCCGTAGCGCGTGAACAGGTGGCCGTTGCGCGCGTTGCGGGTCGGCAGCACGCAGTCGAACATGTCCACCCCGCGCGCGACCGCGGCGACGATGTCTTCGGGCCGACCGACCCCCATCAGGTAGCGCGGGCATTCCTCGGGCAGCAGGGGCTGCAAGGCGTCGAGGACGGCGATGCGCTCGGCCTCGCTCTCGCCGACGCTCAAGCCCCCGATCGCGTAGCCGTCGAAGCCGATCTCGACCAGGCCGGCGGCCGAGATCACGCGCAACTCGTCGTACATGCCGCCCTGGACGATGCCGAACAGCGCCGCCGGAGAATCGCCGTGCGCGGCCTTCGAACGTTCGGCCCAGCGCAGCGAGCGTTCCATCGACGCGCGCGCCTCGTCGAACGTGGCCGGGTACGGCGTGCATTCGTCGAAGATCATGACGATGTCGGAGCCGAGCGCGCGCTGCACCGCCATCGATTCCTCGGGCCCCATGAAGATGCGGCTGCCGTCGACCGGCGAGGCGAACGTCACGCCGTTCTCTTCGACCTTGCGCAGCTCGGCCAGGCTCCAGACCTGGAACCCGCCCGAGTCGGTCAGGATGGGCCCGTCCCAGTGCATGAACTCGTGCAGACCGCCGTGCCCCTTGCCGTGCAGACCGATGACCTCGGTGCCGGGACGCAGCATCAGGTGGAACGTGTTGCCGAGGATGATCTCGGCGCCGATCTCGCGCAGCTCCTCCGGCGTCATGCCCTTGACCGTGCCGTAGGTCCCGACGGGCATGAACGCCGGCGTCTCGACCGTGCCGCGCCCGAATTCGAGCCGTCCCCGGCGCGCGGAGCCGTCGGCGCCGAGCCGTTCGAATCTCATCGGCCCGACACCCTGGTGAGCACGCACAGGCGATCGCCGCCGCCGAGGTAGCCCGCCCCCTTGCCAAACTGGCGTTCGACGAAGAACTTGACGCGGTCGACCAGCGGCAGCTTGATCATTCGGGCCTCAGGTCCGCAATCCGGTTCCGCGCCGGAGAAGCGTGACACAGACCGTGCCGAGTACCAGCATGAATGCGATGATGATTCCGAACGCCGCGAACAGCGGTACGTCGGTGATGCCGAGCATGCCGTAGCGGAAGCCGTTGACCATGTACAGGATCGGGTTGGCCAGCGCCA
>JAVVDX010000144.1:0-4169 GCA_032251475.1 Wenzhouxiangellaceae bacterium | reverse complement strand
TGCATCGGTCGAAAAGTCGCTGGGCCCCGGATCGCGTCCGGGGAGTCGATTATTCCGCCTTCCAGGCCTTTCGAACCAGGGCGGCCACCAGCAACGACAGCGGCGCCAGGACCAGCAGGGCCGTGTAGCCCAGCCAGATGCGCAGCGCGAGCGGGCCGGCGTTGCTCAGGTAGACATTGCCGAACAGCAGGAACGAGACCGGCAGCCACGCCGCGGCCAGGACCAGCAGCGTCCAGGCAACGGCGCGGGGCACGATTCCGACGGCCAGCACGACCGGCAGCGCGTTGAGGCTTGTCATCATCGCCCAGGCCACCAGGTTGCCGGCCGGGATGCCCACCGGCGACATGGCGCCGAGCCAGTCGGCGCCGGTCACGAGCGCCGTGGTCGACGCGATGAAGACAAGCGCGACAGCAATTGCTGCATTGTAGCGACGGGGGTTCATCGGCAGGAGAATAACAACCGCGGTACCAGCGCGCCTGGAGCATCACGCGCCATCGAGGCCGACGACTCCAAGGCCGGGAATGTGGTGAAAGTCGCGCCGGTTACGGGTCAGCAGTTTCAGGTCGTGCTGGATGGCCTGCGCGGCCAGCCAGAGATCCTGCGTGCGATTCCGGTGCCCGGCGCCCGTTCGGAGCACGGCGGCGGCGATTTCACCAAAGATTTCGGCGGTCTCGCTGTCGATGACCAGCGTCGGCTTGCGCATCATGCGCCGCAGCGTGACCTGTCGATGCTGGCGAATGGCCGGGTCTTCGCAAACCTCGACGCCCAGCTTCAGCTCGGCCAGCGTGACCGGCGACAGGTAGACCGGCGCATCGGCCGAGACTGCCGCGACGTCGGACGGGCCGATCCGGCCCTGCTCGACGTCGATCCAGATGCAGGTGTCGATCAGGAAACCGCGGATCATTTACCCGCCCAGGGATCGCGGAGGTCGTCGTCGAGCCGTTGACCGGCTTCACGGGCATCCTGCTGCCAGGTTTCGGCGGCCTCGGGCGGCAGGCGGTGGTAAAGGTCGGCCATGGCCTCCAGGGCCGTCTGCTGCCGAACGCCGGGCACGACCCGTGCGACGACCTGCCGATTGCGCTCGATGTTGTATTCCCCGCCGGTCTCGGCGACACGGTCGAGCACCTTGCGCAGGTTGCGGGCCAGTTCGGTCGCGGTGATCGTTTCCATGGCATTATGCGTAAAATATGATTGAATCAGATTCTACTGCATTTGACCGATCGGCGCTACTCCATTGCGGTAGAGCACGTGGCCTGCTAGTGGGCCATGCGGATAGTTCGGTGACACTCAGCCGTCGCACAAGTGCCGTGGGCAAGGCGCGCGAGCGCAGGACTGGCCGTAGCCAATTCAAGCGAGCGGAACGCAGCCCACGGCGCTTGTGCGGCGGCCCTTCGGGAGCCACTGTGCCGGCGCGACTCGGCGTTGCGTTTCTTGGCAAGGGAGCGGCCATTCCCTGCGAAACGCGCCTTGATTCGCACCGGCACAGTGACTCTGAGCGTTACCGAACTATCCGCATGGCCCACTAGACGCCGCGCACCGGGATCTTGCGGGCGACGAAGTGGCGCATGACGCCGCGGGCGCGGTAGTGGGCCTGCTCGATCCGGAAGCCGCAGCGCTCGACCGTGGCCTCGGTGTCGCGGTTCGGCCGGCAGCCGCCGGTGATCAGTGTCCAGCCCGGCTGCATCCGGTCGAGCAGCCAGCGGCCCACGCGGCTGCGCGCGTGCACGTGCTCGAGCATCAGCAATCGGCCGTCGGGCCGGAGCACGCGGCGGATCTCGGCCAGGCCGCGCTCGGCCTCGCCGACCGAGCAGAACACCAGCGACGAGACGACGGTGTCGAAGCTCGCGGCCGGAAACGGCAGCCGTTCGACGCTGCCGCACACCAGGCCGGCGCCCGGGTCGCGCCGGGCCGCGCGCGGCAGCGCGGCGAAATTGGGCTCGAGCCCGACGACGCGGGTCTCGTGCGGATAAAGCGGCAGCATGCGACCGGTGCCGCAGCCGACTTCCAGCACCCGTCCGCGGGCGAGCCGGGCCAGCGACGCGCGCCACCGGCGCAGGCCGGGCATCAGCGCCATGCTCAGGTCGTAAAGCCACGGAATCTGTTCGACGCCGCGCATGCCGAGATAGTCTAGCCGCGGCTCGCGAAGACCGGATCGTCGCGATCGCGGAACAGATCGTGGATGCGCCGGATGTCGTCGATGCGCGCGACGAAGGCGTCGACGACCTGCGGGTCGAAATGCCGGCCTTTTTCGCTTTCCAGATACTGCAGCGCGTGGGTGTCCGACCAGGCCTCCTTGTACGGGCGCTCGGAGGTCAGCGAGTCATAGACGTCGACGACCGCGACGATGCGCGCCGATAGCGGGATGGCCTCGCCGACCAGGCCGTGCGGGTAGCCCGAGCCGTCGAACTTCTCGTGGTGGTACAGCGCGATGTCCATCGCGTGGGCCAGCAGCTTCTCGCCCTCGGCGCCGAGCCGCTCGCCGGCGGTCATCAGCACTTCGGCGCCGATCTTCGGGTGACGTCGCATCTCGCCGACCTCGGAGTTGGTCAGCGGGCCGGGCTTGAGCAGGATGTAGTCGGAGATGCCGACCTTGCCGATATCGTGCAGCGGCGCGAACGTCTCGACCTGCTCGGCAAAGCGCGGACAGCGCGCGGTGTCGACGGCACCGCGCTCGACCAGCTCGCGCGCGACGATGCCGGCATAGCGCTGCATGCGGTCGAGATGGCGGCCGGTATTGGGGTCGCGCTTCTCGGCCATCTCGGCCAGGCCGCGCACCATCGAAACGCCGAGCTGCTCGACGTGGATGCTCTTGTACAGCGCGTGCGCGATCAGGTGGCCGACGTTTTCCAGCCAGCGCCCGCGCCAGCCGGTGAACGCGTCGGCGTGCGCGCTGGCGATCATGACGCCGGCCTGGATCCGGCTGCTGTCGCGCACCGGCAGCAGCGCGGCGGTGACCAGGTTGCAGCCACGAAGCTGGCGCAGCAGCGGGTCGTGCAGGCCCAGGTCGCCGTCGCTGTTGCGCAGCGTGGCGAACATCGCGTGCCCGCTCCGGCGCGCATCGGCCAGCAGCGTCCCTTCCAGGCTCCAGCCGGTGCCGGGCTGCTCGATGCCCAACTCTTCGCGGGCCGGCACGCTGATGCGCAGGCGCATGCGGCCGTCGAAGATCTCGACCAGGCCCATCCACTCGATGCTGAACTGGCGCTTGAGCCGCATCGGCAGGCGCTCGATGGCCTCGTGCAGCGTGTTCGCGCCGTTGAGCGTGTCGAGCAGGTTGACCAGTTCCTCGGTGCGCCGGGCCAGGTTGCCGACATCGGCCTCGAGCTGGCCCAGTTCGTCGTCGGCATGCTTGCGCCGGATGCCGTCGAACTGCCCGTCGGACATCCGGCGCACGGCACGGCTGGTCTGGCTGATGCGCCGGAGTACGCGCTCACGGAAAAGCCACGCGATCGTGCACGCAAGCAGCAGCGTGGCGGCCGTGATCACGCCGCCGGAGATCCACAGGTTGCGGCGCGATTCCGCGGCCGCGGACTGCAGTTCGGCGTGCGCCCGGTCGGCCGCCGCCAGCAGCGGGCCGGCCTCGTTGCTCAGGTACTCCGCGGCCCATTCCAGCCGCGGACGGTCGGCCTCGTAACCGATCTGTTCTTCGAGGCCGTTGCGAAAGTCGTTCCACAGGTCCGGGTCGAACGCGCTCCGGCGCGCGGCCAGGTCGGCGACCAGCGCGTCCATGGTCTCGATGTCGCGGCGCAGCGTGGTGTAGTAGAGCTCCACGTCGCGGTGGAAATCCGGATAGTTGCGCGGCGCGATCGCGACGTAGTGCCCGGCGCGCTCGACCATGCGCTCGAGATGGTGGTCCATGCGCGCAGCGACGTTCAGGCTCTGCTGGCTGCGCTGCATGGTCTGGATGACGATGATCGAATGCGCCGCGAGCGCCGCGACGAGCAGCACGAACAGCGCGAGCGAGACCTTCATCGACCGGCTCAGAAACAGCGAGCGCGGCTTGCTGCGCCGGCGAAGCCGCTTCTCGCCCGAGGCGATCACCGGCGATTCCCATACCTGTTCGGCCATGGCGCGATCCCTCTTGAGGTTTCCGGATGGACGTGCCCTAACGGGACCGCGGCGGCGGGAGATTTCGTTCAGGCGGCGTTCATTCCCGAAAGCCACTGGGCCCC
>JAVVDX010000143.1:0-4174 GCA_032251475.1 Wenzhouxiangellaceae bacterium | reverse complement strand
AATCAGGAAACGAGGCCGGCGAGCAGCAGCAGGCTGAGCACGGCCAGCCACAGGCCAAGCGCGCGCCAGGCAAGCCGGCGGCCGTCGCGCAGGCCCTGTTCGAGGTCCCCCTCGGCGTCGCACAGCTCCGCGGCCAGATCGTCGAGCAGCGCGGCCGGCAGTTGCCAGCGGTCCTCGCGGGCCATGAACACGGCCCGGACGCGATCAAAGTCGGTCATCAGCGCCAGCGCGGCGACGATCAGGAACATGACCGGCCAGTTCAGCCAGCCGAGCAGCCGCCCGAGTTGCCGGCGCTGGTCGCCGCCAAGCGAGAAATCGTGGTGCGCCTCGCGTACGCCGCGATAGAGAAGGCAGCCCGGCACGCCGATCAGCGCGAACCAGAATACGATGCCGAACCAGCGCGCGAGCGCGGCGTGCAGGGCGGCGGCCGCACCCTGGATGCCGGTCGATTCGGTGCGCAGCAGCAGCCGCGCCAGCGCCGCCTGGCGACGGGCCTCGTCGCCGGCATCGGTCGCGGCTGCAAGGTCGCCGTCCAGGTCTTGCGGACCGAGCGTGAGCAGCGCGGTCGCGATGCCGAGCAGCAGCAGGCCGACCAGCCCGGCGATCTCCCATGCCAGCCAGCTCGCCAGCCCGCCGCCGACCAGCGCAAGCGCGACGAGGACCGCGGCCGGGAGCCAGTCCGGACCCTGGGCCGCGGCCTTGCGCGGCAGCGCGAGCAGCCAGTCGTATCGGCGCAGGCGCACGATTCCCGGCCAGAGGTGGGTGACCAGCAGTGCGATCAGAAGCGAGAGAATCTTCAACGAGGTCGGTCCCGGGGCCATGAATAATCGGGGTCAGTGGCGTTTGTAGCGCCTGGACCGTGGCCGTGTCAAGAAATCCCCGGAGATGAAGGGATCAGGCCACGGCGAACGACGAGCCGCATCCGCAGGTGGTCTGTGCGTTCGGGTTGCGGATGACGAAGCGGGCGCCCTGCAACGATTCGCTGTAGTCGACCTCGGCGCCTTCGAGGTACTGGAAACTCAGCGGGTCGACCAGCAGTTCCACGCCGTCGCGCTCGACCCGGACGTCGTCCTCGTCGGCCTTTTCGTCGAACGTGAAGCCGTACTGGAAGCCCGAGCAGCCGCCGCCGGTGATGTAGACGCGCAGCTTCAGTTCCGGGTTGCCGTCGGCGAGGATCAGCTCGCGCACCTTGCGCGCGGCCGATGCGGTGAATTCGATTGGCGCCTGCTGCTCCATGGAGGTTTCGAAATGCACTTGGGTCTCCGATGATTATGGGGGCGCGACCCGGGCCGGTCAATCGCCATCTCGTTTCCCCGGCATCGCGGCCTGGTCAGGACAACCGAATCCGTTGCCGAGGTCGGGGCTCGATCCGATCGTCCGGATCTTGTCCGAAGGCTGTCGCTTGCCGCTTGCTGTCGCAAGCGGTTCCCTGCAGTGCTCGGATCGGCCGGCGGGCGGGGAACTCGCTTCGCTCAGACACCCCCGCCCTTTCCCGGCCGCTCGTTGCGCGCTTCGGCTGCGCTCTTTACGCCTTCGGACAAGATCCGGCCGATCGGAGGCATCGGCGTGGTCGGGAGCCGGGAAGGAAAAAAAAGCGGTCCGAAGACCGCTTTTTGCCCCAAACCGGATGCTACCGGGTATAGATACGTGCTTTGGTTATTGTTAATTTTTTGTCAGCACGGGGGCGGTTATACATCAGCCGATCCGGGCGCGTCAAGCGTTTGTGAAAAAAATGTTGTGCGAATTCCGCAGGCGTGAACGTCAACGGGCGCGGCGTTTGCAGAGCACGTCACGGATTTGGTGTCCGCGCTTCTCACCTCTTTTCTCGAAGTGTGTTTGAGGTCGCCATTCCGGGCGCTCGATCCACGGTTGGCCGAGATTTTCGAGCTCCTGTGCGTTTCCCAGCGTCTCGAGTATCCGTTCGGCATACGGTTGCCAGTCGGTGGCCAGGTGCAACAGGCCGCCGTCGGCGAGACGGTCGACGGCCAGCTCGACGAATGCCGGCTGGATCAGTCGGCGCTTGTAGTGGCGTTTCTTCGGCCACGGGTCGGGAAAGTAGATGCGCAGCTCGTCGATGCTCGCCGGCCGGGCCTGCTCGCGCAGCACTTCGACCGCGTCGCGCATCGCCACGCGCACGTTCGTCAGGCCGGCCGCGTCGACGGCCCGCAGCAGGCGGCCGACGCCGGGTTCGTGCACTTCGATGCCGACGAAGTTCTTGTCCGGCTCGCGTTCGGCCATCGCGGCCAGGGCCTCGCCGTTGCCGAATCCGATCTCGACGACCAGCGGCGCCCGGCTCGCGAACGCCTCGCGCAGGTCGGTCAGCTCCGGGTCGATGCGGTAGCGCGGCAGCAATTCGGCCAGCGCGCGTTCCTGGGCCGGCGTCAGGCGGCCGGCGCGGCGCACGAAGCTGCGTACCCGGCGCCGGTGCTCCGGCGGGGATTGTGCCGGCATCAGAAGAACGTGCCCTCGAGCGGCGACGAGGCCGACGCGTAGCGTTTCTTCGGGATGCGGCCGGCGAGCCAGGCCAGCCGGCCGGCCTCGACCGCGAGCCGCATCGCTCGCGCCATCGCGACCGGGTCGCGGGCGCCGGCAATGGCGGTGTTCATCAGCACGCCGTCGCAGCCCAGCTCCATCGCGATCGAGGCGTCCGATGCGGTGCCGACGCCGGCATCGACCAGGATGGGCACGGTCGCCTCCTCGACGATCTGCAGCAGATTCCAGCGGTTCTGGATACCGAGTCCGGAGCCGATCGGTGCCGCCAGCGGCATCACGGCCGCGCAGCCCATCTCGGCGAATCGACGGGCGAGCACGGGATCGTCGCTGGTGTAGACCATGACGTCGAAACCCTCGCCGATCAGCGTCTCGGCGGCCTCGAGGGTTTCGGTCACGTCCGGAAACAGCGTCTTCTCGTCACCCAGCACTTCGAGCTTGACCAGCGATTTGCCGTCGAGCAGTTCGCGCGCGAGACGACAGGTGCGCACCGCGTCGGCGGCGTTGTAGCAGCCGGCGGTGTTCGGCAGGATGGTGTAGCGGTCCGGCGGCAGTACCTCGAGCAGGTTCGGCTCGTCCGGGTTCTGACCGAGATTGGAGCGCCGGATCGCGACCGTGACGATCTCGGCGCCGGCCGCCTCGGTCGCCGCGCGGGTCTGTTCCAGATCACGGTACTTGCCGGTGCCGGTCAGCAGCCGGGAGCGATACTCGACGCCGGCGACGACCAGCGGCGAATCGTTGGTTGGCGCGGTGTCCTGGGCCTGGCGGTTTGCGTCGTTCATCGAATTCAGCCCCCGCCGATCGCATGCACGATCTCGATCCGGTCGTCGGGCTCGAGCATTTCGTCGCCGTAGCGGCTGGCCGGCACGATTTCGCCGTTGCGCTCGACCGCCACGCGCCGGCCGCCGAGTTCCAGCTGCTCGAGCAGCGCGGCGACCGATTGCCGGCCGGGCAGCGGGCGGGCTTCGCCGTTGAGTCTGATTTCCATCATCGGGTGTCCGTCAGGGATGTATTGCCGCGTGGTTCCAATTGTCGATATTGCGGTCACGGGCCGTGAATCAACCATTCGAACACGGCCGTGCGCAGGTGCACGCCGGTCCGAACCTGCTCGAGGATCAGCGAGCGCGGCGAGTCTACGATCTCCGGCGCGATCTCGACGCCGCGGTTGACCGGGCCCGGATGCAGCACGCGCACGCTTTCGCCGAGCCGGTCGAAGCGCTCACCGGTCAGACCCCAGCGCCGGTGGTAGGACTCGCCGTCGGGGTAAGCGGTCACGGCGATGCGCTCGCGCTGGATGCGCAGGCAGACGACGACGTCGGCGCCGGCGAGCGCCGCGTCGAGGTCGTCGAAGCGCAGCGCCGCCGGCAGCTCGCCGGCCCCGGGCATCAGTTCGGCCGGCCCGGCGATTCGAATCTCGGCGACGCCGAGCCGTTCGAACAGCGCGATGTCGGAGCGCGCAACGCGCGAGTGACGGATGTCGCCGATCAGCACCACGCGCAGGCCTTCCCACCGGCAACCGGCGGCGGCCAGCGTCGCGGCGTCCAGCAGCGCCTGGCTGGGGTGGGCCAGGCAGCCGGAGCCGGCGTTGACGATGCTCGTGCCGGGTCCGGCGCCGCAAGCTGCGAATGGGCGGGCGGCGAGCTCGTGGGCCGCGCGGTCGTCCGGGTGGCGCAGCACGATTGCA
>JAVVDX010000142.1:0-4215 GCA_032251475.1 Wenzhouxiangellaceae bacterium | reverse complement strand
GCGCAGGTGAAGTCGATGGCGGTGGCGCCGTAATAGATGCCGGAGACGCCGATCATCGGCGGGACGATGAGCATGACCGGGACGTAGAGGAGCAGTTGTCTTGCCACCGATACCGTGGTGGCCTTGCCGGGTTGTTCTATTGCAGGAAGAAGGCTGAGCGCGGTAAAGACCAGCGGCAGGACCGGCAGCACCAGGATCAGCACGCGGAAGCGATGCAGGTCTTGGGGCGCGAACTCAACGCCGGGCAGCATGACCGACAGGGTCAGTTCCGGGTTGAACCCCATGAACAGCCAGATCGGCAGAACCATGAGCGTGCCCGCGGCGACGAAGACCCAGTAGTTGAGCTTGACCCGGTCCCATCTGCCGGCGCCGTAGTTGATGCCCGCGACCGGCTGGAATGCGCGCATCAGGCCGAACAGCGGGGTCAGCATGAACAGCAGCACGCGCCAGGCCGCGCCAAAGAACGCGATGTCTTCCTCGGTGCCGATTCTTGACAGCATGTTGAACACGACGATGGCCTGTACCAGGCCCATCGACGACGAGATCATCGCCGGCACGCCGAACTTGACGATTCGCCGGGCGAGCGTTCGCGGCAGTCCGATGTGCGTGGCATCGACTTCGTAGCTGGCCCGACCGCGGGCAAATCTGAGCCAGACCAATCCGCCGCCGAGCAGCGCGCCGAGGTTGGTCGCCCAGGCCGCGCCGGCAACACCCCAGCCGAACACGGCGATGAAGATCGGCGTGAGGACAAGATTGGCGACCAGGCCGGTGGCCATGTACATTGCCGCCAGCTTCATCTTGCCCTCGCCTCTCAAGAGCATGTTCAGCGTCAGTCCGCCGATGGCGGCGAAACCGCCGATTGCATGCGCGCGCAGGTAGCCGGCCGCGATCGGTACCAGATCGCCGCGGGCGCCCATTCCGCGAACCAGTGCATCGGTGAAGCCGGCGCCGAGCAGCGCGTACAGACCTGCGACAACGAGCGCGATGCCGATGCAGGTGCCCGGCAGCTTGCGCAGCGTGTCCTGGTCGCCTCTGCCGATGGAGATCGAAAGCACGACCCCGCCGCCGATGCCGGCCAGCGAGCCGAGGCCGAGCGTGATCTGGGTGACCGGAAACGCCAGCGAAACGCCGGCCAGCGCCTGCTGGCCGAGCAACTGCCCGATATAGACCGCGTCCATGACCGCGTTGAGGCCGAACATCAGCATCATCGCCACGGCCGGCACGGCCATTGCGTAGAGCACTTTGAGCGGATGGGCTTCGAGGATCAGCCCGGCGTGCGGGTCGCGCCCTGCCTTTCCGGCTGCATTGTCGACCCTCGCACCCGTCACTCGAAGAAACGTCCTTCCAGCACCCGGAGCCGGCGCCGCAGGCGCTCGACTTCACTCAGCAGGTCCAGCACCAGCGGCAGGCTCTGCGTTTCGAGCTCGAGATCGCGCTGCAGCCGACGCGCGCGCAGGGCGCGCTCGAATTCACGGGGTGCGAAGCGCCATTCGCCGGTTCGCCTGCCCGACGGCTGCACGACGCCCTCGGCGACCCAGTCGCGAATCACCTCGGTTCTCAGCTCGAGGATGCGGCAGACCTCGTTGAGCGTCAGCGCCTCGGTCTCGTCGATGCCGACGTGTTCGATCCTGTCGTCTCGCCCGGTCATCGCTTCGCCTCCAGTCCCGCGCGCGGATCGAAATCGAACTCGTCACGCATGCGTTCATAGAGCTTGCGCTGCTCGTCGCTGGCCGGCCTGGGTGTCACGATCTTGAGCAGCACGTACTGATCGCCGGGCGGCTTGCCGGGAAGACCCCGGCCCTTGAGTCGCATGCGCTGGCCCGAAGATGCACCGGCCGGGATGTTCATCTCGACCTTTCCGGCCAGCGTCGGTACCGAAACCTTCGTGCCCAGCGCCGCTTCCCACGGCGCGATCGGCAGCGTCAGGTGGACGTCCCTGCCGTCCAGTTCGAACAGCCGGTGCGGCCGGATATGGATTTCAAGGTACAGATCGCCGGCCGGTGCGCTGCCGGGGCCGGGGTCGCCCTTGCCGGCCAACCTTATCTGACGCCCCTCGGTCATGCCCGGCGGAATCGTGACTTCCAGCGTACGCGCCCCGCTTCGGACCGAACCGTCGGGCGCGCGCTCGGGCTGCTCCAGACTGATCCGGCGCTTGCCGCCGCTGAACGCGGTCTCCAGGTCGATCTCGACCCGGGCGCGCAGGTCGCCGCCCTTTTGCGGGCGCTGGCGCGGGCGCCGGGCACCGCCGAACAGCGTCTCGAAGAAGTCGCTGAAGCCGCCGGCATCGCGGCCGCCGAACCCGCGTTCGCCGAAACCGCCGCCATCGCCGAAACTCCACGACTCGAAGCCGCCGCCATCGCGGAACCCGCCGCGCTCCCAGCCCGGCGGCGGCCGGAATTCCTCGCCGCCGCGCCAGCCGCTTTTGCGCAATTGATCGTATTCCTTCCTCTTGGCCGGATCCTTCAGGACCTCGTAGGCCTCGCCGATGTCCTTGAACTTCGCCTCGGCGTCCGGCTCGCTGCTGACGTCCGGGTGGTACTTGCGCGCCAGCTTGCGGTAGGCGCGCTTGATCTCGTCGGCGCCGGCGTCGGGCTCCACGCCCATGGTCTTGTAGTAGTCCTTGAATTCCATTCGTGAATTCCAATGGCGGTTCTCGGGTCACGCCCCAGATTCCAGATGGGGACGATGGCGGAGGTTTTCAGGGTTGGGGAGGGGCAGTCGATGGACGATTCGTCGGGAACGGCGGCCCTTTACGTCGGGGACGCCGCCCCCACCTACACTTTGCGCTGGCGAAGTTTTTCCCAATATTCGAGCCGCTTGACGACCTCGCGCTCAAAACCGCGCTCGACCGGACGGTAGAAGTGCTGGCGGGGCATGGATTCGGGGAAGCAGTTCTGGCCCGAAAAGCCTTCCGGCGTGTCGTGCTCGTAGACGTAACCCTCGCCGTAGCCGAGATCCTTCATCAGCTTCGTCGGCGCGTTGACGATGTTGCGCGGCGGCGGCAGCGAGCCGTGCTTGCGGGCCGCACGCATTGCGGCCTTTTCGGCCTTGTACAGCGCGTTGGATTTCGGCGCGGTGGCGAGGAACGCGACCGCCTGGACGACGGCCAGTTCGCCCTCGGGGCTGCCCAGTTGTTCATATGCCTGGCGCGCGGCCAGCGCCTGGACCAACGCCTGCGGATCGGCCAGGCCGACGTCTTCGCTGGCGAAGCGCACCAGCCGGCGGCAGATGTACTTGATGTCCTCGCCGCCGGCGAACATCCGCGCCAGCCAGTACAGCGCGGCGTCGACGTCCGAGGCGCGCATCGCTTTGTGCAGCGCCGAGATCAGGTTGTAATGCTCTTCGCGGTCGCGGTCGTGGGTCGGCGCGCGGCGCTGGACCAGCCGGAGCAGCGCATCGGTGTCCATCGGCTGGTCCGGATCGGCCAGGTCGACGATCATCTCGACCATGTTCAGAAGAAACCTGCCGTCGCCGTCGGCCAGCGCCAGCAGCGTCTCGCGTGCCGGCTCGGTCAGCGAAAGCGTGCGCCCGAAGTGCTTTTCGGCCCGAACCAGCAGTTTCTTCAGCGCCGCGTCGTCAAGCCGCTTGAGCACCAGGACCTTGAGCCGGGAAAGCAGCGCGCCGTTGAGCTCGAACGACGGGTTCTCGGTGGTTGCGCCGACCAGCACGATCGTACCGTCCTCGACCACCGGCAGAAAGCTGTCCTGCTGGGCGCGGTTGAAGCGATGGATCTCGTCGACGAACAGCAGCGTGCCCAGTCCCTGCTCGCGCCGCTCGCGCGCGGCAGCAAATACCTTTTTCAGATCGGCCACGCCGGAAAAGATCGCCGAGAGCTGCTCGAAATGCAGGTTTCCGACCCCGGCCAGCAGCCGCGCCAGCGTCGTCTTGCCGGTGCCGGGCGGGCCCCAGAACACCAGCGGCACGACGCGCCCCGAGTCGACCATTCTGCGCAGCGGGCCGTCCGGGCCCAGCAGGTGATCCTGCCCGACGACCTCGTCGAACGCGCGTGGTCGCAACAGGTCGGCCAGCGGCCGGTTCACGGATTCTCCGGGTTCAGCCTTGTCCATTCATTGAGACTGGCATATTTGGTGAACAATGCGCTGAGCCGAACCCCGCCCCCACCCTGGCCCTCCCCCGCTTGCGGGGGAGGGAATTTCAAACCCTGGCCCTCCCCCGTTTGCGGGGGAGGGAATTTCAAACCCTGGCCCTCCCCCG
>JAVVDX010000141.1:0-4252 GCA_032251475.1 Wenzhouxiangellaceae bacterium | reverse complement strand
TTCGCACCGGCACAGCGGCTCTGAGCGTTACCGAACTATCCGCATGGCCCACTAGTTCTTCGCCAGCGTTTCCGGATCAAGCCCGCCCAGTTCGGCCCAGCGGTTGACGACGATGCAGAACAAGTGCGCCGTGCGCTCGGTGTCGTAGCGTGCCGAGTGGGCCTCTTCCGTGTCCCACTCCAGCCCGGCGGCCTGGACGGCGCGCGCAAGCACCGTCTGGCCGTAGGCCAGGCCGCCCAGCGTGGCGGTGTCGAAGCTCGAGAACGGGTGGAACGGGTTGCGCTTGTAGGCGACACGGGCCACCGCGGCGTTGACGAACGACAGGTCGAAGGTCGGGTTGTGGCCGACCAGGATCGCGCGCTTGCAGCCGGTCTCGCGCAGCCGCCGGCGGATGGGCTGGAAGATGTCGCTCAGGGCTTCGCGCTCCGGTACCGCGAGCCGCAGCGGATGATCCGGCCGGATGCCGTTGAAATCCAGCGCCGCCTGTTCGATGTTGGCGCCCTCGAACGGTTCGACGTGGCGGGCGATCATGTCGCCGGGCACGACGCGGCCCTCGTCGGTCATCTCGATGATGCATGCGGCGATCTCGAGCAGGGCGTCGGTCCGGGCGTTGAATCCGCCGGTCTCGACATCGACGACCACAGGCAGGAAGCCGCGGAAGCGGGCCTTCATCTCTATGGCGGGCAGGAAATCGGACAATGGATCGGCAACGGGCGCGGGAATGAGCCGTTAAGCTACCAGATTTGGACCCAAAGCTGATTGCCGATGCAGGTCGGGACCCTCATGAAAACCGGACGCCGCACGCTCGGCGGCGGGTGGATCGTGCTCTTCCTGTTGCTGGTCGCTGCCGGTGCGCGGGCGCAGGTCTTCTACTCGGTCACAACACCCGGCGGCGATGTCAACTGGCTGCTTGGCACCATCCACGCCGAGGATGCCAGGGTGCTCGAGTTCCCGCCAGTGCTGGAACAGGCGCTGCGGCAGGCCGACCGGCTGGCGCTGGAACTGGTCCCCGACGAGTCCATGCTCCAGGCGCTGGCGCGCGAGATGCGCCTGCCGCCGGGCGAGGTGCTGGCCGACCGGATCGGACCGCGGCTGTACCGCCGGGTTGCGCGCGCGCTGGCCGACTACGGCATGGACCGCAAGACCATTCGCCGGCTGCAGCCCTGGGCGGCAGCGATGACGCTGAGCCAGCCGCCGCTGGAGACCGGCATGTTCATGGATCTCGCCCTTTCGATCGCGGCATCCCGCAGCGGTGCCGAACTGATCGCGCTGGAGACGTTGGACGAGCAACTGGCGTTCTTCACCGGTCTTGGAGAGGATGCCCACGTGCGGCTGCTGGAAGCCGCGGTCGAGGAACCGGATTCGCGGTCGGCGCGCCTGGAGGTCCTGATCGAGGCCTGGCTGGCCGGCGATCTCGAGCGGCTGCGACGGCTGGCGGAGCGCGAGCTGGCCGGGCTGGATGCCGAGACCCGGGCGCGGTTCCGGACGAGCGGCATCGTCGAGCGCAACGTCCGGATGGCCCGCCGGGCCCAGCCGTTGCTGGAGCACGGAAACACGCTGGTGGCCGTCGGCGCCCTGCACCTGCCGGGCGCGGACGGCCTGATTGCCCTGCTGCGGGAGCAGGGCAACCGGGTCGAAGTCATTTATTGACCCGGCATGCAAGTAGGCGTGCCGGGTTAATACCCGGCCGGAACGGCCGGGACCGCGAAGCGAAGGCATTTGCGGACATGCGCCGCAAATGCCGTGCATCAAATACCATAGGTATTTTGATGCCGGATTAATAATATTGACGACGGTCAGCCGCGAATCTGGTGGTAAGCACCGGCGGCGACGGCCGCGAGCACGAGCAGCACACCCCACAGCGGGATCAGGTAAAGCAGCACGATGCCCGGGACCAGCAGCGCCAGCGAAAGCGCCAGGAAGTCTCCGTTACGCTCGTGGATCAGGTCGCCGCGCCCGCTGACCTTGAGAATCAGATGATCGAGGCTCAGTTTGCCGCCGCCCATGAACACCAGCGGCAGCAGCATCGCCAGGAACAGCATCGGAATCCGGAAGTTGCCGCGGAATTCGCCGTCTTCGACCACGCGCGAGACCGAATAGCCTTCCCACAACTGCCCGAGGCTGGACCAGGACTCCGGCCAGTGGGTCGAGGCGATCGCGATCGTCGTGACCATAACCAGCGCAAATGCAAAGAAGCGCGTGAACAGACCGAACAGCAGCGCCAGCCCGGCGAGAACCTCGGTGCTGTAGAGCATCGTCCAGTTCATCCCGGCCGGGAGCCAGTCGAACGGTATCGGGAACTCCTTGTTCGCGAACCAGCCGGGCGGGGCATCCTCGACGCCGGCTTTCATCATCCCCGCCTTGAAGAACTCGTGCGCCAGCAGAAGGCGCAGGCCCAGCGGCGCCACCCAGTCGCCGGCCGCGCGCAGCCGATCGGTGATCCGGTCGTACCATTCGGTGAAACTGTTCATTGAAGCTCTGCTCCTGTTGTTTTGATTGGGGTCGAAACCCGCCCGGCTCAGGCCGGGTGCCCGGCCACGTCGGTGCCGACGATCAGGTCCCGGTCCCGCAACGAGGCGAGCAGATCCCGGCCGTGACCGACCAGTGCCTCCGGCTCGGAGTGGTCGATTTCCCCGGCCAGGCGAATCAGGCAATCGTGACCGCCGGACCCCGGATTTTCTTGCAGCAGTTCGAGCAATCGGCCGGTCAGCGCATTGATCTGGAGCCGGCCCAGGCTGTCGTCGGTCCGGCGCCAGATTGCCAGGATCACCGGCGATTCCCCGTCCGGCAGCCGGTTGGCGCGAATCCGGTGAACCGGCCAGCGGTACTGCGCCAGCCGCAACGTCGGGTTGACGACCGGGTGGCCGGCGAGCAGGTCACCTTCCGGGTCGACGTCGAGCGCGGCAAGATCGGCCTCGTCATTGCGCACGCCGGTCGATGCGAACTGCCAGTGCGCCAGTTCGGCCAGCCATGGCCACTCGGGGTAGTGCTCGGGGTGTTCGGCCAGAAAGCGCACGAACTCGCGGCCGATTTCCGGGAACAGCGGCGTGGTTGGCCGGTGCTCGACCATGAAGGCGCGAATCAGCTTCCGCCAGCGGTCGTCGGGCACGATCCTGTACGGAATCGGAAAGTTCTTCGCGAACAGACCGGAAATGTTGTTGAAGAACAGTCTCCGGTAGATCGCCAGCCGGCGCTCCTCGATGCCTTCCGGTGCCGGCCGGTTGTCGGGATCCCGGATGTGGTCGGCGAAGCGTTTCTGAAGCGTCGCCAGCGCTTGCGGCGGGCGCTCAGGAGGCGTGGGCATGCCGCTCGGTTTCGGTTGCGTGGCGTGCCTGCAGCCGGTTGATCGTCTCGACCTCGGCCAGCAGTTGCTCGACCGGGGGGAAATTGAAATCGCGCTCGAGCAGCGTCGGCACCGGGCCGAGCCGCGCGTAGGCTTCGTCCAGCAGTTTCCAGACCGGGTCGATGACGTCCGCGCCATGGGTGTCGATGATCAGGTCCTCGGCCTCGTTGTAGTGGCCGGCGACGTGGATGTAGGCCACCCGTCCGGCCGGCAGGCCGCGAAGGAATTCCAGCGCGTCGTAGCGGTGGTTGACGCTGTTGACGTAGATATTGTTGACGTCGAGCAGCAGGTCGCAGTCCGCGCGTTCGAGGACCGCGTTGATGAATTCGAGTTCGGTCAGTTCGTGCGCCGGCGTGGCGTAGTAGGAGATGTTCTCGACCGCGATCTTCTGACCGAGCAGATCCTGTACCCGGCGGATCCGGCCGGCGACCCAGTCGACCGCCTCTTCCGTGAACGGAATCGGCATCAGGTCGTAGAGGTGGCCGTGCTCGGAGCAGTAACTGAGGTGTTCGGAATAGATCCGGATGCCGTGTTCGTCGAGAAACCTGCGTACCCGGCGCAGGAAGGTCTCGTCGAGCGGCTCCGGCGCGCCCAGCGACAGCGAAAGGCCGTGGCAGACGAAAGGAAAGCGCTCGGTCCAGGCGCGGAACTTGCGTCCGCGGACCCCGCCGACTCCGATCCAGTTCTCCGGTGCGACTTCCATGAAGCCGACCGGAGACAGGTCGGAATCCTCAAGCGGGCCCAGGAGGGCCCGCCTGAGACCGAGTCCCGCACCCGATATCGGTGACAGCATCGGGTTTCGAGAGGTACTCATGTTGTTGCCTTTCAGGTCAGGTGACCGATTCAGGCTTCGCCGCAGGAACCTTCCTTGTCTTCGCCACCTTCTTCGCCGCAGGAACCTTCCTTGTC
>JAVVDX010000140.1:0-4273 GCA_032251475.1 Wenzhouxiangellaceae bacterium | reverse complement strand
TCCGGATTCTCTCTCCGGATTCTCTCTGGGCAAAGTCGGACAGGTTCACACGGAATCGGTATCGCCCCGCTTGGACCAGCGCGCCGCGCGCCCGCGGCCGACGCATTCCAGCAGGCCCTCGTCACGCAGCCGGGCCAGCAGCGTGCCGACGCGTTCGCGCCTGAGATTGGGCAGGCGCGCATGCAGTTGCGCGATCGAGAACGAAGGGGGCATTTCGTGTGCGACGAGATAGCGGACCTGCTGTTCATCTCCGCCGTGCGTCGTGCCCGGCACGTATTCGGCGGTGACTTCGGCGACGCTGCCGCCAGCAGGCTCGGCGAGCTTGCGCGCCACGGCTTCGAAGAACCCCTGCGCCCACTGGTTGGCAAACTTGCGGTTGCCGGCGAAGATCACCGGCAGCTCCGGGTGCAGCGTCGTCAGTTCGGCCAGCACCCGGGCCAGGTGCGCCGCCGACCACCTGCCGGTCCGTTCCGGCTTCAGGAAATCGGCGTACTGGGCCTCGATCACGAGCGCCGCGTGCGGCCAGCTCGCCAGTTCGCCGAGCTGCTGGTGCAGCAGCTGCAACCGGCCGATGTCGGCCAGCAGGTTGTCGAACGACTTGCGCTCGACCACCGCCACCGGCCGCTCGCCGTGGATCAGCGCGTAGTCGCCCGCCGGCAGCGAACTTCGCCGAACCTCGGCGTTGGCGAACTTCCACGGATAGCGCTCGGAGGAATCGATTACGACCTCGATCTCGCGCTCGCCGAACAGGTTGGTGCGCCCGCGGCTCTTGTGTTCGCGCAGGCTCTTCTGGGTGCGGAAAAAGATCTGCTCGTATTCGCCGGGCTGGTTCTTGTACGGCTTGGACAGGAACAGGAAATCGCAACGCTTGTTGCGATTGCGGTCGAGCACCAGCGACAACTTGCGGCCGAAGCGCCGGACATGCGCCACCGCCACTTCCTCGAGCAACTCGTCCAGCGTTTCCGGCGGCTCGTCCTCGCGCAGGCAGAACACCTGCTGCCCCGGGCCCGGCCAGCGCGACTGCGCGCGCAGCACCAACGTCTCGCGCCCGCCCTGTACCAGGCTGATCCGGTACGGAAAACGCGCATGGCCGGTCGCATGGATGCGCCATGTCGTCTCGCTCACCTCGCCGCTCCGTCTGCAAACCGCTGCATCACGACCGAAGCTTGCCACAACTTGTCAGCGCTCATGCACACCCGGTGGTGCCCACACGAACTCGATCAGGGCCAACGGCCGCAACGGAACAGAGGCCAGGCTTTGGAGGCGAGTTTCGAGATCCCGGATAATGCCGCATTGCACGCGTCGTTTCCGGGATGACGTAGCCTTCAATTCTATTGACCCCGGACTTCGATCCCGGCCTTTACAAGCTCTTCGCGGGTGTGGTTCGCCGCGCGCCGGGCCCAGTCGCCGGTCTGGGTCCAGCGGGCGAGCTGGACGGCAGCCCAGCGCAGGAATCTGTTGCCGGGGACGACCTCGCGGAACAGGATCGGCAGCATCCGATTGATGCGCTTTTTCAGCTTTCGCCGCAGATCGTCGATTCGCTCGCCGGCGATCGACGGCCACGGCGGCACGACGACTTCGTCGCGGGCACTGCCGAACAGCGGGATGACCGGGCACTTGCCGTCGGCGGTACGGTGCGTCCGGCGCTGGGCTTCGGTCCAGTCGGCGATCAGTGCATTGTCGGCCGGCAGCGAGAAGTGGTTGCGCAGAAAGCTCTGGCAGTTGGCGCGGCCTAGCATGAAATCGTGGTGGCGGAAATTTCTGTCCAGAAAACCGGCGAAGCCGCCCAGCGGACCCGATGCGATCGGCGATTCGTCCTCTTGCGCGCCGTCACGGCTGGGCGCGATGATCCGCCTGCTGGCCGAGATGTGGCGCGCGGCCACGGCCAGCTCGGCCGGCTTGAAACGGCCCTGGTTCTTCATCGCGCCGAGCAGGCCGAGCAACAGCGCCGGCAGCGAGTCGGGCTCCCCCGCTTCTTCGTCCGCGAAGTTCTGCGTGTTCGGGAACGGGTCTACGGCCAGCATGATCCGCCGGGTGGCGCTTTCGTCGAAATCCTCCGGCCGGTTCCGGTTCAGCCGGGACCGGGTCAGCTCGTAGGGCTCGTTGTCGAACAGGCCGCCGTCGACGGCCGTGAAGGCATAGTCGGCCGGCGCGGGCCCGCCCCAGGCCGGCAGGATTTCCGGCTCGACGATACATTCGCAATCGCCATCGGGCAGCTTGCCGCGACCCTCGGTGCGGAATCGCCGTTGGTTGTAGAAATCGCCGCCCTGCCCGATCCGGCGCGGCGCGAGACCGAGCGGGAACGCGCCGGTGGCCAGCGCGGCCTGGCGCAGCAAAAGCCAGTTGTCGCCCCGCATCTGCCAGTCCAGCCGATGGCTGGCCGTGCCGGGTTCCTCGCCGAAGCTGAAATGCAGGTAATCGCGGTGCTGGCGCATGCCGTGGCCCGGGCGCTCCGGCGCCGCTCGACCGTCGCTGTCATCGGCGAAGGGAATGTTGTACGGCACCCCGCGCAGGTTGGCGATGGTGAGGATCAGCTCGGCGTTCTCGTCGACCCAGGCGCGGCGCTGCCCGGCCCGGTCCAGCGGCAGCGCATGTTCGGCGATCTCGTCGAGCACGGTGGAATCGAGCAGCGACACGAGCCGGTCGTCGTCGAGGTCGCGCCGGCCCAGCAGCGGCTCGATGTCGATGTCGTTGACCCAGCTCTGGTAGAGCACGTTGTCGGCCACGTCTTCGCCCGGGTCGTCGTTGCCGATTGGCCGGTGCTCGCGGCCGGCGGCCAGCCCGGCCAGCATCGCTGCGGTCATGCCGCCGGCCGACGCGCCGCTGATGATGCGCAAGCGCACCTCGTGCGGCGGCGCGGTGTCGTCGCCGGCCTCGCGGGCGCGCTGCCACTCCTCCAGCGCCTGGATCAGAAAATCGACCACGCCGGCCGTGTACGCCCCGGCCGAAACGGCGCCGGCCATGACCAGTCCCAGTTCGCATTTCGTGCCCATTGCCGCGTCCTCCCTGCCCTGTCGGGCGATCGCCCTGCCACGGGCTGTTTTACCCCGGATTATTCATGACCCGGTCTACTGCGACGGCCCCAGAGCCTGCCCCGGACCTGATCCGGGGCCCCGCATCCGCGGCGTTTCGCTCGGTCGCGGGTCCTCACCGTACCGGCGAGTACGCCTCCGGCCCGCTCGGTCGCGAAACGCCCCGGCTACGGGACCTGAAACCGTCTCGCTACGCCCGGGTCATGAATAATCCGGGTTTACGGTTTCAGCCGGTCCGGGTGCTCGAACCGGAAATCTTCGGTCCGGACCATTTCCAGCACGTCTTCCATCTTCGGCCGGTCGCCCCAGTAGGTGCCGAAGTACGCGAACCGGACGATGCCTTCGGGGTCGATGACGATCGTGCCCGGGCGGTTGATGTATTCGGCGTGGACTGCGTAGACCATCGGGTCGACGCCGTAGCGGGCGCCGACCCGGCCGGCGCGGTCGAGCAGGTGCGGCCACCAGATGTTTTCGGTATAGGCCTGCTGAAACGATTCCTCGGCGAACCAGTATTCCGGGTCGAGTTCCTTGCCGACCATGACCCGGGCGCGGTAGGTGTCGTGGGCCTCGATCGTCGCGATGGCGATGTCGCGGCGCTCGAATTCCTGCTGCAGCTCGATCAATTCCTCGAACTCGCCGTGGCAGACCGGGCACCAGTCGGCGAACACCCAGACCAGCACGGTCCAGCGCCCCTTGCCATCGTACTGGTCGTCGTACCGGCCGGCTTCGCTCAGGCGCCAGTTCTCACCATCGGTGTCGGGCAACTCGAAGTCCGGCGCGCGGTCGCCGGCGCGAACCCGGCCGAAACCAGCCGGATCGAGCGTCCGGAACGCCTCGCGCAGCGCGTCGGTCGAGCTCATGCCCTTCCCGAGCTGGTCGACCGCCAGTTCGGCCTGGTGGCGCACGTCCTTCGACGGGTCCTCGGCGTGGATCCGGCGCAAGTCGTCGAGCACCGACCTGTCGCCGATCTGGCCGAGCGCAATCACCGCGGCCGAGCGCGCCAGCGCATCGCCGTCGCCGGCGGCGACTTCGAGCAGCGGCCCGGCCGCACCCGTGTCGCCGAGGATGCCGAGCGCGGTCGCGGCCACGTAGCGCACCTGGACGTTGTCGTGAGCAAGGCCCGTGGCGACGGCGCCGGGATCGTCGGAACGCACCAGGTCGCGCACGGCCAGCAGCCGCACGCGCCAATCGTCGTCTTCGAGGTCGGCGATGCCGTGCTCGCGCAGGTTGCGATCGATGGT
>JAVVDX010000139.1:0-4467 GCA_032251475.1 Wenzhouxiangellaceae bacterium | reverse complement strand
TTGACGAAGAAATACTGCATGTCGGCCTGGCTGCGCGAAAACGTCGGCGCCGCGATCCAGCCCGACAACCGCAATCCCCGGTGTTCGGAATCGATGGCCAGCGCGGCGTCGACGAACTCGCGCCCGCAAACGCGCTCGACGCGTGCCAGCCGGGCCCGTTCGTCTCCGGCTCCGGTCAGGTTGCGCGTCGCCTTGCCGTTGTGCCTGAGCTCGAACGTCACGCCCGGCCGGGCCAGCGCCATGCGCTTGACCAGTTCGTCGATATGGCCGAACTCGGTGCGCTCGGTCTTCAGGAACTTGCGCCTTGCAGGCGTGTTGAAAAACAGGTCGCGCACTTCGACGACGGTTCCGCCGGGCATCGCGCACGGCTCGACCGGCTCGAGCCGCCCACCGTCGGAGCGGACTCTGGACCCGCTGTCGGCATCGGCTGGGCGCGAGGCCAGCGTCAGACGCGACACCGACGCGATCGAGGCCAGCGCCTCGCCGCGAAAACCGAGGCTGGCGACCGCCTCGAGATCGTCCAGCGTCTCGATCTTGCTGGTCGCATGCGGCCTGAGCGCCAGTTCGATCTCTTCGGCCGGAATGCCGAGGCCGTTGTCGGTGATCCGGATGCGCCGCTGGCCGCCGGCGTCGACCTCGACCCGGACCCGGTCGGCGCCGGCGTCGAGGCTGTTCTCGATGAGTTCCTTGACTACCGACGCCGGGCGCTCGATGACCTCGCCGGCGGCGATCTGGTTGACCAGGTGGACGGGGAGCGCGCGGATCGGCATGCGGCGGGATTATTCCTGCACGGGTTCGGACGGCAACCGCAGCCGTTCGACCGGCTCGCCGCCGATGACGTGCGACTGGATGATTTCCTCGAGATCGTCCTCGTCGACGTAGGTGTACCAGACGCCGTCCGGATAGACGACCAGCGTTGGGCCCAGCTCGCACCGGTCCAGGCAGCCGGAGATATTGACCCGCACGCCGCCCGGGCCGGCCAGCCCCAGTTCCTTGACCCGGGCCTTGGCCCAGTTGCGCAGCTCCGGCGAGCCGCATTGCGCGCACGACGGCCGGTCGGCGTCGTCGGGGCGCCGGTTGGTGCAGAAAAACAGGTGCTTGCGGTAATACACGCGTTCGCTCGGGGCACCGGGAAAGACCCCGAAACTGTAACCGATTTCAGCTCCCGGTCTGCCGCGCTCGCCCCGATCCTGCGCCATCGCACCACAGCCGAATGGTACGATGACAAGTGCCGATGCGATACGAGTGTCGGCGTACTGGCTGACACTGGTTCGACCCGTATGGCAGAGATTCCCCATTCCGCGACGGCGGCCGCGACGCCGCCGGCCCCGGCCGATGCACGAGACGGCCGCAATGCCGGTTCGCTCGACCGGAGGCGCCTGTTCGACCGGCTGCGCGCGACCCGTGCCGGGACCGAGATGCTGGTCGCCCCGCTGGGTCCCGAGGATCAGAACCTGCAGTCCAAGCCCGAGGTCAGCCCGGCCAAGTGGCACCGCGCCCACACGAGCTGGTTCTTCGAGACCTTCGTGCTCGGCGAATTCCTGCCCGGCTACGAGCCGTTCCACCCGGCGTTCGCCGAGCTGTTCAATTCCTATTACAACGGCGTCGGCCGGCAGCACCCGCGCCCGCGCCGGTCGCTGCTCTCGCGCCCCGATGCCGAGACCGTCACGCGCTACCGGGCGCACGTCGATGACGCGCTGGAAGCCCTGTTCGAGACCGCCGCCGACGAACGCTTCGACCGCTTCGCCGGCCTTGTCGAGCTCGGCATCGCGCACGAGCAGCAGCACCAGGAACTGATCCTGACCGACCTCAAGCACGCGTTCAGCTTCAACCCGCTGGCCCCTGCGCTCGGCCAGGGTCCGGACGACCGGCAGGGCGGAATGAAGACGGGAATGGCGGCACCGGACTGGTTCGGCTTCGACGGCGGCCAGGTGCAGATCGGCGCCCGCGCCGACGACGGATTCTGCTTCGACAACGAAACCCCGCGCCATACCGTCTACCTGAACCAGCCGTTCGAGCTCGCCGGCCGGCCGGTGACCTGCGGCGAATACGCCGAATTCGTCGACGACGGCGGCTACCGCGAGCCGATGCTGTGGCTGTCCGACGGTTGGGCGTGGGTGCAGGAAAACGGCATTGATGCCCCGCTGTACTGGCACGGCGATCGCGAAGACCGGCAGATCTACACGCTGGCCGGCCGGCGGCCGCCGGCCCCGGCCGAGCCGGTCGTGCACCTGAATTTCTACGAGGCGGCAGCGTTCGCCGAGTGGGCCGGCGCCCGGCTGCCGACCGAGGCCGAGTGGGAGGCCGCCGCGGCCGCGCAGCCGCTGCACGGCCAGTTCGCAGATTCAGGCCGGTATCACCCGGCGCCGGTGGCTTCGCCGGCCGGCGGCGACGACGGCCCGGCCGCGATGTTCGGCACCGTCTGGGAATGGACCGCATCGGCCTACGGCCCCTATCCCGGCTTCAGGCCGGCCCCCGGCGCGGTCGGCGAATACAACGGCAAGTTCATGGCCAACCAGATGGTGTTGCGCGGCGGCAGCTGCGCGACCCCGGCCGGCCACATCCGCGCCGGCTACCGGAACTTCTTCTACCCCCCGGACCGCTGGCAGTTTACCGGTCTCCGGCTGGCGCGCGATGCCTGAGCGCTGACCCCGGTCTCGAACCCGATCGTCAACAATTCCAATAATCCCGAACCGAGAGAACACCCGCCGATGACCCCGGACGAAAAGCGGCGCTTTGCCGCCGACGTGCTCGCAGGCCTTACCGCCGAACCGCGCAGCATCCCGTGCAAGTACCTGTACGACGAACGCGGCTCGGCGCTGTTCGAGGCGATCTGCGAGACCGACGATTACTACGTCACGCGGGCGGATCTGGCGCTGCACGAGACGCACCTGGGCGAGATCGCCGCCGCGATCGGGCCCGAGGCTCACATCATCGAGCTCGGCTCGGGCGCCGGCGTCAAGATCCGCAGCATTCTCGGCGCCGTCGAGCGGCCGCGCGCCTACACCGCGATCGAGATCTCGCGCGAGGCGCTGGCGCAGTCGGTCGCGGCGCTCTCGGAGCAGTTCCCGGACCTCGAGATCCGCTCGCTGCAAGCCGACTACACGCACCCGATTCCGGACGAGGCTTTCCGGCTGGACCCGCCTGCGCGCCGGCGCGTGATCTACTTCCCCGGCTCGACGATCAGCAACTTCACCCACGACGAGGCGCACGCGTTCCTCGGCCGGATGGCCGCCATGGCCGGCCCGGGCGGCTGCGTGCTGATCGGCGTCGACCTGGTCAAGCCGGCCGAACGGCTGGTGCGCGCCTACGACGACCGCGACGGCATCACGGCCGCGTTCAACCTGAACCTGCTCGACCGGCTCGCATCCGATCTCGGCGCCGAACTCGACCGCGACGCCTTCGGGCACCAGGCCATCTACAACGACCGATTCGAGCGGATCGAAATGCACCTGGCCGCGCGCCGGCCGACCGAAATCCGGCTCGAAGACCGGACCTTCCGGTTCGCGCCGGGCGAGACCATCCACACCGAGAACAGCCACAAGTATTCGATCGAGAGCTTCCGCGAACTGGTGCACGGCACCGGGCTGGAACTGGTCGAGACCTGGACCGATCCCGACGGGCTGTTCAGCATGCATCATCTGGAGGGGCCAGGGGCGCGTTAGCTCGCTGGCTCGTTCGAGTCCCGAGTCCCGAGTCCCGAGTCCCGAGTCCCGAGTCCCGAGTCCCGAGTCCCGAGTCCCGGTAAAATCCGCACATGCCGAACGTCACCGGAAGACAATCGCGATGAACCGGATCGACCGACTCATCACCCATCTCGACCAGGCCGTCCGCGTCTCGCTGGCCCCGGCCCCGTCGGCCGACCGCGCCTCGCCGGCCGCCGGCACGCCCGAGGGCGAGCTCGACGACAGCGAGCGCCGCCACGCCGCCGGCCTGATGCGCATCAACCATGCCGGCGAAGTCTGCGCCCAGGCCCTGTACGCCGGTCAGGCCGCCACCGCGCGCCTGCCCGAGGTGCGCGCCGACATGGAACAGGCCGCGGCCGAGGAAATCGACCACCTGCGCTGGTGCGCCGAACGGCTCGACGCGCTCGGCAGCCATCCCAGCCGCCTCAATCCGTTCTGGTACGCCGGCTCGTTCGCGATCGGCGCGCTGGCCGGCGCGGCCGGCGACCGCTGGAGCCTGGGCTTCGTCGAGGCCACCGAGCGCCAGGTCGAGGCGCACCTCGACTCGCATCTGGACCGGCTCCCGGCGGCCGATGAACGCTCGCGCGCGGTCGTCGAGCAGATGAAGGTCGACGAGGCCCGCCACGCCGAACTCGCAGCCGGCGCCGGCGCCGCGAAACTCCCGGCCCCGATCCAGGGCGCGATGGCGCTGACGGCCAATTTGATGAAGTGGGTGGCGTACCGGGTCTAGCCGCAGGGGGCGGCCTCCAGGCCGCGATCCCGTGCCGGATTCATCGCGACG
>JAVVDX010000138.1:0-4768 GCA_032251475.1 Wenzhouxiangellaceae bacterium | reverse complement strand
CAGCGCGTCCGAAAACAGGCGCGTCTGGCAGGTCCGCTGGACGACGTAGTAGCTGGTCGCGAACAGCGCCGAGCCGCCGAACGCGAAGATCACCGCGTTGGTGTGCAGCGGCCGCAGCCGGCCGTAGCTCAGCCACGGTATGCCGTAGGTCAGGTCGGGCCAGATCAGCTGCGCGGCGATGACGACGCCCACCAGCATGCCGACGATGCCCCACACCACGGTCATGACGGCGAACTGCCGCACGACCCGGTCGTTGTAGGTCCCAACAGGGGTCCGATTCTCTGTCATTCGTGGTGTCCCGATGGAGGCGTGATGCGAGCGTATTCTGTGCGACGTCCGGAAATCAACAATTGACCAGGATCAAAGAAATCTTCGCGTCGGGCAGTTTTGCGCGACCGGCCGGGAGGCGCCGAACGTCCCATCCCGATTTCTCTTCCCCGTTCCGACCGGCTACCATCCCGGCAATGTCGATGCAACGCACATCCGCTGATCTCGCACCGGCCGACTGGCTCCTGACCGAGACCGTCCGGCGGGCCGAAGAAGCGGCCGGGGAGAGTCCGACCGAAGACGACGCCACGCGCCGGGCGCGGTCGGCCTTCGGCGGCGTGCCGGCGCGCATCGTCGAACGCGCGCGCCGGCAGCCCGGGGGCCGGGCGCTGGCCGAGGAGATCCGGCACGCGCTTGGCGCGATGCGCTGGACCTTCGTCGCGGTCCTGATCGCCGGCCTGGTCGCCGGCATCACCGCCGCCTCGACGGTCCAGACCGCGACCGGCACGATCGCGCTGTCGTTCGCGCTGGTCGCGCTGCTGGCCGTGCCAGGCGCCCTGCTCGTCATCTGGATCGCGCTCAGCCTGTGGCCGGGCCGGGCCGGCGTCGCCGCCGGCGGTCCCGGCCGGCTCGGCTGGCGCCTGGTCCGGTGGCTGGCGCGCGTGCCGGGCGGCACGGCCGAGGCCAGGCGCTACCGGCCGCATCTGGCCGCATCGCTGGCGGCCTTCGGCCGCACCCGCGGCCGCACGCTGCTGGCGCTGGTCTCGCACGGGTTCTGGGCGATGTTCTTCGCCGGCGCAATCGGCTGGCTGTGGCTGCGCTTCCTCGGCCTGCGCTTCGACTTCAGCTGGGAGACAACGCTGCTGGCTGGCGAAGGAATACGCGGCGCGATCGCGGCGATCGGCGCACTGCCGGCCTGGCTGTTCGGCTTCGATCCGCCGGACGCCGGCCAGATTCAGGCGGTGCTGGTCGATCGTTCGCCGCCGGCCGACCGGGCGCTCTGGGCACGCTACCTTCTCGGCTCGCTGGCCGTCTACGGGCTGGCGCCGCGCGCCCTGCTCGCATTGTGGTTCGCGTGGCGCGGGCGCCGCGTTCGGCTCGCGCTGGATCTCGGCCGGCCCGGTTATCTCCGGCTGCTGCCGGTGCTGGCCGGAGGCCCGAGCGAGTCCACCGGCCCGATCGGCCCGCCCGCAGCGGCCCGCCCCGAACGCGACTCGAAACGCACGCCCGCCGAACCCGGAGCCGGCGAACCGATCCTGATCGGGATCGAGCTCGACCGCGGCGACGCCGACTGGCCGCCGGATTTCCCGGGCGGCCGCGTGCTCGGCCGCGCCGACGACCGGCGCCAGCGCCATCAGCTCGAGCAGGCACTGGAAATGCTCGAACCCAGGCCGCACAAGATCGTCGCGCTGTGCTCGCTGGCGCGCACGCCCGACCGCGGCACCGGCGAGTGGCTGAGCCGGCTGAACGCGATCGCGCCGGTCGAACTGGCCCTGGATGACGCCGAGGGCAGCGCCGGCGCGGCAATCGATGCCGACGCCCGGCGTCAGGACTGGCAGCGTCTGGCCGAGCGCTTCGGCCTGGCGTATGCGCCTACAGGGGCTGCAGGCGGACCGTGAAATCGGTGATGTAGAACGTCGTGCGACTTTCGAAGGCCGAGTCGCTGAGCGCGTAGACCCAAAGTCCGCCATTGGCGTCGGTGCGCACGCGGAAGTCCTTGCCCCGGCTGGTGACGGTCTTGAGTTCCCAGGTCCCCGGAAAACCGGCCTCCTCGCAGTCCTGCGAATTGGCCATGTCGCCGACGACGATCGCGTCCGGACCGGCTTGCGTCTGGTTGCCCTTGTCGATATTGAAGCGGAAATCCCCGTCCTGCTCGACGACGGCAGGCTCGACCGGCGACGCGCCCATCTTGACGGTCACGCCTTCCCCGGGCGAGCCGCCGACGCCGACGCAGCCGGCCGGAACCTCGGTTGCGAACGTCATTTCGAATTCCACAATGTACTCGGCAGACGGCAACAGACCGCCGAGCGGTGCCGACATCATCATTGCCAGATCGTCGGAGCGATTGGTGCCGGCCAGCTTGAAGCCGCGCCGGCTCGACAGCGGCGGCGGCAGGTCGGTCCACTCCGTCTCCGGTTCTATCAGCTCGCGTTGCGGCTCGCCGAAATCCGCGAACAACCCCTGCCAGCGCCCCGGGCCCGCGTCGAGGCTGAACCCGATCGTCTGCTCGAACTCCTCGGCCTGCCCGCAGCGAAGCCCGTCGATCGGCGTGACCCGGAAGATCGGCGTGTCGCCGGGCTCGAATCCCGGAAGCACCGGCTCCCAGCTCATCGTACCGGTGTTGCAGTCTTCGAAACTCAGCGTGACGTCGCCCCAGACCTCCTGCTCAATCAGATCCGGGTCGGATTCCGTCGGCGGGAACGTGCCGCCGTTGAACCGCACCAGTTCGGCGCGGATGGTCAGGTTGTCGACCTCGCCGGTGCCGAACAGCCAGACCGGCTCGCCGAACGTGTTGTAGGTAAACCACGCGATCACGGCCCGGCGTGCATCGACGATCTCGATCTGCACACCCTGGCGGTTCGCGACCGGGTCGGTCCAGTTGCCGGTGAAATCGCCGCGCACGGTCAGGCCGGTGCCGGTTGCATCCGCCCCGGCAACCGTGGAGCAGACGAGCAGGAGAACAAGAACCGTTGATCTCATGACACAACTCCCTGGCGAAGTATTCGAAATCGGTGGTTCGGGAAACTGACCCGTTTGCGGTCACCCGTTTGCAGTCGGCGAGCAAGTCTACACCGGCCCGTGTGCCGTCGCGAGCCGAAATGCGCAAGCCGACGAACCGGGACGCATCGTTTCGGTATGCTTTCCGGAATGGCCAGCAAACAATCCCCGATGCTCCGGCTGTCCGTGGTCGGCCACACCAACGTCGGCAAGACCTCGCTGATGCGGACGCTGATGCGCGATGCGGCGTTCGGCGAAGTGGCGCCGACCGCGGCGACAACGCGTCGCGTGGCCGGCGCCCGCCTGCTGGTCGCCGGCCGGCCGCTGGTCGAACTGTACGACACGCCCGGGCTCGAGGATGCCGGAGCGCTGATCGAGTTGCTCGAACGGCCGTCGGCCGAACGCCACGCCGGGCCGGAACGGATCCAGCGCTTCCTCGCGTCCGCCGAGGCCTCCGGCCGGTTCGAGCAGGAAGCGCGCGTGCTCGACCAGGTGCTTCAAAGCGACGCGGCGCTGTACGTGATCGATGTCCGCGAGCCGGTGCTCGGCAAGTATCAGGACGAACTGGCCATCCTCGCGCTGTGCGCGCGCCCGATCCTGCCGGTGCTCAACTTCGTCGCCGGCGCCCGCGCCCGGCCGGGCGAGTGGCGCGACGCACTGGCCCGGGTCGGGCTGCACGCGGTCGCCGAATTCGACAACGTCGTGTTCTCGCTCGAGTCCGAAGCCCGGCTGTGGCGGCGGCTGGCGACACTGGTCGACCACCACGCCGCGGCACTGGAATCGCTGGTCGCCGAACGCGAGGCGCAGGCCCGCTGGCAACGCAAGGCCGCGCTGACGATGCTCGCCGATCTGCTCGTCGACGCGGCCGCGGCGCGCCGGTGGGCAGACCGCGGCGATGCCGGGGCGCTCGACCGGGCCCGGCGCGACCTGCATGCGGCGGTCCAGGCGCGCGAGCGGGAGTTCGCGCGCCGGCTTCTCGAACTGTACCGGTTCGACCCGGATGCTCACGCCGCGGTCCCGCTGCCGATCGACGAACGCGGCTGGCAGCACAGCCTGTTCGATGCCGAAATCCTCGGGCTGATCGGCCGCGGCACCGGTCAGGGCGCGGCCGCCGGCGCGGCCGCCGGTGCCGCCGTCGACGTCGCCACGGGCGGCCTTTCGCTGGGCGCCGGCACGCTGATCGGGGCGCTGGCCGGCGGCGGGGCGGGCGCCGTCTGGCAACTGCGCCGCGACCTTGCCGATCGCCTGCGCGGGCGTGCCGTCCTGCAACTCGACGATGCCGCGTTGACGCACCTGGCCGCGCGCGGCACGGCGTTGATCGATGCGCTGCGCCAGCGCGGTCACGCCGCGCAGACCCCGGTGGAGATCGCACGCTCGGCCGCACCGCCGTGGCCGGAGAACCGGCTGCCGAAAACGTTGCGCCGCACCCGGCTCGAACCGGGCCTGTCGACGCTCAATCCGGACGTCCGTCGCGATGGAGATGCGCGCGAGGAACAGATCCGCAAACTCGCCGAGGCGTTCGGCACGGGGCACGGGCTTGGTGTTTGAACCCGCCTTATTCACCACCCCTTCTACTGCGGCACCGTCAGGCCCCGCATCTGGGGCGTTTCGCTCGGTCGCGCATCCTCACCGTACAGGCGAGTACGTTTCCGGTGCACTCGGTCGCAAAACACCCCATCTACGAGGCCTGACAGCGCCTCGCGACGAACGGGTGGTGAATAAGGCGGGTTGAACCGTGCCAGGGCGGGTTCCGGCTGCCGGGTACACAGGCACACGGAAGCCA
>JAVVDX010000137.1:3706-4965 GCA_032251475.1 Wenzhouxiangellaceae bacterium | reverse complement strand
GGCGATACCGCCACACCCCCGCCCTCCGCCCGGGCCGGTATACTCGCGGCAGAGACAGAATTGGCGACGGGCCCATGGGCTTCCCGGGGAGCAATTCGCAAGGGGCGGCGGCTGCGCGCGACCGATCCGGTCCCGCGCCCGTGGCATCGCTGCGCCCGGCTGCCGAACACGCGGTCATCGTCATCCCCGCGCGCAACGAGGCCGCCGACGTCGGCAGTGTCGTCAGGCGCGCCCGGGCCTGCGGCTTGCCCGTCATCGTCGTCGACGACCACTCGACCGACCGGACCGCGGCAATCGCGCGCGCGGCCGGCGCCGAGGTGCTGCAACTCCCGTTCCACGCCGGTTCGTGGGCGGCGATCCAGGCCGGCCTGCGCTACGCGCTGGTGCTCGGCTTCGACCACGTCGTCACGCTCGACGCCGACGGCCAGCACAACCCGGAAGATGCCGCCGCGCTGCTCGCCGACCTGGACGGCGCGGATTCCCCGGACGTCGTCATCGCTTCGTGCCCGGACCGCGCCAACCAGCGCCGCAAGCTGGCCTGGCGCGTGCTGCGCTGGCTCAGCGGCCTTTCGATCGACGACCTGACCTCGGGCTTCCGCGCCTACAACCGCGACGCGGTCGAACTGCTTGCCTCGCACGACTGTACGCTGCTCGAGTACCAGGACGTCGGCGTGCTGCTGCACCTGCGCCACAACCGCTTGCGCGTCGCCGAGAAGGAGGTCCGCATGCAGCCGCGCTGCCACGGCCGCTCGCGCGTGTTCAGCTCGTGGCCGATGGTGTTCTACTACCTGGTCTATTCGTGCCTGATCGGCGGCAGCCGGCGGGCGCCGCGTCGGAAAAAGCGATGATCTCGCTGCAGCTTTTTGCCGAACTGCTGGCGGTGACGATGGTCGTGCTGATCCTGTGGCTGATCCGGCGCGACCGACTGCCGATCGTCCATTCGATCTGGTGGCTGACGGTCTCGTTCATGATCGCCGTGTTCGGGCTGTTTCCCGGAGTCATCGACAACCTGGCCAGAACCGTCGGCATCGCCTACCCGCCGTCGCTGCTGTTCATGCTCGGCATCCTGACGCTGTTCGTGAAGGTGCTGATCGAGGACCTGGAAGTCTCGACCAACCGCCGCCGGCTGCTGCGGCTGGCGCAGAAGACCGCGATGCTGGAGCAGGAGCTGGAGCGATTGAAGGAACAATTCGAAAACGACCGGAACACGTAGGAGCGGCCTCCAGGCCGCGATATGCGCGGGACGATGATTCGCGACG
>JAVVDX010000137.1:0-3606 GCA_032251475.1 Wenzhouxiangellaceae bacterium | reverse complement strand
GCTCCTGCGGGAATCGGGACAACAATCGGGGATATTGCGCGTGAATCCGCACGACAACAACGCAAACCTCTGGCTGGCGATGGTCCTGCTGGCCGCGGCGACCGTCGCCTATTTACCGTCGTTCACCGCCTGGTTCTTTCTCGACGACTTCCGCATCATTCTCGAGAACGAGGCGCTGCAGAACGTGTTCGACCCGGCCGCGGTCTGGCGCTTCTCCGAACCGCGCTTCATTGCCTCGCTGACACTGGCGGCCAACTACACGCTGCACGGCGACAGCGTGTTCGGCTACCACCTGGTCAACTTCGTCATTCATGTCATCGCGGGCCTTTCGCTGTGGCTGCTGCTGCGCGCCCTGCTGCGCTCGCCGGCGCTTTCGGACGCTCCCGAGTGGACACGCTGGGTCCCGTGGATCGCGCTGGCGATCTTTCTTCTGCACCCGCTGCAGACCCAGGCGGTAACCTACATCGTGCAGCGCTACACGTCGCTGATGGCGATGTTCTACCTCGCCTCGCTGGCGGCGTTCGCGTGGGCCCGGATTCGCGGATCTGCACCAATGTTCATTGCCTCGCTCGCGCTGGCCGCGCTGGCGCTGCTGAGCAAGCAGACCGCGGTCACGCTGCCGCTGGCGATCGTGCTCGTGGAGCTGGTGTTCTTCCGCCGCCCGTCGCCGCGCGCGTGGGCCGCGATCGTCGCCGGCACCGCGTTGCTGGCCGTGGCCGCTGCGTGGCTGCTTACGCTGCCGGCCTTCGACATCGTCGGCCTGACCCGCGAGACCGGCAAGATCGCGCGCATCGACTACCTGGCCACGCAGATGGAAGTGCTGTGGCGCTACATCGGGCTGTTCTTCTTCATCGGCGAGCAGCGGCTGGAATACGACATCGCGATCGCCGACGGATTTTCCGGCGGCCTCACCGTGCTGATGACCCTCGGCCACGTCGCGCTGCTCGGTCTCGGGCTGGCATTGTGGCAGCGAAGGCCGCTGATCGCGTTGGGCATCGTCTTCTACTACCTCGCGCACGTCATCGAATCGAGTTTCCTGCCGATCATCGACGTCGCGTTCGAGCACCGCACCTATCTGCCCAACGCCGGGCTTGCGATTGCGGTCGCGGTCGGCCTGGCGTGGCTGGTCCACGCCGTGCCGCGGTTTCGCGCCGGCGCCGCCTTCACGCTCGCGCTTTGCGTGCTGCTGACCGCAACCAGCTACGCGCGCAACGCGCTTTGGGCCGACCAGATCGAATTCCTGCGCCACGAGACCGAGCTCAGCCCAGGTTCGCAGCGGGCCTGGACCAGCCTGGGCAAGGAACTGATGCGCGACACGCAGTTCGAGGAAGCGCTCCGGGCGCTCGAGAACGCGCGCCGGATCGGCATGACGAAAGACGACGGCGAACTCCGGCCGCCGACGCTTCTGAACATGATCTTCGCGCTGCATTACACCGAGCGCAACGAAGAGGCCGTCGCGCTGGCCGACCGGATCGAGATCGACAACCTCAACGACACCGAGACCGCATACTACTTCGAGGCCCGCGGCCGCGCCCTGTACGGCCTCGGCCGGTACGAGGAAGCCCGAGCCGACCTGCTGCGCGCCGCGCGCATCAACCCCAGTCCAGCCGTCGTCACGTTCCTGGCCGCGACCGAACTGCAACTCGGCAACCGAGCCCAGGCCCGCCGCCTGGCCGGCCAGGTGCTCGAGGTCGATCCCGACAACCGGCTTGCGCGCGAGATCTACGAGCGGGCCAAATAACCAATCGGGTCCGATCGCACACGATTCAGTCCAATTGTCGGGTTACGCTTCACTAACCCGACCTACGAAAAACATCCCCCGTCGTGCCGGCCGCAAGCCCCTGTAGGTCGGCTTAGGGAACCTCTGAACAAGTCTGCACGGGCGCGACGGAGTCTTTGCGGGATCACCCGGCGTGGCTTCGACGAGCGTGGTTTGGTTATTCCAAATAAGCGAGTCGAAACGCGCCGGGTGGCCCGCAAAGGCCCGTCCCGACAGGGTTTCGCCGGAGAAGCCGCATCTCGCACGCGACGTGACTCGGCCGTAGCGACGGCTACTGTCACTCGCCACGGCACGCACGATCTGCGGCTTCTCCGACTGAAACGCGCTCCGCGCAGACTTGTTCAGAGGTTCCTTAGGGCGAAGCCCGTAAGCCGACATCCCGAACCCGGTCCAATCGTCGGGTTACGCTTCGCTAACCCGACCTACCCAGCTGGTTTTTACACTCCCCGGACTCGATCCGGGGCCCAGCGGCTTTCCAGGCACGAATTAAAGACACTGGGTCCCGGCTCGGAGGCCGGGAAGATAGACCGTCGACCGCGCCGGGCCGAGCTACGCCATGGGATCCTCATCGTCGCGGGTCGGCGCGTTGCCGCCGACGTTATTCACGCAACGCCCGATACATCTCCACCACCTGCCCCGCCACCGCGTCGATCCGGAAACGCTCCTCGAACTGTTCGCGAGCGTGCGCGCCGAAGGATGCCACCGTGGAACGATCCCGCGCGAGCCGGCGCAGCAGCGCGGCCAGCTCCTTCTCGTCGCCCGGCGAAACCATCCACCCGGTACGGCCTTCCTCGACCACCCAGTCCATCCCCGAACCCGCCACCCGCGTGGCGATCTGCGGCCTGCCGGCGGCCATCGCCTCGACCAGCGCCAGCCCGAACGCCTCGGCCCGGTTGATCGACGGCATGCACAGCACGTCGCAGCCGGCCATCAGCCCGTTGCGGGCAGCATCATCGACCGCGCCGACCAGCCGGATACGCCCGGTCGACTCGTCCGGCAGCAGCCGCTCGAGCCGCCTTCGCTCCTGCCCTTCGCCGGCGATCACGACCTCGACGTCTTCGACCGCGGCCGCCGCCCGGATCAGCACGTCGAAGCCCTTGTAGCGCGACAGCCGGCCCACCGCCAGCACCCGGAGCTTGTCGCCGCAACGCCATTGATCTCCCGGCGAAGCGCCCGCCGCCTCGTCCGGCGCCACCCGGGCCGGATCCAGCCCCAGCGGGATCACCCGGCACTTGTCGCGCCAGCGCGCCAGCGCCCGACTGCTTTCGAGATACGGCGGCGACGTCGCGATCACGGCGCCGGCACGCCCGAGCAACGCCTGCTCGAGCGGCCGGTAGAACGGATACAGCGCCTTGAGCTTCAGGTCCAGCCCCGGCCCGACGACGTCGGAATGCCAATGCACGACCCACGGCAGCTTCCGGGCGCGCGAATCGAACAGCGCCCAGAACGCCGACGTGTTGGGCATGTGGATGTGCAGCAGGTCGGGTTCGAACCCGGCGATCATCTCGTCGAGCGCACGCCGGAACGCCGGGCTGATCGGCGCGTAGCTCAACTGCGCGAGCATCGGCACGCGCCGGAATTCGGACAGAAACCCGAACCGGTGCTCCTCGTCGTTTGCACCACCGGGCGATTCGTGCACCAGGCACGCCTGCTCCACCCCCAGCTTCGAGCACGCCGGCAGCAGATCGAGCATGAAATTCTCGATCCCGCCGGCGAACGGCGCGAAGTACTTGCCCAGATGCAACACCCGCATTCAATATCCCCACCGGCTGGTACCCGGAAATATTACACGACCGAACCGCGCGGCTCGGAGTCCGGGAAATCGG
>JAVVDX010000136.1:1721-5007 GCA_032251475.1 Wenzhouxiangellaceae bacterium | reverse complement strand
CTCCAGCCGCGCGTCGCGACCGCAGTTGTAGCGGTAGAACTTGTAGCGGACGGGATTTTTCCGGTAGTAGTCCTGGTGGTAGCCCTCGGCCGGCCAGAACGTGCCGGCGTCCTCGATCGGCACGACGACCGGGCGGTCGAAGCGGCCCGAATCGATCAGCGCCTGCTTCGAGGCCTCGGCCAGGTTCCGCTGTTCGTCGTCGTGGACGAAGATCACCGGCCGATAGCTGTCGCCGGCGTCGCAGAACTGCCGGTTGTCGGTCAGCGGGTCGATATTGCGCCAGTAGACCTCGAGCAGCGTCTGGTACGAAACGACGGCCGGATCGTATTCGACCTGCACGACCTCGACGTGGCCGGTGCCGCCGCGCGAGACCTGCTCGTAAGTCGGATGGTCGACGTCGCCACCCATGTAGCCCGATGTCGTCGAACGCACGCCGTCGAGCATGTCGTACGGCGGTTCCATGCACCAGAAACAGCCGCCGCCGAAGGTCGCGACGCGGGTTTCGGCGTGCCCGTCCGGCACCGGATTGATCGCCAGCAGCAACAGTAGATTCATCGCCAGCCTCCTCATGCGCGCAGCTCGGGCAGTTCGTCGCCCTCGGCGACGAATTCCAGCGCCAGGCCGTTGTTGCACCAGCGCTGGCCGGTGGGTTTCGGTCCGTCGTCGAAAACGTGGCCCTGGTGGCCGCCGCAGTTGGAGCAGTGGTATTCGGTCCGCGGCCAGACCAGCCTGAAATCCTTTTTCGTGTCGACCGCGTTGCTGTCGATCGGTCGCGTGAAACTCGGCCAGCCGGTGCCCGAATCGAACTTGTCGGCGCTGGCGAACAGCGGCTGGTAGCAAGCCGCACAGATGTAGGTGCCGGCCCGCTTTTCGTCGTTCAGCGGGCTGGACCAGGCCGGTTCGGTCCTGTCGCGAAACAGGATGTCGAACCGCTCGCGCGGTAGAATCCGCTTCCAGTCCTCGATCGTCATGCCCGTGTCTCCTCGGCTCTGTGCGGCTTCGGGCGCCGGCTGGCCCGCGACGCGGCCGATCAGACCCGCGCCGATTGCGCCGGCCCCGGCCGCGATGATCAGTGTTCTGCGTTTCACGATTTTCGGTCCGTCGTCTTCTTCCGGCAACAGTCTGCCCTCATGACGTTCAGATTGTGTGACGGCGGTGCGGGTTCCTCTCGGATTGTCTTGCCGCGCGTCGATCGGAGGCCGCGGGGCCGGGCAGCCTCGACATGCGCATGCTGCCCGGCATCGACTTCGCCGGCGGCATCCGGGCACGGTTCCGACGCGGCCGCGACCGCCGTGCGCTACCCTTGCCGAATGGATGCCCGCGTCAACGGCCGCAAGGCGCTCAGGATTCCGGAACTGCGCACCGCCGGGGAGACCGACGCGCCGACCGGCACCGTCGGCGACCTGACCGAATTTCTCGCGCGCCACGAACGCATCGCGGTGCTGACCGGTGCGGGCTGCTCGACCGCAGCCGGCATTCCGGCCTACCGCGACCGCACCGGGCGCTGGCAGCGGCGCCAGCCGATCTTCTTCCAGGACTTCATCGCCGATGCGCGCATGCGCCGTCGCTACTGGGCCCGCAGTTTCTTCGGCTGGCCGACGATGCGCGCCGCGCGCCCGGGGCCGGCGCACCGTGCGCTCGCCCGACTGGCCGGCATCGGCCGCCTGGCCGGCCTGATCACGCAGAACGTCGACGGCTTGCACCAACGCGCCGGCCACGGCGGCGTCATCGAACTGCACGGCGGACTGGAACGCGTGCTGTGCCGCGAATGCGGCGCGATGGTCGACCGCAACTCGCTGCAGGAGTTGCTCGCCGGCGACAACCCGGCCTGGTCGCCCGACGTGCTCGGGATCAATCCCGACGGCGACGCCGAGCTGGATGATCGCGCCTGGCCGGGTTTCCGTGTCGTTGACTGCCGGCGCTGCGGCGGCATGCTCAAACCCGATGTCGTGTTCTTCGGCGAGTCGGTGCCGGCCGACCGGATGGCGGCCGCCGGCGACGTGATCGGCAATGCCGACGCGGTCCTGGTCGTCGGCACGTCGCTGGTGGTCGGCTCCGCCTACCGGATCGTGCGGCGGGCCGCCGGGGCGGGGCTGCCGCTGGCCGCGGTCAACGACGGCCGGACCCGGGCCGACGCGCTGCTCGGATTCAAGATTCGCGGCGATTGCGGCGAAGTTCTGAGCGCGGCGTGCCCGGACTTCACGGTCGCGACCGGTCAGCCCGCGGGCGCGTAATCGTTCAGCTCGGCCTTGATCCAGACTCGCGCCCGGGTCAGGTCGCGCGTGACGGTGCGCCGGGATACATCGAGCATCGCGCCGATCTCGTCGACCGTAAGGCCGAGAAAGAACCGGCCGGTGAATGCCTCGGACATGCGCGGGTTGCTTTCGTGCATCCGCTCCAGAGCCTTTTCGATTTCCAGCATCAGGTCCATGTCGCCGGAATCGTTGCCGGCCGCCGGCAGATCGTCCAGATCCTCGTGTGGCCGCCCGCCGCCGCGCTTTTCGGCCAGTCGCCGGCGCGCGTAGTCGAAGATCAACTGCCGCATCACCATCGCCGCCAGCCGCTTCAGGTGCAGCCGGTTCTCCAGATCCCCGGCGGCCTGGTCGCGCATTTTCAGGCACGCTTCGTGGACCAGCGCCGTGGTCTGCATGGTCGGGCCGGCGCCGAGCTGGACGCGCTGGTTGTGCCCGATCCGCTTCAGGTCGTCGTAGACCAGCGGCAGTACCTTCTCGAACAGTTCCGGCTGCTCTCCAATCCGGTTGAGCAGGCGGGTAATCTCGTGCGCGGCCAGCGGCCGGTAGCGGTCGGTGTCGTCGATGGATTCGCTCCCCTCTTTTGGCATGGCTGGTCGACAGTGCGCTCCGATGCTGTTGGGCCGCTCGGCCCGGCCGGCGCCGGATTCTGCCGGCTGCCGGACACACTCTTGGGCGGAATTCGGCAATTTGTCGCGATCTCAAGTGTAGCGGCGTCGCCGGCGGCAATAAAGAGCGCCAAACCGGAAGGCACGTTCCGAACCGGACGCGATCGGAAACGGTCGCGTTCCGCCGCGAAATTGTTATATTGACGTGCTGGTGACGTGCTGGTGACGCGCTGGTGCGCTTTGGCGCCCGTGCCGGTGTTCCGCTTCACAGGGGGCAACCGGCGCGTTCGAACTGCAGCAAGGAGCGACCAGGGGCTTCCCGGAATTCGAGCCACGGAGCATCGCAAATGTCGGAAATCGTTCTGGAACTGTCGCTGAGCCGGTCCTCCGGGGTTCTGGCCGGCATCGTCGCCACGCTGGCGCAGA
>JAVVDX010000136.1:0-1621 GCA_032251475.1 Wenzhouxiangellaceae bacterium | reverse complement strand
GGCACGGGCGACGAGGAGACCGAAGGCACGAACATTCCGGCGCCCGAACACGCCGAGACCGCCGATGAGGATCTCGCGCGCGCGCTCGGCGATCCGGGGCCGGATGCCGCTGCGGCGGATGCCGACGCCCCCGATCCGCTGCCGGAGCCACCGGATCGCACCGAACCCGGGCCCGATTCCGCCGGCCGGGATGCGGTCGCCCGCACCGGCGAACAGTCCGAAGAATCCGCCGACACGCGGCCCGTTCCCGATGACGACAACAAGCCCCCGAAGAAGTCACTGCGGCGCCGGCGCCGGCGCTGGCGTTAGCGTGCTGGCCCCGGAACCGACTTGAACGACGCCGAGCGCTACCCGCACCTGTTCCGGCCGCTGGATCTGGGCTTTTGCACGCTGCCCAACCGGCTGCTGATGGGCTCGATGCACACCGGGCTCGAGGACCGGGTCTGGAACTACGGCAAATTGGCGGCATACTTCGCCGAACGGGCCCGCGGCGGCGCGGCGCTGATGGTCACCGGCGGCATCGCGCCGAACCGCAGGGGCGCGCTGGCACCGCTTGCGTCCAAGCTGACCAACCGATGGGAGGTGCGCCGGCACCGAAAGCTGACCGCGGCCGTCCACCACGCCGGCGGGCGCATCTGCATGCAGATCCTGCACGCCGGGCGCTACGCCTACCACCCGTTCTCGGTCGCCCCGAGCGCGATCCAGGCGCCGATCAATCCGTTCAAGCCGAAGGCGCTGTCGGGCGCCGGCATCCGCGGCCAGATCCGCGATTTCATCCGCTGCGCGAAACTGGCAAAGGCTGCCGGCTACGACGGTGTCGAGGTGATGGGCTCGGAGGGCTACTTCATCAACCAGTTCCTGGTGCCGCGCACCAACCGCCGCGACGACGAATGGGGCGGCAGCTACGAGAACCGCATGCGGCTGCCGGTCGAGATCGTGCGCGGCATCCGCGATGCGGTCGGCGACGACTTCATCATCATCTACCGGCTGTCGATGCTCGACATGCTGGCCGACGGCAGTTCCTGGGACGAAGTCGTCCAGCTCGGCAAGGCCGTGGAATCGGCCGGCGCGACGATCATCAACACCGGTATCGGCTGGCACGAGACGCGCATCCCGACCATCGCCGCGTCGGTGCCGCGGGCCGCGTTCACCTGGGTCACCCGCAGGATGCGCGACGAGGTCTCGATCCCGCTGGTCACGACCAACCGGATCAACATGCCGCACACGGCCGAAGACGTGCTGGCCCGGGGCGACGCCGACATGATCTCGATGGCGAGACCATTCCTGGCCGACCCGGAGTGGGCGATCAAGGCCCGGCAGGGTCGGGCCGACGAGATCAACACCTGCATCGCGTGCAACCAGGCCTGCCTGGACCACGTGTTCGAGAACCGGAAGGCGACCTGCCTGGTCAACCCGCGCGCCGCGCGCGAAACCGAGCTGGTCATCGAACCGGCGGCAAGCGCGAAACGGGTCGCCGTCGTCGGCGCCGGTCCCGCCGGACTGGCCGCGGCGACCACCGCGGCGCGCCGGGGCCACGAGGTCACGCTGTTCGAGGCCGACGACCGCATCGGCGGCCAGTTCAACATGGCCAGGCGCATCCCGGGCAAGGAAGAGTTCGTCG
>JAVVDX010000135.1:0-5071 GCA_032251475.1 Wenzhouxiangellaceae bacterium | reverse complement strand
TGCTCGACCTGTCGGTCAGCCCATGCGGGCGCCGACCAGACGAGCACGGCCAGAAGCGCCGGCGCCTGCCTGCAGACGAGTGGGATCACCATTCGGACGTGATCCGGAGCCGGTATTCGGACTCACATCCGAACATGCGCGGCAGACTCGGCAACTTGTTCATCGCTCTTCCCCTTCGGGCTGCAGGCTTATTCTAACGGTGATACCCCTTGCTCCCGACTGCCCGCGCGAGATCGCTGCGGTAATCCCGGCCGGCGGCCAGGTCGTCGACGGCGCGCCCGAAGTCGTATCGGGGCTGCCAGCCCAGCCGCGCGCGGGCCCGGCGGTTGTCGTAGACCCGCTCGATTTCGTCCAGCATGCGCCAGCCGCGCGCGTCGAACACATCGCGCCAGCCGGGCGCGCGGCGGTCCAGCACGCCGGCCGGGTCGGTGCGCAGCCGTTCCAGGTCGTCGGGCCGGAACGGCGTTGTGGCGCTGATGATGAAGCGGTCGAACCCGATTTCCGCCGCCCGCTCGATCGCGAGCAGGTGGGCGTCGACCACGTCGCTGATATCCACGCGCCGGTACGGCAGCTCGCAGACCTGCAGGTTGTCGCGACCGAACGCGTCGCGTCGGCCCGGTTCATCGTCGTCCTCGGGAAAGAACCGCGACGTGCGCAGCACCACGCACGGCAGACCCTGATTGCGATGGAACATCCGGCACAGATCCTCGGCCGCGGTCTTGGTGGCCCCGTAGATGTTCTTCGGCACGGGCATGACGTTCTCGGTAATCCATGCCGCGGGCTGCCCCGGCGGCGGCCGCAACGCGTCACCGAAGGCGCTGGTCGTCGAAGTGAACACGAATGCACCGACGCCCGCCATCACCGCTTCCTCGAGCAGGTTCAGCGTGCCGGTGATGTTGGTGTCGACAAAATCCTGGCGGCTGTGCGTGGCTACATGCGGCTTGTGCAGCGTCGCGGCGTGCAGCACCACACTGACGCCGGCCATGCATTCATTCACGAACTTCCGATCGACGATCGAGCCGACCCGGTCGGTATACGGCGACGGCTTGATATCGATACCCAGCGCGTCATCGCTGCCGCCACGAAGGGTGCGCATCAGCGCCTCGCCGAGATGGCCCGCGCTGCCCGTGACGAGGATCTTCACCCGCCCGTCTCCTCGAAAGAATGACCGCCGCCATCATACGATTCTCCGGGTGCCGAAGGATGGCCTGCAGCCCGATCGGGCAGATTCCGGTAATTCAGCTGCGGCGCCGGTCGCTCAGGCACCTTCGCCGAACATCAGCAACAGTGCCCGGGCTATTCAAGAAAGCTTGCCAGGCGATCGACAAAACCGGGGTGACCGAGCAGTGTGTAATGGTCGGCACCGGGAATCACGAACAGTTCCAGGGCGTCACCCATGGCGCGGCCCATCGTCCTGACCGACGCGACCATGCCGTCGTGCGCTCCCACCATCGCAAGCATCGCCACGCCCGAGGCGGCGAGATCGTCGGCCGTGACGCCGCCTGCACCGCAGCCGGAGCGAAACGCGGCCCCCAAAGCCTTCATGTCGTTTCCTGCCACTATCCGTTCCGCCATCCGGGCCTGCTGGGCGGGGTCAGGATCGGGCGCATCGTCGGACTGCAGCGCGCGCATCAGGTCGCTCGGCAATTCGCTTTCGGCAATCGAGTCGGCAATCGCCCGGCATTGGTCGACCGGAAGCGTGTCGACCGGATTGCCGACGGCCCACCCGGCGAATACGACGCTGCGAATCCGCGCTGGGTAACGGACCACCAGTCGGCTGGCGATCGAGGCACCGCGTGAGTGCCCGACCACATGCGCGCGTTCAACCGAGAGATGGTCAAGAAGACGGAGCGTGTCCTCGACATCGTTCACACCGTACTGCCCGGGCTCCCGGGGCTTGTCGCTCTCGCCATGGCCCCGGGCGTCGTAGGCGATGACCCGGGACCCGGCTTCGACGAGCCCGTCGATCACGCCGGTTGCGTTCCAAAGGTCGAGCCGGGAGGTGAAACCATGCATGAGCAGCACCGGCTCGCCGTTGCCCACATCAATGTACCGAAGGTCAACGCCGCTGGAATGGAAATATCGCGATTCCACGCCTTCCTGTGCCGCAACAGGGCCGGAAAGCCCCCAACCGAAAATCGCGATGCACCCCGCCAGCAGCAGACCGAACCACGCCGATGCGGCGCTGCGGCGCGAATGGGTAAAATCGAAACGGTCTCCCTGGCCGGCGAAATTGCAGGCAGCGCCGGTTCCGTCATCAAAAACCCTCTGTATCATCGCGAACTGCACTCCGTGGCGGCACCGAAGTACAAACCCTAGCATCAGCGATAGCGGTGTCAACACGCGCGAATTGCGGACAACTGCATCACGCACTTCTTTCGAATCCGGCGGGAAAGCGAGCCCGCGGCCACTAGATCGAAAGCGAGCCTTCGCGAAAATCGGTTTCCGCCAGGTAGACGTTGACCAGCACCGGATGCCCCTGCCAAGCCAGCTCTTTCGCCTGGCCTATTACCGCTTCGACCTCGTCATTGCTCCGAATCACCAGGCCCTTGCCTCCCAGACCCTCGGCGGCGAGGTGGTAGTCGGTTCGCGCCAGCGTGACGCCGACATCGTCGCCGAGCAGCCTGACCTGCTCGCGCTCGATCTGCGCCCAGCTCGCGTCGTTGCCGACGATCGCGATCGGCGCCAGGCCGTGGCGGGCATACGTGTCGAATTCGATCAGGCTGTAGCCCAGCGAGCCGTCGCCGTAGAGGATCCAGACCTGTCCCGACGGCCTCGCGCGGGCGGCGCCGAGCGCGAAGCCGCCGCCCACGCCGAGCGTGCCGAACCGGCCAGGATCGAGCCAGCGCAGCGGGCCCCGGGGACGGACGGTGTACGACGCAGTGGCGACGAAGTCGCCGCCGTCGGCGACCAGCACGCTGTCGTCTTCCAGCATCCGGTCCAGCGTGCACAGCAGGTGCAGGGGATTGACGCCGCCTTCAGGCGGAATTGCCCGGGCGCGCCGGTCGATGTTGCCACCGCGCTCACTGTCCCTTGCCGAAAGCTCGGCCCGCCAATCCGGGCGGTCTGCAGCTCCGGGCTCGATCCCATCGGCCAGCGCGATCAGGGTGGCGCCGGGATCGGCGTTTATGGCCAGATGGGGTTTTCGGTTCAGCTTGAGATCGCGTTTGTCCAGGTTGATGGAAACCAGCTTCGTGCCACGGCGGATCTGGGCCCCGTAGTCGAGGCGGAAATCGCACGGCACACCGGCCAGAATCACCATGTCGGCCTCATCAATCGCGTCGCGGCGGCGATGCCGCAGCAGCAGGCGGTGTTCGGCCCCGAGCAGACCGCGCGCCATGCCGGACAGGTAAACCGGGATGTTCAGCAATGCGATTGCATCGCGAACCCGGTCGATCCGGTCCGTGCGCGCCACGAGCTGGCTGCCGCAGATCATCAGCGGCCGCCTGGCCCGGCCGATTCTTCTCACGAACGCCTGAATGGTCTTGTGGCCCGGCGGCTCGGCGACCGGGGCCGGTTCCGGTTCCGGCGGCTCGCCCACGCCGGCGAACAGTCGCCGCAGATGCCGGTTCAGGTTCAGTCGCGCGGCCAGCGCGCCGGGCGACAGTCCGCGCGGCGCGCTCTGCGCGTACCACTTGCGAACGGTCTCCTGGTCGTAGAGCAGGTCCACCGGGCATTCGACGAACACCGGCCCGGGCACACCGGCACGGGCCGCGGTCAGCGCATCGGCAACGGCCGGCGCCAGATCGCGCACGCGCTTCACCGCGCGCGCGAACTTGACGTGCGGGCTCATCAGCGGCATCTGCTCGATGTCCTGCAGCGCGCCGCGCCCTTTCAGCGCCGTTGCGGCCGCCCCGCCCAGGATCAGCAGCGGGGACTGGGCCAGTTGCGCGTTCTTGACCGCGGTGATCGTGTTGGTCAGCCCGGGTCCCGCGGTGACCGCGGCGACTCCGGGAATACCGGTCAGCCGGGCGTACGCGTCGGCCGCGAACACCGCCGTGGCCTCGTCGCGCACGTCGGTGACGCGGATCCCGAGCCTTTTCGCCTCGACCAGGATCGGCGAGATATGCCCGCCGCACAACGTGAAGATCTCGCGCACGCCGCGGGCGTGCAGCACTTGTGCGATCTGCGCACCGCCGTTCATATCGCCTCCGCCTTTCCGCACTGCCCCTTGTTGCCGGTCGGCGCACGACCGCCACCCTCTCGATCGTGCAGTCTATACGACCCGATGCGCAGGTATCCTTCAACCGCGCCCTTCACGAGAACTGTCAAGATGAACGAGTCGGCAAATGTGATCGAATTCTGGTTCGGAGACTCGACGGATACGGCATCCACGATTGCCGGGCGCCAGTCCGCGCTGTGGTGGCGCAAGAATCCGGCCGTCGACGCGATGATTGCCAAGCGCTTCGGCGCGCTGGTCAAGACGGCCGCAACAGGCCGGTTGCACGCCTGGGCCGCGACGCCCGAGGGCCGACTGGCGCTGATCCTCGTCACCGACCAGTTCCCCCGCAACATCCACCGCGACACGCCGCGGGCGTTCGCGCTGGACCCGCTGGCGCGCAAGTTCTGCCTGGAGGGCCTGGACCGGGGCGATGACGCAGGGCTCGATCCGCTGAAACGCGTATTCTTCTACCTGCCGCTGGAACACTCCGAGCGTGCCGACGACCAGGCACGGTGCGTGGAGTTGATGCGGGCACTGGCTCGCGACGCCACCGACGCCGACAAGCCGGTATTCGACGACTTCGTCGAATTCGCCCTGGCGCACCAGCGCGTCATCGATCGCTTCGGCCGCTTCCCGCATCGCAACAGGATTCTCGGGCGCGATTCGACGCCCGAGGAAATCGAGTTCCTGAAGCAGCCGGGCTCGTCGTTCTGAAAAAGTGCCGGCCGGACGTCAATTCAGCGCCGCGGGATGTTCCCGCTCAGGCAGAAACTCTGCGGTAACCGAGCAGCCTCGCAGGCAGCAGGCAGATGGCGCGCATCAGCGCAAACAACCCTTCGACGGCCACACCGACGAGCCGGAACGGAAGCGTCAGCAGCCACACCAGCGGCCAGAGCACCAGTACCGCCA
>JAVVDX010000134.1:2425-5191 GCA_032251475.1 Wenzhouxiangellaceae bacterium | reverse complement strand
GGTTCGCCTGCGAGACAGGGGCCTAGACAGGGATCTGCCACAACGGCACGCCCCCGTCCGATGAGCGGCGTCCGCGCCGCGATCGGATGGGCCGGGGCTCGCGGCCTGGAGGCCGCTCCTACGTGCGGATCGGATTTCCGGCTCCCTCATCCCACATCCGGATTCAACGTATACGTCCCGGTGATCGAGGCCTGGTCGAGCACGTGGCCGTCGATGGCCTGCATGACGGCCGGGCCATCGAATTCGTCGGGCAGGTCGAGCCGGTCGACGTCGAGCGCGTAGACGGTGAACCGGTAGTGGTGCAGGCGCTCGTCGTTCCACGGCGGGCACGGGCCGTCGTAGCCGAAATACCTGCCCTCGAGGTCGTCGGCCCCGTCGAGGAACTGAGTGTAGTTGTTCAGCCCCTGGCGACTGCCCTCGGGCCCGTGCGGATTCTTCTTGCCGCCGGCGGTGACGCCGTCGCTGCACGCGCCGGTCTCGAGCTCGCGCACGTCGGGCGGGATGTCGATCATGACCCAGTGATAGAAGTCGACCCGCTCCATGTCGGCCGGCAGGGTCTTGCCTTCCCGGTTGACGTCGTCGGCCACCGACGGCACGTCCGGATCGACGCACAGCAGCGCGAACGAATGCGTTCCGTCGGGCACGTCGTGCCAGGCCAGGTGCGGGCTGAGATTGTCCGATAGCGTCATGTGATCCTGCGGGTCCGGCTTGCCGAACGCGAAACGCGGCGCAATCGGCTGGCCGTCGGTCAGGTCCCTCGATACAAGCTGCATGAGACGTTCCTCCTGTCGGCACAAACTCGTCGGTTTGGAACGTTATGCTATCAGGCCCTCATCGACCAGACGGAATTGCCATGCGATCTGCCATGCAATCTATTGCACTCGCGCTCGCCGTATTGCTGTGCACGATCGCATCCGGCGCGGCATCCCCGGCACTGCCCGGGCTGCCCGAATCGACCGATGCGGCCGAATTCGCCGAACGGATGGGGTTCGAGCCCGGCAGCCGGCACCCGCACCACTTCGAACTGCTGCGCTTCTACCGCGAGCTGGCGCGAACCTCCGACAGGGTACGCATCGAGACCCTCGGTCGCAGCTACGGCGGCCGCGAGCACGTCCTGGTCTACTTCGCCCGGCCCGATCGCCTGGCCGAGCTGGAAACGATCCGCGCCGGACGGATCCGGGCCAGCCGCGAAGGCGACGGACCGCCGGTGGTGTGGCTGGGCTATTCGGTCCACGGCAACGAGGCCTCCGGCGCCTCGGCCGCGTCGCTGGTGGCGTGGTATCTGGCGACGTCGGAGGACGAACAGGTCCGGCGCTGGCTCGACGAGATGGTCATCGTCATGGAGCCGATGATCAACCCCGACGGGCTGGACCGGTTCGCGCACTGGGTCAACATGCACCGCGGCCGCAACCCGTCGGCCGATCCGAACGACCGCGAGCACGACGAGGCCTGGCCCAACGGCCGAACCAGCTACTACTGGTTCGACCTGAACCGCGACTGGCTGCCGCTGACCCACCCGGTCTCGCGCCAGCGCATCGCCCAGTACCGGCAATGGCGCCCGCACGTGCTGACCGACGCGCACGAAATGGGCCACGAATCCAGCTACTTCTTCCAGCCCGGCATCCCCCAGCGCAACAACCCGGACACGCCTGAGCGGGTGTTCGAACTGACCAGGAAGATCGCCGAATACCACGGCGAAATCCTCGATGCCGCCGGCGAGCCGTACTACTCGCGCGAGAGCTTCGACGACTACTACCTCGGCAAGGGGTCGACCTATCCGGACGTGACCGGCGGCATCGGCATCCTGTTCGAGCAGGGCTCGGCGCGCGGCCATCGGATGGACACGCCGTACGGCGAGCGCACGTTCGCCGATGCGATCGCCAACCACGTCCGTACGTCGATCTCGACGCTCAACGCCGCGGTCGACCTGGCCGACGAACTGATCGCCCACCAGGCCGCGTTTTTCGACCAGGCGAACGAAGGCGCCGGCCGCGGCGGCTGGCTGCTCGGCGACGACGGCGACCCGGAGCGGGCACGGCGGCTGCTCGCGACGCTGCTCGGCCACGGCATCGAGGTCCGGGCAATCGACGAGGCCGTGACGATCGACGGGGCCGAATACCGGCCCGGCCATGCCTGGGCGATTCCGGCCGCCCAGGATCTGCAGCAGTTCGCGAGCGCGATCTTCGCCACCCCGACCGAACTGCCGATGGAGACGTTCTACGACGTCTCGGCCTGGCCGCTGCAACACGCGTTCGACCTGCCCTTCGCCGAGGCCAGCCGGCTGCCGGCGCTCGGCGATGAATTGACCGACGACGAATTGCCGCATGCCCCGGTGATCGAAATCGACGCCGACGCCACCGCCTGGGCGGTGGCCTGGGACCAGCACCGGGCGCCGGCCGTGCTGGCGGGGCTGCTGGCCGACGGCTATCGCGTGCAGGTTGCCGAAAAGCCGTTGACGCTGGAAACCGCGCAAGGGCCGGTGGAATTCGGCCGCGGCGGCCTCGTGATCCACGCCGGCATTCAGCCCGAAGATCTGGCGCCGGTACACGAGACACTGGCGAACCTGACCGAAGCACACCGCGTCCGGGTCGCGAACATCGCCAGCGGTCTTGCCCATGAAGGCCTGGACGCCGGCAGCCCGTCGGTGCCGGTGCTCGAAGCTCCGCGGCCGGTGCTGGTGACCGGCGACGGCGTCAGCAGTTACGGCGCCGGTTATGCGTGGCACTATTTCGACCAGATGCTCGACCAGCCGGTCACGCGCATCGA
>JAVVDX010000134.1:0-2325 GCA_032251475.1 Wenzhouxiangellaceae bacterium | reverse complement strand
GCAGTTCATGGAATGGCCTGCTTCTATACCGCGCGCTCGAGCAGGTCCTCGTGCTCCCGCCCGGCCGTCTCGAGCAGCGCGTCGATGTCCTCGATCTGCACCAGCTTGCCGCGCACGCTGAGCATGCCGTCCTTCTGCATCCAGCTCAGGGTGCGCGAGACGGTCTCGATCGTCAGGCTCAGGTAATTGGCCAGGTCGCGGCGGTCCATCGACAGCCGGAAACGCCTGCCGTCCTCGCCGCGCCGGGTCAGCCGGCGCGACAGGTTCAGAAGAAACGTCGCAACGCGTGCGCGCGCGTCCATGCGCCCGATCACGACCAGCAACTCGCGCGTCTCGGCCATGTCGGCCGAAAGCAGCTTGAGCATCAGCTCGTTGAGCTCGGGGCTCTCGTCGAGAATCTTGTGGAAATCCCGGTACGGGATCTCGCAGTACCGGCTGTCCTCCAGCGCCACGGCGAACTCGGGGTGCCGGCCGTCGCCGATCGCGTCCAGGCCGATCAGTTCACCGGGCAGGTGAAACCCGGTGACGATCTCGTCGCCTTCCCGGGACAGCCTGTAGGTCTTGATCGTGCCGGCCTGGACGACGCACACGCTCTTGAGCTGCTGGCCGGCATGGAAGATGTGGCCGTCCTTCTGCAGCGGCCGCTGCCGGCGGATGATCCGGTCCAGCTCGGCGCGGCGGGACTCGGCGACCTCCTGGGCAAAGCAAAGATCGAACAGGCTGCATTGCCGGCAGGAAGTCTTGGGCTGGCCGCCTTCGGTGAGGGAAACGGGTTTGGACATCAGGGGAGCATCCGGGGGACTGGACCACGGAACCAAGAATACCAAATCGAGCGTGAAGGCGGGATTTTTCCGTGCCTTCCGTCACAGCCACTCGCATCCGGTCCCGGGGCCGGCCAGCCTCAGACGATTTTCGAGAAACGGGTCGAGTTCTCGTTGTCGCGCTTGATGTAGGCGTCGAAAACCATCGCGATGGCGCGCAGGAACAGCAGGCCCTCGGGGTTGGCTTCGAAGCCGTGCTCGGTCCGGCGCAGCAGGCCGTCGTCGACCAGCGGTTCGATCCGCTTGAGCTCCTCGGCGAAATAGCCCCGGAACGAAAATTCGTAGTCGCGCTCGAACGGACGGAAATCGAGCGCGCCGGTGCACATGATCACGCTGATGATTTCGGCGCGCAGCCGGTCGTCGGTCGTGCGCTTGAGCCCGCGCGCGATCGGCAGCCGGCCGTCGCGCACGCAGATCTGCCAGTCGACGAGCTTGCGGTGATTCTGCGCGAACGCGTCGTTGACCTGCGAGATCGCGCTCGGTCCGAACGCCAGCAGGTCCAGGCCGCCGCAGGTCGAATAGCCCTGGAAGTTCCTGACCATCGTGCCGTCGCGCCGGGCCTGGGCGAGATCGTCGTCGGGCAGCGCGAAGTGGTCCATGCCGATGAACTCGTAGCCGGCGTCGAGGAACTGGTTCAGGCTGTTGCGGAACAGCGCCAGCTTGGTCGCCGGCGACGGCAGATCCTCGGCCCTGATCCGTTGCTGGGCCTTGAACAGGTGCGGCATGTGCGCGTAGTTGAACAGCGACAAGCGGTCCGGCTTCATTCCGATGACCTGCTCGACCGTGCGCGAAAACGCCTCGGTGGTCTGCTTCGGCAGGCCGTAGATCAGGTCGACGCTGACCGAATCGAAGCCCACGGCGTGCGCTGCGCCGAGAATGGACGCAACGCGGGTATAGCTGTGCTCGCGGTTGACCGCCTTCTGGACATCGACATCCAGGTCCTGGACGCCGATCGAGATGCGATTGAAGCCGATCTCGCGCAGGCGGCGGATGTCGGCCGGCTCGACCGAGCGCGGATCGACCTCGAGGCCGATTTCGGCGTCGGCGGCGAAATGAAAGCGCGTTTTCAGCAGCCGCAGCAACTGGTTGATCTGGCCGGTGGTCAGGAACGTCGGCGTACCGCCGCCGAGGTGCACCTGACGCACCGTCCGGTCCGGATCGATGTGGGGCGCGACCAGGTCCAGCTCGCGCTCGAGGTCGACCAGGAATTCCTGTCCGGCCGTGGTCGAGCGCGTGATCACGCGATTGCAGCCGCAATAGAAGCACGGGCTGGCACAGAACGGCACGTGCACGTACAGCGAGAGATCGGCCGGAATCGGCAGCCGATTGCTCTCGTCGATCGCCGCGAGCCAGTCCTTCGCCCCGAACGTATCGTTGAACTGGACCGCCGTCGGATACGACGTGTAGCGGGGACCGGCACCGCCGTACTTGGCGATCAGGTCGGCATCGAATTTGGGTCTCGTCGCGGCAGGCATCGCGAATTCCAGCCAGTTTAGAGGTGCGG
>JAVVDX010000133.1:0-5392 GCA_032251475.1 Wenzhouxiangellaceae bacterium | reverse complement strand
ATGGCATCGACCGGCGATTCTGGCACTGAACGGCTCCGCTATGAATTGTCCTTGAACCGCCTCATACGTCATGTTATTTCCCAGATACCTCTCATAATTTATTGATTTTAAGATTGAAAATATCGCCCCGTGAATAATGCCCGGCGATGTCGAGGTCGAATTTCCCGCGCGCGATGGCCGACGCGTCCAGTTCCGCATACACAATGGCCTCCCGATCGTACACCGGCCCGGCCAGAACGTTCCCGAACGGATCGACGATGACGCTGCCGCCGCGGATCAGTACATCGTCCTCATGCTCGTCGCGCCCGACCGGATAGTCGTCCGGACAATCGTCCAGGGTCATGTACTGGCACGCCGACAGCACGAAACAGCGGCCTTCGATCGCGACATGCCGCATGCTCGGCTGCCAGCTCTCGCGATCGTCGACGGTCGGTGCACAGTACAGTTCGACATGCTGCGCATATTGCGAAAGGCGCAGCTGCGGCATGTAGTTCTCCCAGCAGATAGCACCGCCGATCCGCCCGGCAGCCGTGTCGACCGCCTCCAGCGTCGAACCGTCGCCGAAGCCCCAGATCAGCCGTTCCATCGCCGTCGGCATGACCTTGCGGTGCTTGCCCAGCAGGCTCCCGTCAGCGCCGAAATACAGCAGCGTGCAGTACAGCGTGCCGTGATCGCGCTCGACGGCGCCTGTGGCCAGGTTCAGGCGGCAGCTTCGCGCGATCTGGCCGACGCGCTCGGTCACCGGTCCGGGAACATCGACGGATTCGCGCCAGTAGCGCGCGAACCATTCGCGGCCGCTTTCCGAGCGCTGGCCGACGCGTGCCCCGAAATCCATCCCCTTCGGATATCCGCCCAGGAACGCTTCGGGAAAGACGACGACCTCTGCGCCCTGGCGTGCGGCTTCCAGGGCCAGGCCCTCGAACTTTTCCAGCGTCGCTTCAAGGTCGAAGATCTTCGAGCCCGCCTGGACGACTGCGGCATTTACCTTGTCCTTCATCGTTTGTTCCTTGTTCGGCGCGAGCGTCACGATTGCGCCCGCGCCCGGAGTTTGGCAAACTTCAGCCAATGCGTCGAGCCTTCTCTCCATTGCTGTTTTCGCTGGCCGCGATCGCGGCCGGCTCCCCGTTGACCGGCGCCGGCGCCGATTCGTTCACCACACCGGCCGAGTTCGCGTTTCCGAGCAGCGAGAATTCCCGGGCGGCCTGGCTCAACCAGCGCGACTGGCTCAGCGAACGGCTGGCCCCGCGCGACCTGCGCATCGGCGATCCGGTGCATATCCGGATCTTCAAGCAAAGCCGCGAGCTCGAACTCTACCTCCGGGGGCGCGACGGCTTCGAACTGTTCCGGATCTTCCCGATCTGCGACATCTCCGGCACGCTGGGCCCGAAGCGCTTCGAGGGCGATTACCAGGCACCGGAAGGCATCTATGCGGTTCGCCCGGAGCGCCTGCACCCGCACTCGGACTTTTACCTCGCCTTCAATCTCGGTTATCCGAATCGATTCGACCGCGCCCTGGAACGTACCGGCAGCAACATCATGATCCACGGCGGCTGTGCGTCGAACGGCTGCTTTGCGATGACCGATTACTACATGGAACAGATCTACCTGCTTGCCGAGGCCGCGCTGCGCAACGGCCAGGAAACCATCGGCGTCGAGATCTACCCGTTCCGAATGACCGCGGACAACCTCGAGGCCCACCGCGGCTCGCGCTGGCACGAGTTCTGGCGCTCGCTCAAGCCGCTGCACGACTACCTGCCCGAAAACGGCCGGCCCGCGCCCGTCACTTTCGGGTCGGACGGCTACAGCATCAGCGCGGACGAGGATCCCGGCCGTGAATCGGGCCGGTTCAGCGCACCGTAGAACACCCTGCCCGCAACTGGAATTCCGACGCTATCGACAACCCGGATCGGCTGATTCGGTTTGTCTATCGAAAACACCCATGCGCATAACTACTGTACAAACCTCGAAACCGGGATTCTGTTTTATACATTTAATTACATAATATCAATATGTTATAGTATTTTTATAATGTAATTTATCGATATTTTCAGCAGCTTGGATCTGACCCGGCAACGGCCGTGGCCGATTTGGGGTATCTTCCGCCCCGTTCCCGAACCCGGTGCCGGAGCGATATCCCGCCTTGGAAAGTTTCCTCCTGACGTTTCCCGCCATTGCGCTGGCCGAGCTCGGCGACAAGACCCAGCTGGTGGTCATCTACCTGGCCGCACGCTTCCGGAAGCCCTGGGCCGTGCTGGCCGGGTTGCTGGCCGGTTCGGCGGCCAATGCCGGGCTGGCCGTCGCCGGCGGCGCCCTGCTCGACCGGCTTCTGCCGGCGGGACTTCTCGACTGGATCGTCGCGATCGGTTTTCTGCTGATCGGAATCTGGATCCTGTTCGGCCGCGAGGAAGATGATGAATCCGCACCGTCGAAGTCGACGCACGGCGCATTCCTGACGACGCTGTGGCTGTTCTTCATCATGGAAATGGGCGACAAGACGCAGCTCGCAACCGTCGCGCTGAGCGCCGGCCTGCCGAATGCCGCAGGCGTGTTCGCCGGCGCCGCACTGGGACTGGCCGCGGCCAACCTGCCTGCGCTCTGGCTTGGCCACCGGTTCGCGTCCAGGCTGCCGCATGCCCTGCTCCAGCGCGTCAGCGGCGGATTGTTCGTCGTCGTCGGCCTGGTGCTGATAGGCTACCGGCTGTTTGCCTGAGGGAGTTACCGGGAGGGAGTCGCCGATGAATCGACAAATGCAATCGACCCTGGCGGGGGCCGGGCTCGCCGCACTGCTGCTGCTCGCAATCGTGCTGGCGGTGACCATGGACACGCAACCGCTGGAGGTCGCGAGCCCGCTCGGCGTCATGACCATGCTGGTTGCGGTCTCCGCGTTCTTCTTCTGGCTGGAGCAGACCAGCGGCTGGCGGATCTTCAACTACCTGCCGCCGCTGCTGTGGATCTATGCGACGCCGATCATCCTCAGCAATACCGGCGTCATCCCGTTTTCCAGCGAAGCGTACGCCGGCCTGAGACAGTACGGCCTGCCGCTGTTCATTGCGCTGATGCTGATCAAGGTCGACGTCGCCGGCGCGGTCCGGATCATGGGCAAGGGCGTGTTCGTGATGCTGATCGGCTCGGTCGGTGTGGTCGTCGGCGCGGCCGTCTCCTATACGGTGTTTACATCGCTGGGCGTGCTCGACCCGTCGAGCTGGCCGGCGTTCGGCACGCTGTCGGGGTCGTGGATCGGCGGCACCGGCAACATGAACGCGGCCTGGTCGGCGCTGGAAGGCCGGCCGGAACACATGACGATGGCGGCCGTGGCCGATAACCTGGTCTACATCATCTGGCTGCCGATCCTGCTCGGTTCTCGCGCATTCGCCGACCGTTTCAACCGCTGGGCCGGCGTCGCGCACGACCGGATCGAGCGCATGGAAAAGGCCGCGCTGGCGGTCGGCGAGGCCGAGCACGCCCCGACCATGACCCAGATCCTGTACCTGGCGCTGCTCGCGCTGACCACCACGGCGGTCAGCGTCTGGCTGGCCGCACGGTTGCCCGAGATCGCGCTCGGCGGCCAGCCGGTGATCACCGAGAGCACATGGATCATCCTGCTGGTGACGTCGATCGCGCTGTTGCTGTCGGCGACCCGCGCGCGCGCCCTGCCCGGCGCCCAGCCAATCGCGATGGCGATCATCTACGTGTTCGTCGCCAGCGTCGGCGCCCGGGCCAACGTCGCCAATGCCGATCTCGGCCAGATGGGCTGGTTCGTCGCGGCTGCCTACGTCTGGATCTTCATCCACGGCGCGTTCATCCTGGCCGGCGCGAAGCTGTTCAAGGTCGACGTGCACACGCTGGCGATTGCCTCGGCCGCCAACATCGGCGGCGCAGCGTCGGCGCCGGTTGTCGCCGCACACCATCGCGAATCGCTGGTGCCGGCATCGATCCTGATGGCTTTGATCGGCTACGCGATCGGCAATTACCTGGCGATTCTCACCGGGCGGCTGACGCAGTTGATCGGCACCTGATTCGAGACGGCCATGCCTGGCAAGCCTGATCTGATTCGCGCTGTCGGCCGCTGGCAGCTGGTCGGCATCTCGATCAACGACGTCATCGGCAGCGGTATCTATCTCTTGCCTGCAGCCGCTGCTGCGTTACTGGGGCCGTTCAGCCTGTGGGCCATATTGCTGGCTGGCCTCGCAGTCGCCGTACTCGTGCTGTGTCACGCCCAGGCAGCGAGCTATTTCGACCAGCCCGGCGGCGCCTATCTGTACACGCGCGAAGCGTTCGGCGATTTCATCGGCTTCGAGGTCGGCTGGATGACCTGGCTGACGCGGATCGCCTCGGTCGCTGCGCTGAGCAACGGGCTGACGCTGGCGCTGGCCGAGTTCTGGCCGGCCGCGGCATCGGGCCTGCCCAGGGCGCTTGCAATCGGCGCGGCGCTGGCGGTGCTGGCCTGGGCGAATGTCGTCGGCGTCAAGTCCGGCGCGCGGGTCGCGGTGGCGCTGACCATCGCCAAGCTGATTCCGCTGGCATTCTTCGTGATTGTCGGCGTGTTTTATATTGACTGGTCGCTGCTGACGATGCCCGACGACCGGCCCGTTCTGAGCGGCAGTCTGACCGAGGCCGCGTTACTGCTGCTTTTTGCCTACGCCGGGTTCGAGAACACGCCGGCAGCGGCGGGCGAGTACCGTAATCCCAAACGCGACGTGCCGTTCGCGATGCTGACGATGATCACCGTCATCACGCTGGTCTACGTTGCGGTGCAGGCGGTGGCATTGGGCACCCTGCCCGATCTCGCTTCCGCCGAATCGCCGCTGGCGCGCGCCGCCGGGCAATTCGCCGGACCGGCGGCAGTGCTGCTGCTCAGCGTTGGCGCGTTCGTCTCGATCTTCGGCAACCTCGGCAACACCACGCTGATCGGGCCCCGCTACGCCTTTGCGCTGGCCGACGACGGCTACGGCCCGCGCTGGCTCGCGGCAGTGCATCCGCGCTATCACACGCCGGCCAATGCCATCGTCGTCCAGACCGCGATCGCGCTTGTCCTGGCCCTGAGCGGCAGCTTCGTGGCCCTGGCCATGCTGTCGGTCGTCGCAAGACTGGCCACCTACATCGGCACGTGCAGCGCGTTGCTGATCCTCCAGCGCCGTTTTCAAGACGCGCCCGACGCATTTCGTTTTCCCGGCGACAGGCTGCTGCCCGTGCTGGGCCTGGCGCTGTCGCTGTGCTTTCTTGCGGCAACAAGCCGGAACAACCTGCTCGCGGCTGCAGTTGCACTGGTCGCGGGGGTGCTGATCTTTCGTTATCGTCGGGACGATACTCACCGGCGCAGCGCGGGGCGTGAGTCGTCGATGGGCCCGTCGCATTAGATCGTTGGCACAATCGTTGGGTTCATCCCGCGCAG
>JAVVDX010000132.1:0-5475 GCA_032251475.1 Wenzhouxiangellaceae bacterium | reverse complement strand
TAGAGCAGAAACGAGACGATGCGTTGCGAAGCGCCATAGCCGCTGGTGTATTTGATGTCGCGGACGAGCGCATCGTATTGCCGGCTCAGGCAGTCGATGATGCACAGGCCGAATTGCGCATTGGTCTCGGCCATGGAACGGACCGCCGCCTTTCCCAGCAGCAGAACGCGCGCCGGCAGCAGGCACAGGGCGTGGCAGTGCATCGGCTTTCCCGAAAAGCATTCGGCCTGCCCGAACGCCTTGCCGGCACCCAGAAGCGCAATCGATTTTTCGTGGCCGCGGTACGAATAGAAGACCAGCTTGACGAGCCCCGACTCGACCAGGTAGATGCCTTGCGGGCGTTCGGCCGGGGCGACGATGCTTTCCTTTCGAGCATATTCGACAAAGCGCGACTTCTCGGCCAGGGCCGCGAGGCTGGCCGTGCCAAGTCGTCCGAACAGATCGCTTTTTTGCAACAGCGCCAATGCCGCGATACTGGCGTCGCCAGACGCCGCGGCGCTTCTGTTCGCTTGACCTGGTTGGGCTGGAGGATTCAACGGGAACGCACTCCGGGCAGACCGGAGGAAATCATGCAGCCGGAGACCGCGGAGTTTCTTGATTCGGGTCAATTTGCCTGACTCCCGGCTCTCGGGACTCGTTCAGACGGCGCTCGGCCGGGTGCCCGCCGGGGACGGATTACCGGTTCAGTTGCGCCAGTCCAGCCCCAGATCCAGGTTGGGCGCGGAGTGCGTGAGCGCGCCGACCGAGATGACGTCGACGCCGGTTGCCGCGATGTCGCGGACGGTCTCGAGATCGACGTTGCCCGAGGCTTCGAGCACGACGCCCTCGCCTTGCGCGTGTCCGACTGCCTCGGCCAGGTCCGGAAGCGTGAAGTTGTCCAGCAGCACGCTGTCGGCGCCGGCGGCGATGGCCTCGTCGAGCTGGTCGAATGTGTCGACCTCGACGGCCACGCGTGTCATGTGGCCGGCGAACCGGCGAGCGCGCTGCACCGCCTCGGCAACGCCGCCGGCGATAGCGACGTGGTTGTCCTTGATCAGCACCGCGTCGAAGAGGCCGAAGCGATGCGCCGCGCCGCCGCCGGCCGCGACCGCGGCGAGTTCCAGCGCCCGCAGGCCTGGCGTGGTCTTGCGCGTGTGTGCGATCGCCGCGCCGGTGCCGGCCACTGCGTCGACGTAGGCCCGGGTCAGCGTCGCGACGCCGCTGAGCCGGCCGAGGAAATTCAGCGCCGTGCGCTCGGCGGCCAGGATCGAGCGCGCCCGCCCGGTAATCCGCGCGATTTCGGTGTCCGGTTGCAGCGCGTCGCCGTCGCCGGCCAGCCATTCGACGCGCAGTTCCGGGTCGATCCGGACGAACGTCTCGGCCGCCGCGGCCCGGCCGGCGAGCACGCCGGGCCGGCGCGCGGCGATGACGAAGCGGCCGGTTGCCGCGGCCGGGATCGTCGCCGTACTGGTGACGTCGCCGCGGCCGCCGAGGTCCTCGGCCAGCGCGCGCGCGATGATTTCTTCCAGGACATGGTTCGGGACCGGGTTCATCGAACAGACTCCTTGCTTTCGGACTGGATGGATTCGAGTTGGCTCAGCGTCAGTTCGGTGTGCACGGCATCAGGGGCAGTCTCCGGGAAATCGCTGCGGGCGTGAGCGCCGCGGCTCTCGGTACGCGCCAGCGCGCCGGCGGCGATGAAGCGGGCGGTGAGCAGCGCGTCGGCCGGGCCGTTCGCCCGTTCGAGTTGATCGAGATCGTCGAGCAGGCGCGTCAGGCCGGTCGCGTCGCGCTCGACGCCGGCGTGTTGCGCCATCGTCCGGCGCAGTTCAGCGAGCGAATCGTCGGACAGCCGCGGGCTCGCGGCCACGGCGGTGACGGTGCCGGCTTCCGGCGGCGCCGGGGTCTGGCGCAGCATTCGGGCCGCGTGGTCGCCCATGACCAATGCCTCGATGAGCGAATTCGACGCCAGCCGGTTGGCGCCGTGCACGCCGGTGCAGGCGACCTCGCCGATCGCGAACAGGCCGTCGATGCCGGTGCTGCCGTCGAGGTTCGCGGCGATGCCGCCCATGTGGTAGTGGACCGCCGGCGCGACCGGGATCGGCTCGTGCCGCGGGTCGATGCCGAACGCCATGCAGGCGTGGAACACGGCCGGGAAGCGGCTCGGAAAATCGTTTCCGACCGCCTCGCGCGCGTCGAGAAACGCGCCGTCGCCGGTCTGCAACTGGACCTGCACGGCGCGGGCGACGACATCGCGCGGCGCCAGTTCGGCCATCTCGTGCACCGCGGTCATGAAGCGCCGGCCTTCGCGGTCGACCAGCACCGCACCCTCGCCGCGCAACGCCTCGGTGGCCAGCGGCGCCGGCGTGCGACCGACGTCGATCGCGGTCGGGTGGAACTGGACGAACTCGGGGTCGCGGATCGTGCAGCCGGCGCGTGCGGCCCAGGCCAGCGCCTGGCCGCGGTTGCCGGGCGGGTTGGTCGTGACCGCGAACAGTCCGCCGAGCCCGCCGGTGGCCAGAATCGTCGCGCGGCCGGGCAGGGGCTCGATCGTACCGGCCGGGTTGCGCGCGACGATGCCGGTGCAGCGTCCGTCGGCGACCTGCAGCCCGGCGCCGTACCAGCCCTCGAGCAGCCGGACATGATCGGCCTTGCCAAGCGCGTCGACCATCGCCTGGACGATGGCCGCACCGGCCTGGTCGCCGCCGACCCGCGCGACGCGGGCGCGCGAATGCGCCGCCTCGCGCGAAAGCAGCCAGTTTCCGTCGGCGTCGTGCTCGAACGGCACCCCCAGTTGCTCGAGTTCACGCACCTGCTCCGGCGCGGCGTCGGCGAGTTCACGCGCCACCGCCTCGTTCACCAGCCCGGCGCCGGCGGTGATCGTGTCGGCGGCGTGCAGTTCGGGCGTGTCGTCCGGCCCCAGCGCCGCCGCGATGCCGCCCTGCGCCCAGGCCGACGACGATTCCCCGCCGGCGTGCTTGCCGGTCAGCACCGCGACCGGCAGCGGCGCCAGCTTCAGCGCCGCCCAGATGCCGGCGATGCCGGAGCCGACGATGATGACCGGGGATTCCATCCGATGGGTCCGTTGCTGCCGGCGCGGTTCAGCCGTCGGCCAGTTGCTGCAGGCGCCGGCACGATCCGCGCGCATCCGCGGCAGCATGGCCGAAACGCTCGTCGGGCAGCGCGGCGAGCCGTTCGGCGAGTTCGCGTTCCTCTTCGGCGAACGCGGCGAGCAGGTGGCATGTGGCTTCCGCGCCCAGCCAGTGCCGGACCGTGTCGCCGAGTTCGCGCAAGTCTTCGAGATCCGGGTCGGCCTGGCGCGGCAGCAGATTCCGTTCGCGGATCGCTCGCTCGAGCCGTTCGGCCAGCCGGTCCAGTTCGGCGAGCCGGGCTTCGATGTGCCGGCGCGCCGAATCCTGTTCGATCAGGTGCTCCAGCGCGTGCGCGTAGCGTTGGCGCAGCGCCCAGCAATCGCCGCCGGTGTCGAGCAGCCGGGCTTCGTCGTCGCTCAGAACAGGCGGCATCGCATTCAATCCTGTGCGGCAGCGCCGCCGTCGGATCCCAGACCCGGAGCGTACACCGTCAGGGCCCGCCTGCGGACGCTGGCGCGTACCGGCGTCGTGGTCAGGAATTCGCCATCGACGGTGACGTCCATGGCCGACTCCGTCTCGATTTCGACCGAAGCGCCGCGCAGGTGGATCACGTCGGGCACCGCACGAGTATGGCCCTGCCGGAAAGCGAGCGCGTTGGGCAGCAGCAGCAGCCGGTTCCGGTGTGGCACGAGCACCGCATCGAGCTGGCCGTTGTCGAGCTGCGCATCGTGTGCGATGGTCATGCCTCCGCCGTAATGGACGCCGTTGGCGACGGTGATCTGGAAGAACCGGCCGGTCAGGCTGCGGCCGTCGCATTCGATTCGCGCTTCGAATGCCGGCTGGCGGCGCAGCGTCCGGAAGACGCCGAGCAGGTAGGCGGTGATGCCGAACTGCAGCTTGCTCGCCGCGTCGACCTGGCGCGTGGTCTCCGGCCCGAAGCCGATGCCGAACGCGTTGACGCACGGGCAGTCGTTGACGCGCGCGACATCGACGGCAAGCGTCTCGCCGCGGGCGATGACCCGGGCTGCGCGCTGCGGGTTGCGCGGCAGATCCAGCGAGCGCGCGAAATCGTTGGCCGTTCCCAACGGCAGAATGCCCAGCGGGCGGCCGCATTCGAGCAACGCCCCGAGCGCGGCGTTGATCGTGCCGTCGCCGCCGCCGAGCACGATTCGCGCCGAATCCGGCCCGCGTTCGCGGATCAATTCGGCGAGCCGGTCGGGGCTGGCGGGAGTATGGAAATCCACCGGACCGAGTTCCGCGAGGACGCTGCGGACCGGGTCCAGCGCCTGGTTGCCGGAACGGCTGGCCGGGTTGACCAGCAGCAGCGTGGTTGCGCTCACCGGCACGCGGCCGCTGCGCTGATCAGACGGCGACGTAATCGGCCGCCGCCGCCGGCCGCGCGGTATCGAATGCTGGCGGAGTCGCGCTGGCCGGCAGGTCCAGCATGGCCTGCAGGCTGGCGCGCGCCCGGGCGGCGACGTCCGGGGCGACCTCGATCTCGTACTTGAGTGCGCGCAGCGACTCGTAGATGCCCCTGAGCGTGATGCGCTTCATGTGCGGGCACAGGTTGCACGGCCGGATGAAGCGGGTTTCGGGGTTCGCGACCGCGACGTTGTCGCTCATCGAACACTCGGTGATCAGGATCGCCGTCTTCGGGTGATGATCGTGCACGAAGGCCGACATCGCCCCGGTCGAGCCGGCGAAATCGGCTGCCTTGAGCACCTCGGGCGGGCATTCCGGGTGGGTGATGATCATCGCGTCGGGGTATTCAACGCGCAATTGCTCGATTTCCTCGCGCGTGAACTTCTCGTGCACCTCGCACGCGCCTTTCCAGGTCAGGATCCGGATGTCGGTCTGGCTGGCGACGTTCTTCGCCAGGTATTCGTCCGGGATCATGATGACCGTGTCTGTACCCCATTGGCACGCGGCGGCCTCGATCACCTGCACTGCATTCGACGACGTGCAGCAGATGTCGGCCTCGGCCTTGACCTCGGCCGAGGTGTTGACGTAGGTGACGATCGGGTAGCCGGGGTAGGCCTGCCGGATCCGGCGCACGTCGTTGCCGGTGATCGACGCGGCCAGCGAGCAGCCGGCCTCGAGGTCGGGAATCAGCACCGTCTTGTCCGGCGACAGGATCTTTGCCGTCTCGGCCATGAAGTGCACGCCGGCCTGAACGATGATGTCGGCGTCCGAATCGGCCGCGAGCTGCGCCAGCTTCAGCGAATCGCCGGTCGCGTCGCCGACGCAGTTGAAGATCTCCGGCGTCATGTAGTTGTGCGCCAGGATCACCGCGTTGCGTTCCTTCTTCAGCCGGTTGATCGCGTCGATCAGCGGCGCGTGCAGCGGCCATTCGATTTCGGGCACGACGTCGCGCACCTTTTCGTACAGGTGGTCGGTGCGGGCC
>JAVVDX010000131.1:0-5626 GCA_032251475.1 Wenzhouxiangellaceae bacterium | reverse complement strand
GCGCGAGGCGACCGGACAACTGCTGGCCGACGCCACGCTCGGGCGCGACTTCTCGGTCTGGCGGCCCGGCCGCGAGCCGGTGCCGATGCGCATCCGCTCGCCCGAAGGCGAACGCTTTCCGCTGCAGGCGCTGGAAGGGCTGAGCCTGGCCACGGACGCCGGGCCCGTGCCGCTGGCGCAGTTCGTCACGACCCGCGTCGCGTTCCAGCCTTCGGTGATCGAGCACCGCGACCTGGCGCGCCTGACCCGCGTGCTGGCCGAAACGGCCGACGGCGTGACCTACAACCAGGTGCTTGAACGCGCGGCCCCGCGCCTGGCCGGGCTCGAACTTCCAACGGGCGTGCGGCTGGAGGCCGGCGGCGCCGCAGCCGAGGCCGGCAGCGCCAACAGCGCGCTGTTCTCAGCCCTGCCGATCGGCATCCTGCTGCTGCTGGTGTTCCTGCTCTGGCAGTTCAATTCGTTCCGGCTGGTCGCGATCGTTCTGGTGACGGTGCCGCTGGCCGCGGTCGGCGTCGTGCCCGGCCTGATCCTGGCCGGCCAGGCGTTCTCGTTCACGGCCACGCTGGGCGTCGTCGCGCTGGTCGGCATCGTCGTCAACAACGCGATCGTGCTCATCGACGTCGCCGAGCAGCACCGCGCCGGCGAGCACGACGAGGCGGCCGTCGACCGGGCCATCGGGCAGGCCGTCGTCCGCCGGACCCGGCCGATCCTCATGACCACGGCGACGACGGTGCTCGGGCTCATGCCGCTGACGCTGACCCAGTCGACGCTGTGGCCGCCGCTGGCCTGGGCGATCATCTCCGGGCTGATCGCGTCGACCGCGCTGACGCTGCTGGTGATTCCGGTGCTGTACCGGCTGCTGATGCCGATCGGTCGCCGGAAATGAGCCGATGACGTTTCCTGGAAGTCGCCGGCAGAATCACCCCAACGCGCTGACGCTATTCCGAGCAATCCGTCCGGCAATCTTCGCCGGCGCCGCAGTCGACATCGTCGAGATCCCTGCCCCGGCTTACCGCGGCCAGCCAGTGCACGGCGCGCACGCCATCGGTGCAACGGGTATACAAGTCGTCGAAGCGCAACACGGTATGGAAGTTTCCGCCGGCGATGAAACTGTTCAGCGACGGCACGATTGCGCGCAACACCTCGCGGTTTCGCCGCAGGCCGGGCAGCAACTCGTTCGACTGCCCCAGCATGGACTGAAACTTCTCCTGCACAGCGTCGTACGCGTTGTCGTAGACGTTGAAGCGAATGCGCGGGTGTGCTTTTGCGGCGATCCGGTAGAGATCAAGGATCGCGAGATCATCGGCGGTATGGCCGCCGGCGTCCACGATCATCTCCAGTCCGGCCATCACGCCCCACTGTTTCCACAGCGGCGCCGGGTCCGGGATCGTGTAGCCGCCGGCGCCGCCGGCGAAGTGGATGACCTGCGCCTCGCGCCAATGATCGGCCGCTCGGGCGGCGAACACAGGCGACGAGATCGCTCCGGCGCTGGCGCCGGCGACCAGCACGCGCTGCGGGTCGGCGAACTGTTCGAATGCGTAGTCCAGCGCGGCGGTGGCGTTGTACAAGCCCCGGTGGTGGATGGTGAATGCGGCGCCGTCGGCCGGCCGGTATTCGACGTCGCGCGTGCCCAAGTGGATGTCGCCGGTACAGTACGACACGAAGATCTGCGACCAGTCGATAAACGGGTTGTCCGGGTTGTCGAGGTCGAACGCGCCGCCGAACTCGGCCGGATGGTTTCCCGCCCCGTCGCGGGTCGACGGCCGGTACAGGAACGGATCGTCCTTTCCGGGCGCCTTGCAGGTTTCGGCGGACCAGCAGGCGCCGCCGCCGTTGAAGAAGATCATCAGCTTCGCCGGGTCGGCACGCCGGACATGAAACGTGTACGGCGTGCCCGTCGCACAGCGGGTCTGGCCGCCGGGAGAAATCGTCTGCCACGGACCGTCGGCTGGCGCGGCGCTCGAAACCAGCAGCAGGACGGCCGTGGCCAGGCTGATGCCCAGCCGGGAGTCGCGATCAGTAAACATAGCGGAGTTCGATGCCGTAGCTTCGCGGTTCGCCGAACTGGACGAACTGGTTACCGAGGAAATCCCGGCCGCGGGTGTTGAGGAAGTGCTCGTCGAACAGGTTGCGGACCCAGAGGCTGGCCGCGAAACCGGAGTTTCGGTGCCGGTATCCCAGGCGGGCATTGACCAGGTCGCGGGCGTCGATACGCTCGAACACCGGATCGTTGCTGGCGCCGGAGAAATAGCTGTCGCGATAGCTGTATTCGGCGTACAGCTCGAGCCGGCCGTCAAGAACCGGGACCGGTACGGCGTACTCGACCACGGCCGCCGCGGTCAGGTCCGGCGCCGGCACTTCGTTGCCCGACAGGTCGGCGCCGTCCGGGCCGCCATTCGGAAAGCGGTCGAATTCGGCGTCGACGTAGCCGAAATTGCCCGTCAGCCTGAGGTCCGGCGTCGCCTGCCAGGTCACCGATCCGTCCACGCCCGTCGTCTCGACTTTCGCGGCGTTGCGCAATTGCAATACTGCAGCGCCACCGCCCAGGGGGACGAACTGGAATACCTGGAAGTCATCGAATTCATTGTAAAACCCGGCCAGGTCGAAGCGTACACGGCCGGCCGGCGTCAGGCCCTTGATTCCGATCTCGTAGCTGTCGACTTGTTCGGTGTCGAAGTCGAAGCCGGTGGCAATCTGGCCGACGTTGAGGAAATCGATGTTCCAGCCGCCGCTCTTGAACCCCTGTGCATACTTGGCGTAGACATTGACCGATTCGGTGAGCGCCCAGGTCAGGCCCACGGTCGGATCGATCTCCTCGTCGCTGCGATCGTCGCGGAAATTTTCCAGTGTGCCGATCCGGAATGCGCCGCTGTCGCTGCCGTCGAGGTTGAAACGAAGATCCTTTTCCTCGTAGGTGTAACGCAGGCCGGCATTCAGGGTAAGCCGTTCGAGAAGATCCACCTCGACGGAGCCGAACACCGCGATATTGTCCGTCTCGACATTCGCGACCGCCGGCACGACCGCACCTGGGGCGAGACCAAACGCGAGACCGAACGGCGCGAACGGAACCGGCGACCCGGGAGGCAGCGGGACCAGTGTGTCGACATCCTGGCCGATTGTCGCACGCCGGTCGGTGTCGGCGTCTTCGTGGAGGAGGTAGACGCCGGCGACGTAGCGCAGGCGACCGTCTTCGGGCGAGGTCAGGCGGATTTCCTCCGACAGTTGATCGAACTCGTCGTCGAAGTTGATGCGCAGCAGATCGTCGGGGCTGTAATCGGTATCGTTCTGGCGCTGCTGCTCGATGCCGCGAAAGCCGGAGATGCTGGTCAGCTTGTGGCCGCTGTCGAAGAAATATTCGAAATTGAGACTGCCGCCGAAGAGCTCGTTGTCGGTAAACGGCGTGGTATTGAAATCGACCTTGCGCCGCGGTAACGGGGCAGGCGGGTTGGGCGTGTCCTCGAACGGCGTGTCGAAGAAGTCGGTAACGGGACGGCCTACCAAAGTCTTCTCTTCGGTATCGGAGTAGTCCAGGTAGATGTCGGCCGTCAGCTTGTCGGTCAGCTCGATGGACAGCTGTCCCCGGGTGCTGAAGCGGTCCAGGTCGTCCAGGTCGTCGCCGTTGAAAACGTTTGTCGTGTATCCGTCCCGGGTTTCGGCCGAAAACGCCAGCTTGCCGGCGACGCGCTCCGACAACGGCCCTGTGACATAGCCGTATCCTTCGTAGGTATCGTCATTTCCAGCCACGAAACGGACCTGCGCCTCGGGCGCCGCGGACGGCTTTCGGGTCGTGATATTGACCGCGCCCGATACGGTGTTGCGCCCGAACAGCTGCCCTTGCGGGCCGCGCAGCACTTCGACCTGCTCGATGTCGAACAGCGGCATGTTCAGCGATTGGGACTGGCCGACATAGACGCCGTCGAGATAGACGCCGGCACGGGTATCGAAGCCGATGTTGCGGCCGCCGCCGCCGACGCCCCGGATCGTGATCACCGCCGTGCCGGCCCGGTCGAACGAGAAATTCGGCACCAGTTGCTGCATGTCCTGGATCGTCCGGCCGCGGGCCCTGGTCAAAGTCTCCTGGTCGATGACCGACATCGAGATCGGCACATCCTCGAGGCTCTCGACGCGCTTGGAGGCGGTCACCACGATGCGATCGAGCCGGGGCGAGTCGTCACGTTCGCGATCTTCATCGACCGGTCGTTCCGTCTGCGCAGAGTCGGCCGTGGCGTCCGCCGCGGAAGCGGGCTGCTCCGGGGAGGATGCGGCGGCTGTCGCCAGCGGCACGGCCCAAAGTACTGACAGCCACGACCCGGCATGCTGAATGGCTGACGTTGATGTCTCGCGATGGGGGTGTTCAACCATCTTTCTCTCAGGGGGTGGTTTGGGCATAATGTTTGCATTGACGCCAATCTTCGGTATTGACCCAAACTCGCCCGCATTGACACAAGTATTTGCTCCGAACAAGGATTCGGCGACGGTCTCGGTCCAGCTATTCCGTCTCGTGATCGATTACACGGAATCGCAAGGCGGATCGGTCCCCGAATTGCTCCAGCGGGCAGGCATTCGGCCAAGTCATCTCGATGACAGTGACCTGCGATTGCCCTATCGCCGGTTCTCCGCACTGACCCGAGCGGCGGCCGAAACCCTCGGCGATCCTCTCTTCGGCCTGCACGTCGGCGCCAGTGTCAAGCCGGGTCATCTGGGTGCACTTGGAATCGTGCTGATGAGTTGTCGTACGGTGCGCGAGGCGCTGGACCGCTCGCACCGTTTCTCCGGCCTGGTCATGAACGCCTGCAGCAACGAACTGGCGATCGGTCCGGAGGAATGCGTCCGGCACTGGCGCAGCCGACTGGCTGATTGCGCGCGCCTCGACCGGCTGCAGGAGGAAATGAACATGGCCGTCTGGATCACCCTGGCGCGGTGGCTTTCGGGCGACCCCCGGATGGCGCCGAACTGGGTTCGCTTCCACCACTCGGCGCCACCGGACCGGCGCGAGTACGAAAAGCTGTTCGGCTGCCCGGTTGTGTTCGAAGCCGAGGAGACCGCCCTGGGCTTTCCTGCTGAATGGCTGGCGATGGAGTTGCCGCAGGCCAATCGGACGGTCCTCCATGCGATGGACCGGGTGTGCCAGCAATTGCTCGATCGTCTCGCTCTGGAGCAGGTTCCGGCGTGGCTCAAGCAGGTGCGGAAAGCCATTGTCCGAACCTTTTCGACCGGAACGCCGACCCTGGCCGAAGCGGCCCGGGTGATCTCGCGGGAGCCGGACGAGCTTGCCGGGATGCTCGAGCGCAGCGGCATTTCGTTTCGCGTCCTCGTCGATCGTCTGCGACACGAACTGGCGCTCGAGTACCTGGATGATCCAGACCACTCGTTGCTCGATATCGCATTCCTTCTCGGGTTTTCCGAACAAAGCGCCTTCCAGCGGGCGTTCAAGCGCTGGACGGGCCAGACACCGGGCGAATACCGGCGCCACCTGCATACCGGCGAGACGGCCTGACCCGTTGCCGCCGGCGTGCGTTGCCGGTATCATTACCGGCCTCAAGGGCGATTAGCTCAGCGGGAGAGCACTGTCTTCACACGGCAGGGGTCGCTGGTTCGAACCCAGCATCGCCCACCACCCGATTTC
>JAVVDX010000130.1:0-5633 GCA_032251475.1 Wenzhouxiangellaceae bacterium | reverse complement strand
GGCCGGCTGGTGCGCGACCGGCTGGTCACGCACGCGGTGCGCCAGGCCTACGCCGACGTGCTGTACTCGGGCCGCCACCCGGCCTACGTGCTGATGCTCGAGATCGAACCGGCGCGCGTCGACGTCAACGTTCACCCGCAGAAGACCGAGGTGCGCTTCCGCGACGGCCGCGGCGTGCACGATTTCCTGTTCTCGATGATCCATCGCGCGCTGGCCGGGACGCGGGCCGGCCAGTCGGGCGATGGTCGGACTCTTGCAACAGGCGGCCCGGGCGGGTTCGGGGCCGGCCGTGAACCGGGATCGGACGCATGGCGGTCCGGGAGCGCGGCCGGCCGCCAGGGCGGGCTCGGGCTGCCGGTGGGAGAGGCCGTGGCACGCTACGCGGAACTGGCCCCGGCCGGCCTGCAGCGCGCACCCGCGGGCCCGGCCGACGAGGCCGGCGACGTCCCGCCGCTGGGCTTTGCGGTGGCCCAGATCCACGGCGTCTACATCCTGGCCCAGAATGCGCGCGGCCTGATCGTCGTCGACATGCATGCCGCGCACGAACGGATCACCTACGAGCGCATGAAACAGGCCTGGGACGAGGACCGCGTACGCGCCCAGCCGCTGCTGGTGCCCGAGACGCTGGCGGTCTCGGCCGGCGAGGTGCGGGCGCTGGAGGCGCACGGCGACGCGTTGCGGCGGCTCGGATTCGATCTCGATCCGGCCGGGCCCGAGAGCATTCTCGTGCGCGCGGTGCCGGCGCTGCTGGCCGGCGCCGACAAGGCCCGCCTGGTGCGCGACGTGCTGGCCGACCTGGTCGAGCTGGGCGAGAGCCGGCGGGTCGAGCAGTCGGTCGACGAATTGCTGTCGACGGCCGCCTGTCACGGCTCGGTGCGCGCCAACCGAAAGCTGGAACTCGACGAGATGAACGCGCTGTTGCGCGACATGGAACGCACCGAGCGCAGCGGCCAGTGCAACCACGGTCGCCCGACCTGGGTGCAGCTCGACATGACCGAGCTCGACCGGTTGTTTCTGCGCGGGCGGTAAGGATTGCCATACGGCGATCCGTAGGAGCGGCCTCCAGGCCGCGATGGATCGGGACGATGGATCGCCGCGTGGACGCGGCTCCTACGGACTACGCTGCGGTAGAGGGGCGCCCGCGCGCGATCGAAAATTTTCCGACATACGTCAAATACAATACGGCCCATGCCCGAGCCCAGTGCAGTCCCGGATCGAAAACGCAGCCGCAACGTCGCCTCGCTGAAGGCGCTGCGGCCCTATGTCCGGCGCTACCGCCGGGAACTGGGGCTGATTGCGCTGTTTTTGACGCTGGCCGCGGCCGGTACGATGGCCATCCCGGCCGCGGTCGGGCAGGTCATCGACCAGGGTTTCCTGGCCGAGGACCCGGCGACGATCAACCGCTGGTTCTGGCTGCTGTTCGGCGCCGCCACGCTGATGGCCGTGGCCGGGGGCTTGCGGTTCTACTGGGTCTCGTGGCTCGGACAGCGCGTCGTGACCGATCTCAGGCGCGACGTCTACGCGCGCGTCATCGGGCTCGACCCGGAATTCTTCGCCACGACCCGCACCGGCGAGGTGCTGTCCCGGCTCAATACCGACACCACGCTGGTCGAATCGCTGATCGGCTCGAGCGCCTCGGTCGCGGTCCGCAACCTGCTGATGCTGATCGGCAGCGCGATCCTGCTGGTGGTCACGGCGCCGTCGCTGGCCGGCGTGATCGGGCTGATGATCGTGCTGGTGTTCCTGCCGGTGGCGCTGCTCGGGCGCTGGGTGCGGCGGCTGTCGCGCACGGCCCAGGATCGCGTCGCCGACTTCTCGGCCCACGGCGACGAGACCATCAATGCGGTCTCGACGGTCCAGGCATTCGCCCAGGAAAAGCGCGAGGCCGAGGCGTTCGCGCGCCAGGTCGAGAACGCGTTCGAGGCGCAGAAAAAGCGCATCTTCGCGACCACGGTGCTGATCGTGCTCGTCATCGTGCTGACCTTCGGCGCGGTGACCTTCGTGCTCTGGCTCGGCGCGCACGCGGTGCTGGACAATCGGCTGACCCCGGGCCAGCTCAGCCAGTTCGTGCTCTACGCGCTGCTCGCGGCCGGCTCGACCGCATCGCTCAGCGAAGTCTGGGGCGGCGTGCAGCGCGCCGCCGGGGCGATGGAGCGGCTGGCCGAGCTGTTGACGGCCGAGAACCGGCTGCCGGTGGCTGCGCAGCCGGCGCCGTTCCCGCACGAGCCGGTCGGCCTGGCGTTCGATCACGTCTCGTTCGCATACCCGTCGCGCCCGGACGAGCCGGTACTGCACGATCTGAGTTTCTCGGTCGGCGCCGGCGAGACCGTGGCGCTGGTCGGGCCTTCGGGCGCCGGCAAGAGCACGATCTTCCAGCTCATCCTGAGGTTCTATGATCCCGATTCCGGAGCCGTCCGGATCGTCGAACCGGGCGCCCGGGAGCGCGGCCGCGACCTCCGGGACTACGATCCGACCGACCTGCGCGCCGGTCTCGGGCTGGTGTCGCAGGACATCGCGCTGTTCTCGGGCTCGGCCGCCGACAACGTGCGCTACGGCAAGCCCGATGCCGAGCTCGAAAAGGTTCGTCACGCCGCCCGGCTGGCCCAGGCCAGCGGCTTCATCGAGGCGCTGCCGGAGGGCTACGACGCGTTTCTCGGCGAGCGCGGCGTCCGGCTCTCGGGCGGACAGCGCCAGCGCCTGGCGATCGCCCGGGCGCTGATCAAGACGCCGAGCCTGCTACTGCTCGACGAGGCCACGGCCAGCCTCGACGCCGAAAGCGAGCGGCTGGTGCAGCAGGCGATCGAAGAGGCCAGCCGCGAGCGCACGGTGCTGGTCATCGCGCACCGGCTCGCGACCGTGCGCCGCGCCGACCGGATTCTGGTCATCGAGCAGGGCGAGCTGGTCGCCGAAGGCACGCACGACGAACTCATGCGCCAATCCGGCCTCTACCAGCGCCTGGCCCGGCTGCAATTCCCGGACGAGGTGACGGAACCCCGAACTGCCGATACAATCTGAGTTGTTGGCCACCGACTTGGAAACCGAACCAATGAATCGATTCAGAAGCGCTCGTGCAACTTCGTTCAAGGGGTTCAACCGCCATGCCGTGCTCGTCTGCGCGCTCGTGCTGATTGCCGGCTGCGCATCGGCTCCGTCCGACGGCGTGCGCATCGCCGACGCGCGCGCGACGCTGGTGCGCTTCGTCGACCACGATCCGAGCCTGCAGGAGTGGGTCGACCACGCCCATGGATATGCGGTGTTCCCGAACATCGGCAAGGCCGGGTTCGGCATCGGCGGCTCGTACGGTACCGGCATCGTGTTCGAGCGCGGCGAGCCGATCGGCCGTGCCCGCAGCACCCAGGGCACCGTCGGGCTGCAGATCGGCGTGCAGAGTTTCGCCCAGGTGATCTTCTTCCAGGACGACGCGGCGCTCAGGACATTCCAGCGCGGCAACTTCGAGTTCTCGGCCCAGGCCACCGCCATCATCGCCACCTCGGGGGCCGGCGCGACCACAAGCTACGAACGCGGCGTTGCCGTTTTCATCATCCCCAAGGGCGGCCTGATGGCCGAGGCGACGATCGGCGGCCAGAAGTTCGACTACGAGCCGCTCTGACCGACTTGTAGCCTGGCATCCGGCCCGTCAGTCAGGGCGGGGCGGCGCTGAACGGATTCACGACTTCGACGTCGTCGAAAACCTGGCCGTGTTGGAGATCCTCGCTGAGCAGGTGGCGGCACCCGTTTTGACGGGCGGCCGCGACAATAAGTGCATCCCACCATGAAAGCGCGAAGCGGTCCTCGAGCATCCACGCACCCGCAAGCGTGTCGTCGTCGATCGGCGTCGGGTTCCAGCGCATCAGGTCTTCGACGTCGGCGCGCGCCGTCTCGCGGTCCAACCCCGGGTCGAGCTTGCGCGTGACCGTCTGGTAATACTCGCTGAGCACCTGGGTGCTGAGCCGCCCCCGTTTCGAACGCCAGAGACTGGCCATCCACTCGGCCGCTTGCGGCTGCTTGCTCGGCTCGCTTGCATCACGGGCGTAGACCAGCACATTGGTATCGACGAAGACCCGATCGCTGTTCATCGAGACCGGCGCTCATGCAGTGCGTCCCGGTCTGGATAGCGCTGGCCGGCAGCCTTCAGCAAGCGGGCCGTGCGGGCCCGGTAGCGGTTTGATGCAGTTTCGTAATTAGTATCTGCAAACATCTGATTTTCAAGAATTTCACCGAGCATTCTCGAAACACTGATCCCGCGCCGGGCTGCCTCGATGCGGGCCCAGCGAGCCGTCTCTTCATCCATTGTCACGGTGATGTTCTTCATGACACGATTCTAGTGTGACACGAAGTTCGTGTCAATTCCCGTCGGGCCGGTGTCCGTCAACCGGGGCGGATACAATCGCCGCAAGACTTCCCGGCCGCGGCGCCGAAACGGAGCTCCTGACAAGTGAGTCGTCTATGAATCTGACCCAGTCCGATCGCTCCCGCGAATTGCAGGAGAAACTCGAAACCTTCGTCGCCGAACGGGTCGAGCCGTTCGAGCGCGAGATCGCCAAAGGAATCCGCGACGGTGCCGACCGCTGGCAGGTGCCCGACGGCTTGGCCGAGCTCAAGCAGGCTGCGCGCGAGCAGGGGCTGTGGAACCTGTTCCTGCCCGACCCGGAACTGGGCGCCGGGCTGTCGACGCTGGAATACGCGCCGCTGGCCGAGGTCATGGGCCGTTCGCTGATCGCGCCGGAGGTATTCAACTGCAACGCGCCCGATACCGGCAACATGGAAGTGCTCTACCACTACGGCTCCGACGAGCAGAAGAAGCAGTGGCTGAAGCCGTTGCTGGCGGGTGAAATCCGCTCGGCGTTCTGCATGACCGAGCCCGACGTGGCCTCGTCGGATGCGACCAACATGGAGGCCACGGCCGTCGTCGACGGCGACGAGGTGATCCTGAACGGGCGCAAGTGGTGGTCCACCGGTCTCGGGCACCCCGACTGCAAGGTGCTGATCTTCATGGGCCTGACCGACCCGGACGCCGACCGCCACCGGCGCCACTCGATGGTCGCCGTGCCCGTCGACGCGCCCGGCGTGACGATCGAGCGGATGCTGCTGGCGATGGGCTTCGACGACGCGCCTTACGGGCACGGCCAGGTTTCGTTCGACGACGTCCGACTGCCGGCCTCGGCGATCATCGCCGGCCCGGGCCGAGGCTACGAGATTGCCCAGGGCCGGCTCGGGCCGGGCCGCGTCCATCACTGCATGCGCACGATTGGTTTGGCCGAAAAGGCGCTGGAACTGGCCTGCCGGCGCGCGCTGTCGCGCCGGGCTTTCGGCAGGCCGCTGGCGAAGCTCGGCGGCACTGCCGAGAAGATCGCAGATGCCCGCATCGCGATCGAGCAGGCCCGGCTGCTGGTGCTCAAGTGCGCGTGGATGCTCGACGAAAAGGGCATCCGCGGGGCGATGAACGAGGTCTCGCAGATCAAGGTGGCGGTGCCGCGCATGGCACAGGACGTCATCGACATGGCCATCCAGCTCCACGGCGGCGCCGGCATGTGCGAGGACTTTCCGCTCGCCCAGGCCTGGGCCGGCGCGCGCTCGCTGCGCATCGCCGACGGCCCGGACGAGGTGCACAAGATGGTGGTTTCGAGGTTCGA
>JAVVDX010000129.1:0-6029 GCA_032251475.1 Wenzhouxiangellaceae bacterium | reverse complement strand
GCCCTGGTCCTGTTGCTGTTGTCTTGCTACGTTTGTCGATGACATGAGTTGAATCTGCTCCGTTATCGGTCAGGCCCGAATCAGCTCCGGTCGACTGAATTGAAAGCCCTGTATCCAGTCGATTCCGAGCTGCTGTACCACCGAGGCCTGGTTTTCGGTTTCTACCCCTTCTGCGACAAGCACTACGTCGGTCCGCTTTGCCATGTCGTTCAGCCCCTGGATCAACTTTGTGTATCCGGGGTGCATGTCGACGAACCTGACGAGACTGCGGTCGAGCTTGACGAAATCGATCAGGTTCGCTCCGATCAGGTCCAGATTCGAGAAGCCGGGGCCGAAGTCGTCGAGTGCGAACCTCACGCCATCCTCGCGCAATTCCTCGATTGCGGTACGCGAGGCCATGAGATTCACGGGCCCTCCGAATTCGACCAGTTCCAGAATCAGCCGGGTCGGGTCGATCCGGTGAAGGTCCAGCTCCCTGCGCACGAAGTTGACGAACCGCTCGCGATGCAGGGAATCGGGGTGAATGTTGATGCTGAACCAGGCGGTGGACGGAAACTGATCGACCGCGTGCAGGCAACGCCTGAAGATGTCCTGGTCGAACAGCAGGCCGCGCCGCCGGTAGCCGAGTTCGACGAACTCGAACGGCGACATGCCGTGCCACGGCCGATCGGCCCTGACCAGAAATTCGATCCACTCCCCCTTTGCCATGTCGGGTGCGCGGCAGATGTGCTGCGCGGCCATGCGACAGGGAAGCGCCTGTGAGTCGAGACTCAGCACGTGATGCTCGGGCGTTGGCGCAATCATGTCAGTTTCCTTACTCTCCGAAATTAGACGGTAATGCAATTAGCCAGAAATGTCAAACACCATTTTTGGCTATTACCCATTGCGAATAGACATTAATGCAATTAGCCAGAAATGTCAATAGTCATTTTTGTCTATTTTTTTCGGCCCGGGAAACCCGCCCGCCGGCGGGTATGATTCGGGACGACCCCAATCCTGGATAGCCGCCGATGCAACGTCATAAGACTTTGTTTTCAAACGAGAAAATGGAGCGAATCTACCGGCAGCTCGTCAACGAGGAGGACGCCCGGGTCTGCAGGGACATCTCCGACGCGGCCTGCCAGGTCGTCCCGGGCAATTTCCTGGTCCAGGTCCTGACGCAGTTTTTGACCAAGCTCGGCGATGCCATCGCCAATCCGAAGACGGTGCTGGCGTGGTTGATGAGCGCGCTCGCGGCGCCGGCGGCGTTCACGGCGTTCCTGGTACCGATCCGCGAGTCCGGCTCGCTGATTCCGCAGCTGGTAATCGCCGCGTGGGTCCGGCGGCAGGCGGTTCGCAAGTGGACGTTCGTGCTCGGCTGCGTGCTCCAGGGGCTGTCGGTGCTCGGAATGGGATTGGTCGCGATCTCGCTGGAAGGCAGCACGGCCGGTTTCGCCCTGCTCGGCGCGCTGGTCGTGTTCAGCCTGTCGCGCGGCCTGTGCTCGGTCGCGTCCAAGGACGTGCTCGGCAAGACCGTACCCAAGACCCGGCGCGGCCGGGTCAGCGGCTGGTCGGAATTCCTGGCCGGCATCGTCACGGTCGGCGTCGGGGCCTCGCTGATGATCGGCGTCGGACAGCCCGACGACATGACCAAATGGCTGGTCCTGCTGGTGTGCGCCGCGGCGCTGTGGATGCTCGCCGCCGGCACCTACGCCACGATCCGCGAGTTTCCCGGCGCTACCGAGGGCGGCGGCAACGCGATCACCGAGGCGCTCGGCCGGCTTAGCCTGCTGAAGAGCGACCGCGAGTTCCGGAAATTCGTCATCGCGCGCTCGCTGCTGCTGTGCTCGGCGCTGAGCGCGCCGTTTTTCATCTTGCTGGCGCACCGCAACACCGAGGGCGCGCTCGTCGCGCTCGGGCTGTTCGTGATCGCCGACGGCATCGCCAGCCTCGTCTCGGCGCCGTTCTGGGGCCGGTTCGCCGACGTGTCCAGCCGCCGGGTCATGATCCTGGCCGGCGCCGCCGCCGCATTGACCGGGCTCGCCCTGGTCGCCGTCGTGCATTCATCACCGGCGCTGGCCGGGCTGGCGTGGATCTACCCGGTATTCTTTTTCCTGCTGTCGGTCGCGCACGCGGGCGTGCGCATGGGCCGCAAGACCTACATCGTCGATCTGGCCGGGGGCAACAAGCGCACCGACTACGTCTCGGTCAGCAATACCGTCATCGGCATCGTGCTGCTCGCCGCCGGCAGCATCGGTGCCCTCAGTTCGGTCATTTCGATCTCCGGCGTCATCATCGTGCTGGCCGCGATGGGCCTGGCCGGGGCATGGATATCGTCGCGGTTGCGGGAAGTGACCTGAACCATCGGGGACGCCGCCCCGACCGACTCCCTGCAACTCTGACTCCCCCGACTCAAACCCCGATCCCCCCGACTCAATCCCCGATTCCCCGACTCAATCCCCGATTCCCCGACTCAATCCCCGATTCCCCGGACTTGATCCGGGGCCCAGGGGCTTTTCGATACTTATCACATAAAGACGCTGGGTCCCGGCTCAAGGCCGGGATTGCGGAAACAACGATCAAGGCCGGGATGGCGGAAACAGCGCTCAAGGCCGGCACGGCAATGCCATCCAACAGGCCCTAGGTCGGCCCGGCGCGGCCGACGCAATACGCTCTACGCCGCAAACCCCCGCTGGCGGATTTCGTGGATCCGGTCGCGGATTTTCGCCGCCTCCTCGAACTCGAGGTTTTCGGCGGCCTTGAACATGTCCTTTTCCAGCTCCGAGATCCGGTGCGCCGCCTCGGCCGCCGAGATCGGCTCGGCCGCGTATTCCCCCTTTTCCTCGGCCACCCGCGCCCGGACCCCGCGGGCGCCTTTCTTGCGGCCCGGCGTCTCGTGCGCGTCGGCCATGATGTCGGCGATGTTCTTCTCGATCGTCTTCGGCGTGATCCCGTGCTCGGCGTTGTACGCAATCTGCTTCTCGCGCCGCCGCCCGGTCTCGGCCAGCGCCCGCTCCATCGACCCGGTGACCTTGCCGGCGTACAGGATCGCCTTGCCGCGGACGTTGCGCGCGGCGCGGCCGATGGTCTGGATCAGCGAGCCCTCCGAGCGCAGGAAGCCCTCCTTGTCGGCGTCCAGGATCGCGACCAGCGACACCTCCGGCAGGTCCAGCCCCTCGCGCAGCAGGTTGATGCCGACCAGCACGTCGAACGCGCCCAGCCTCAGGTCGCGGATGATCTCGACGCGCTCGACCGTGTCGATGTCCGAGTGCAGGTAGCGCACCCGCACGTCGTGCTCGGCCAGGTAGTCGGTCAGGTTTTCGGCCATGCGCTTGGTCAGCGTCGTGACCAGCACCCGGTCGCCCCACTCGACCCGCTCGCGGATCTCGGACAGCAGGTCGTCGACCTGGCTTTCGACCGGCCGGATCTCGGTTTCCGGATCGACCAGTCCGGTCGGCCGGACGACCTGCTCTGCGACCGCTGCCGAGCGCTCAAGCTCCCACTGGCGCGGCGTGGCCGAGACATGGATGGTCTGCGGCGCGCGCGCTTCCCATTCCTCGAACGTCAGCGGCCGGTTGTCCAGCGCCGATGGCAGCCGGAAACCGTATTCGACCAGCGTCTCCTTGCGCGAACGGTCACCCTTGTACATCCCCCCGATCTGCGGCACCGTCACGTGCGACTCGTCGAGGATCAGCAAGGCGTCGTCGGGCAGGTAGTCGTACAGCGTCGGCGGCGGTTCGCCGGGCTGGCGCCCGGTCAGGTGGCGCGAGTAGTTCTCGATGCCCTGGCAGTAGCCGAGCTCGAGCATCATCTCGAGGTCGAAACGCGTGCGCTGCTCCAGCCGCTGCGCCTCGACCAGCTTGTTGGCGCCCTTGAGCTGCTCGAGCCGCCCGGCCAGCTCTTCCTTGATCGCCTCGACCGCGTCGAGCACGACCTGGCGCGGGGTCACGTAATGGGTCTTCGGGAAGATCGTCAGTTCGTCGAGCTGTTCGCGCAGCTCGCCGGTCAGCGGATCGAACTCGCTGATCCGCTCGACCTCGTCGTCGAACAGCTCGACCCGGATCGCCTGGGCTTCCGAATCGCCCGGAAAGATGTCGATGACCTCGCCGCGGACCCGGTAGGTGCCGCGCCGGAGCTCGAAGTCGTTGCGCGAATACTGCATCTCGGCGAGCTTGCGCAGAATCGTGCGCTGCTCGAGCTCGCCGCCGACTTTCAGCGGCAGCGTCATCTTCAGGAAACTGGTCGGGTCGCCCAGGCCGTAGATCGCCGAGACGGTGCCGACGATCAGCGCGTCCGGGCGCTCGAGCAGCGCCTTGGTCGCCGACAGCCGCATCTGCTCGATGTGCTCATTGATGGAAGCATCCTTTTCGATGAAGGTGTCCGACGACGGCACGTAGGCCTCGGGCTGGTAGTAGTCGTAATAGCTGACGAAATACTCCACCGCGTTGTCGGGGAAAAACGCCTTGAACTCGCCGTAGAGCTGCGCGGCCAGCGTCTTGTTCGGCGCCATGACCAGCGTCGGGCGCTGGGTGCGCTCGATGACATTCGCCATCGTGAACGTCTTGCCCGAGCCGGTCACGCCCAGCAGCGTCTGGTGCTGGTTGCCGGCCCCGATCGACTCGACAAGCCGGGCGATCGCCTCGGGCTGGTCGCCGGCCGGCTCGTATTGCGACGCAATCCGGAAGTTGCGCAGCGGCTGAACTTTTGCCATCGGGGAACCATACGCGAAACCAACTCCATATAATTGCGGCTGACCGGCGGTCATGCAATGCCGTCGCCCGAACCGGAGGACAGTCCATGCCGATCCGAACCGCCCAGCGCGTCGCGCAGGTCAAGCCCTCGGCGACCATTGCCATGAGCATGAAGGCCGCCGAACTCAAGGCCGCCGGCCGCGACATCATCAGCCTGAGCATGGGCGAGCCGGATTTCGACACCCCGGATCACGTGCAGCAGGGCGCGATCGACGCGATCCGCAACGGCCAGACCCGCTACACCGCCGTCGACGGAATCCCGTCGCTGAAGGACGCGATCATCGAAAAGTTCCGGCGCGACAACCGGCTGGAATACGAACGCGAGCAGATCCTGGTCTCGTCGGGCGCCAAGCAGAGCCTGTACAACCTGATGCAGGCGCTGATCGACCCGGGCGACGAGGTGCTGATCCCGGCCCCGTACTGGGTCTCCTATCCAGACATGGTCCGGCTGGCCGGCGGCGCGCCGGTCACGCTGCACACGACGCTGGACGACGGCTTCCGGATCACGCCGGCGCAACTGAAGACCGCGATCACCGACCAGACCCGGCTGCTGATCCTGAACTCGCCCGGCAACCCCACCGGTCGCGCCTACCGCCGCGACGAGCTGGCCGCGCTCGGCGAGATGCTCGAGGAATTCCCGCGCATCGTCGTCGTCTCCGACGACATCTACGAGCACATCTGGTGGGCCGACGAGCCGTTCTCGACCATCGCCGAAGTCTGCCCGGCGCTGTACGAGCGCACCGTCGTCGTCAACGGCGTCTCCAAGGCCTACGCGATGACCGGCTGGCGCATCGGCTATGCCGCCGGCGATGCCGAGCTGATCAAGCAGATGCGCAAGATCCAGGGCCAGAGCACATCCAACCCGTGCTCGATCAGCCAGGCCGCGGCCGAGGTGGCGCTGACCGACAGCCAGCTTTGCGTGGAACGGATGTGCAAGGCCTTTCGCGAGCGCCACGACTGGCTGGTGCCGGCGCTGAACGAACTGCCCGGCATCGATTGCAGCGCCGGCGAAGGCGCGTTCTACGTGTTCGCCGACTGCCGCGAGGCGATCGAGGCCCTGGGCCTTGCCGACGACGTCGCGTTCTGCGAGCACCTGCTCGAGCACGCCGGCGTCGCGCTGGTGCCCGGCAGCGCCTTCGGCACCCCCGGCCACGCCCGCTTCTCGTTCGCGTGCAGCGTCGAGACGCTCAAGGACGCCGTCGGCCGCATCGGCCAGGCCTTGGCCCCGCCCGCGTAGGAGCCGCGTCCACGCGGCGATTCATCGTTCGGACCCATCGCGGCCTGGAGGCCGCTCCTACG
>JAVVDX010000128.1:0-6292 GCA_032251475.1 Wenzhouxiangellaceae bacterium | reverse complement strand
ATACCGGCCTGTCACGCCGGGGGTCGCGGGTTCGAGTCCCGTCCACTCCGCCATTCGTTACGATCGGGGCGTCATTGCGGCGCCCCGATTTGCATTGGGATTTGCATTGGCGGTCCGGCCGCGCGAACGGGCGTCGACGCGGCGCGCCGCCGCACGTGCGCACCGGTATCATTGACGCCCTGACAGCACGCAGGATTCGAACTCCATGTTGCAAGCAATTCGTGACCGGGTGACCGGCATTGTCGCGATCTTCATTCTCGGTCTGCTGGCCGTCCCGTTCGTCTTCTTCGGTCTGGACAGCTACGTCCGGGACGTGCCGCAGGATGCGGTGGCCAAGGTCGGCGACGACAAGATATCGGTCAGCCAGTTCCAGAGCGAATTCGCCCGCTACCGTGCACAGCTGCGGGCGCAGCAGGGCGACGCCTACGACGATCTCCAGACCAATCGGCCGGAGGCCCGGCGCGAGTTTCTCGAGAGCATGATCGACCGCCGGCTGCTGGCGCAATACGCCGGCGACATGGGCCTGGCGATCAGCCCGAAGACGATCGCCGACGTCATCCGCGACGTGCCCGCCTTCCAGGTCAACGGCCGCTTCGACCCCGACGTCTACCGACAGCGCATCCAGGCCAACGGCCAGACGGTGGGGGCGTTCGAGCGCGACCTGGCGCGCGATCTGCTCGTGCAGCAGCTTCCCGGCGCGGTGCAAGGCTCGACCATCGTCACGCAGGAAGACGTCGATCGCTGGCTGCGTCTGCAGATGGAGACACGCGCGATCGCGGTCGTCGAGGTCGCCCTGGCGCCGTTTCGCGATCAGGTCGAGGTTGACGAGGCCGAAATCGAGTCGTTCTACGAGGCCAACCGCAGTCAGTTCATGCGCCCCGCGCGCGTCTCGGTCGAGTACATCGAACTCGACACGAGCGACATGGCCGAGTCGCTCGAGATCGACGAGGAAGAGCTGCGCGAGCGCTACGAGGCGACCAAAGGCCGGTTCATGACGGCCGAGCGGCGCCGGGCCTCGCACATCCTGATCACCAGTGGTGACGAGCGCAGCGAGGAAGAGGCGCAGGCGCTGGCCGAATCGCTGAAAGAACGGATCGACCAGGGTGAGGCGTTCGACGCGCTCGCCGAAGAGTATTCCGATGATCCGGGTTCGGCAGCGCAGGGGGGCGACCTGGGCTGGATCGAGCCCGACGTGATGATGCCGGCGTTCGAGGAGGCGCTGTACGCGCTCGAGGCCGGCGAGGTTTCCGAGCCGGTGCAGACCGAGTTCGGCTGGCACCTGATCAAGCTGACCGAGATCGACGAGCCGCGCGGCCAGACCTTCGAAGAGGCGCGCGACGAGATCGCCGCGGAGATCCGCGAAGAGCGCGCCGAGGACATGTACGTGGAGATGAGCGACCGGCTGATCGACCTGGTCTACGCCGATCCAACCGGGCTGAAAGCCATCGCCGAGGACATGGGGCTGGAATTGGAGACCGCGGGCCCGTTTTCGCGCTTCACGGCCGAAGGCGTGCTGGCCGAGCCGCAGGTGCTCGAGGCGATCTTCTCCGACATGGTGCTGCTCGAGCGCCAGGCATCCGAGCCGATCGAGATCGAGCGCAACCATGCCGTCGTCGTCCGGGCGATCGACCATCAGCCGGCGGAGCCGCGACCGCTGGAAGACGTGCGCGGTGAGATCCGCGACCGGCTCGTCGCCGAGGCCGCGCGCGAGGCCGCGCGCGAATACGCCGAGGCGCTGGTCGAGCGCGCACGCACCGAGGACGCCGGTCTGGCCGGCATCGCCGAGGCCGAGGAACTCGAACTGCGCGAGCAGGAAGTGACGCGGCGCAGCTTCGATTATCCGCCGCAGATCATTCAGGAAATATTCGCGCTGCCGCACCCGTCGGATCAGGGCGGCCCGGTATTCGACATCGTCCAGATTCCCAGCGGCTGGCTGCTGGTCCGTCTCGACGAGGTCGTGCCCGGCGACCCGTCCGAGGCCGACGACGCGCGTCGGCGCAGCGCCCGCCAGCAGATCGCGTTCCAGCGTGCCGCGCTCGAATTCCAGGGCCTGCTGCAGTGGCTGCGCGAGAACACCGAGGTCAGCGTCGTCGCCGACCGTCTCTAGCCGGGCCTGGAGAACCCTGTCGGCGACGCCGCGCCGACCCGCTTGCGCGTGCGTGTACGCGCGAATCAAATCAGCGGCCGCAAGGCCGCACAAAATAGCCGTACGTCGGGCGGCGTCCCCGACGAGAAAATTATCCAGCCGTGCAGCCGCAGGTCGGGTTGGCAAACCGCAACCCGACAACCGACCCGGTCAATCCAGCCCGGCCATGCCGACGATGTTGTATCCCGCATCCACGTAGGTGATCTCGCCGGTAATGCCGCCGGCAAGATCGGAGCACAGGAACGCCGCCGCGTTGCCGACGTCCTCGATCGAGACGCTGCGGCGAAGCGGCGCGGTCTGCTCGACGTGGTCGAGCATGTTGCGGAATTTCGAGATCCCGGCCGCGGCCAGCGTCTTGATCGGGCCGGCCGAGATCGCGTTGACGCGAATGCCTTCCGGGCCCAGGCCGTGGGCGAGGTAGCGCACCGAGGCCTCTAGCGAAGCCTTGGCCAGTCCCATGACGTTGTAGCTCGGCATCGCGCGCACGGCGCCGAGATAGCTGAGCGTCAGCAGCGCGCCGCGCCGGCCTTCCATCAGCGGCCGGCCGGCCCTGGCGAGCGCGGCGAAACTGTAGCTGGAGATGTCGTGGGCGATGCGGAAGCCCTCGCGCGTGACGACGTCTGCGAACTCGCCTTCGACCTGGTCGCGCGGCGCGAAGCCGACTGCGTGGACGATGATGTCCAGGTGCCCCCATTGGCCGCGGATGCGCTCGAAGACCGCGTCGATCTGCTCGTCCTCGGCCACGTCCAGCGGCATGATCAGGTCGGAGCCGGTCTGCTCGGCGATCTTCTCGACCCGGGGCTTGAGCTTGTCGTTCTGGTAAGTGAAGGCCATTTCCGCGCCTTCTCTGTGCATCGCCTCGGCGATCCCCCAGGCGATCGAGCGCGGGCTCGCGACGCCGACGATCAATGCGCGTTTTCCTTCGAGCATTCCCATGAAGTCTTCCCCGGTGAATCGTGGCAACAGTCTGGTGCCCCGGGCAGGAGTCGAACCTGCGACCTGCCGCTTAGGAGGCGGCTGCTCTATCCGCTGAGCTACCGAGGCGGTGACGAAATGTTAGCAGATGCGCCCCGGGCTCACGCCCCGAAGTCCGTCCCCAGCACCTCGGCGCGCCAGCCTTCGAGCCAGCTGCAGGCCGCACCCTGGACGAGCCGCGTCAGCTCGCGCTTGCTGGCGATCACGGCCGGCTCGATGCCGAGCTCGGCGGCGGCCTGCCGGACCCGGTCCTGGAGATCGCGCACGCGCTGGCGCGTCTCCGGGTCGATCTGGTCGAGTTCGGGCCGACGCGTGAACGCACCCGGCGGTTCGGCAAGCAGCGCCAGCAGCGTGTCCCGAAACCGCTTGACCGAGCGCTTGTGGCCGGCGCAGCAGCGCTCGAGTTCCCGGCTGTCGGCCGGGCGCTGCCGCGCCAGGTCCAGCAGCAGCGGATCGGGCACGATGAACCCGCGCGGCAGATCCCGCTTGCGCGCCTCGTCCTCGCGCCAGCGCGCGAGCCGGGTCAGCCGTTCCAGCGCCTCGTCGTCGAGACCGGGCGCTCCCTTGATCCGCAGCACCGGATCCGGACTGTCGCCGGCTGCGGCCAGCGCACGCCGGCAATCCTCGCCGAGCCAGTCCAGACGGCCGGCGCGGGCGAGGCGCTCGGCCAGTTCCGCGCGCATCCGCGGCAGCGCGATCACGTCGTTGGCCGCGTATTCGACCCACGCTTCGGGCAGCGGGCGCCGGCGCCAGTCGTTGCGCGCCAGGCCGCCCGGGAACTCGATTCCGAGCAGGTCGCGGGCGAGAAATTCATAGCGGACCTGCAGCGGCCAGCCGAGCAGTGCCGCGGCGAGCTGGGTGTCGAACAGCGGCACCGGCACGCTGCCGGATACGAGGTCGAGGACTTCGAGATCCTCGCCGATGCTGTGCATGATCTTCGTGCATTCAGGCATGCTCAGCAACCGGGCGAGAAGGTCCCGGGCGGCGCCGTCGCGCGGCAACCGGATCGGGTCGACGAGCCAGACCTCGTCGCCGTCGCTGAGCTGTACCAGGCCGGGAATCGGGTAGTAGGTGCGCTCGCGTACGAACTCGGTATCGATGCCGACGGCCGGAGAGGCGAGGATCCGGCCGGCGGCATCGGCAACCTGGTTGTCTTCACTCAGCAAATGTATTCGCGATGCATCCATGCACAAGGGACTCGGTTGGGTGGTTTGCGTGGGAAAGTGTGAAACGTATCTTGTTCCCGGCTTACGCTCGCTTGTCGCAGCCAGGGTGATCAGTTATGTTTAGCGCCAAAACCGGTGAGGAAAACCGGAAGGCGGCAACCATTGTCTACCGCCGCCGACAATATTAACCCGGCATGCCAATAGGTATGCCGGGTTTATGCCTGGCCGCGAGGCCGGGACCGCGAAGCGAAGCCTTTTGCGGACATGCGCCGCAAAAGGCGTGCATCAAATACCATAGGTATTTTGATGCCGGATTAATAATGCGGAAACCAGACTTCAAAGAGGGGCATCCAGGAATGAAACCGTGGCTATTATGCATCCTGCTCGGGGCCGTGCCGGTCCTTTCCCCCGGTCTCGCCGGGGCCCAGGATGAGGGAGAGCAGGCACAGTCGTCCGACGAGGACTCGCAAGACGATCAGCGTTCGGTCCGCCGGCTGGGCGACGTGATCGGAGAGGGGTCGTCCGATTTTTCGATGGGCATCCCGCAGCTCGACATGCCGGCCGGACCGGTCGCCGAGCAGCCCGACGTGACGCTGCCCGACCCGGCGCTGGACGATCAGCTGCAGACCATCCTGGCCCGGCGTGCATTCGTTCCCGACAATCCCGAAGTCGAGCAGGAACTCGATGCGTTGCTCGACGAGGTCGCAGCGCGCGCCGCGGCAGCGCTCGACAGCGGCGACACGGCGCTGGCCACGCGCTACCTGAACGTATTCGTGTCGCTGGAGCAGGAAGATCGTCCGATCGTAGCCCGGATCCGTGACGAACTTGCGCGCCGCGAAGAGATCGAGCGGCTGCTGGGCCTGGCCGCCCAGGCACTCGAATCCGGCAACATTGTCGAGCCGGCTGACGGGTCGGCGTGGGCGCTGTACGGTCAGGTGCTGGAACTGGACGACGGCAACGAGGCCGCGCTCGAAGGCCGCGAGGCAGTTCGGGAAGCGTTACTCGCGCGCGCCGACGAACGGCTGGCCGAGGACAACTTCGAGGCCGCCGCCATGCTGCTGGACGCCGCCGCCGGGATCGGGGTCGACGAAACGCTGATCGAACAGCGGCAGGAAGCGATTGCCGCGGCGCGCGCGGATCGCTTGCGCGCGCTGGCCAACGCTACGCGGATCGCCATCGATGACGGCCAGTTCGATCAGGCCGAGGACAATATCACCCAGTTGATCGCGCTGGGCGCAGACGCAGCGCAGGTCGCACGTCTTCGCGCGTCGCTGGACGATGCGATACGCTACGGCGGCTTCGAGCCCGGCCAACTGTTCCAGGACCGGATCGCGGCCGGCGGCGGCCAGCAGGGGCCGGTCATGGTCGTGGTGCCGGCGGGCAGCTTCATGATGGGCTCCCGGGAAAACGAGCAGGACCGGGTCGACAACGAGGGGCCGCGGTTCCGCGTGAGCTTCGAGCGCGGGTTCGCGCTGGCCAGAACCGAGGTCACCGTCGGCCAGTTCCGCCAGTTCGTCGAGGCGACAGGCTACGTCACTGACGCCGAGCGCAAAGGCGCATCGCGGGTCTACATGGCCAGCTCGGGGCGTGTCGACGAGCGTCGCCGAGTCACCTGGGAGGACAATTACCTCGGCGATCGCGCCGACGACACGCTGCCGGTGGTGCACGTCTCGTGGAACGACGCCAGCGCCTACGCCGAATGGCTGGCCGAGCAGACCGACCGGGCGTACCGGCTGCCCAGCGAGGCGGAATTCGAGTACGCGCTGCGTGCCGGTTCGCAGAGCCGTTACTGGTGGGGCAACGGCAGTCCCGAGGAGCCGGTCGAGAACGTCACCGGCGACGGCGACCAGTTTCGCAATGAGCGCAGCTGGACCGTCGCGTTCCGGCGCTATTCGGACGGTTTCTGGGGCCCGGCCCCGGTCGGCAGCCTGGCGGGCAACCCGTTCGGGATGTTCGACATGGGCGGCAACGTCATGGAGTGGGTGCGCGATTGCTGGCACGACAG
>JAVVDX010000127.1:0-6544 GCA_032251475.1 Wenzhouxiangellaceae bacterium | reverse complement strand
CGCAATCTCCGGGCGGTGGCGGGCTGTGGTCGGCCGATTCCCAGTCGGTCAGTTCCAGCACCATCGGCTTGCCGTCATCGGCGTGTTCGATGCGCGCCGGCATCCAGCCCAGCGATTCGGCGTGCCAGGCGGTGTAGTTGCGGCTCGAGCCTTGCTTGCGGAAGCGCTTGAACACGGCCGTGTCGAAGCAGCGGCCGTCGACTTCGATGCGCTCGCGGCCGATGAAGCGGTACTGCTGGCGCTCGATTTCGTCGCGCTCGAGCACGTCGAGTTCGAAGCCGGCGAAATCGGGCGCCTGGGCCTCGAGCCGGGCGACGGCAGCCAGGCGCAGCGTCAGCGGGTCGACGACCCCCGGCTCGAGCGCGATCCCGAGATTGCCGTCGTGGGTTTTCGTTTCCGTCGTGCGCTGCTGCCAGTCGTAGCGGTGCTGCCAGAAGCGGTCCTTGCCCGGCTCCACGGAGACGTGGTGGTAGGTCAGCGGTACCAGCACGCCGTCGCGCCAGTCGAACCAGGCCGCCTCGGTGGTCGACACGCCGAGCATCCGGACGTACCAGGCGGTGGCCTTCGACTCGATCCGGTAGTGCCACAGGCCGTCGTCGCGCCGGGTCAGTTCGGCTTCGACCTCGCCGATCCTGGAGTCTCCGCGAATGACGTCGTAGACGGCCCGGTGCGGCTCGAACGGCGGGGTTTCAGCGGTTGCCGCCGGGGCCGGGTCCGAGCCGGCGGCCAGCATCGTCGAAATCGCGATCCAGAACCGGAATGTCGTCGCTGGAAATCCTGTCGCCGGCAATATCGTCATCGTCGTGCCCGTGGATGGGTGCGTGCGCGTCTCGGACACCGTTTCGCAGCAATAGTGCCAGCGCCGCCGGGTAGAGCCGGTGTTCCTGCTCGAGTACACGATCGGCCAGTGTCCCGGGCGAATCGCCCGGGCGCACCGGTACGCGGGCCTGGGCGATGACCGGCCCGGCGTCGAGTTCGGCAATGACCCAGTGCACGCTGGCACCGTGCTCGTCGTCGCCGGCGGCAAGCGCGCGGGCGTGGGTATCGAGCCCGCGGAACTTCGGCAGCAGCGACGGATGGATGTTGACCATGCGGCGCTCGAAGCGGGCGACGAAATCCGGCGACAGCACGCGCATGAAGCCGGCCAGCGCGAGCAGGTCCGGCGCGAAGCCTTCGATCACTTCGGCCAGCGCGCGCTCGAACGCGCCCCGGTCGGGGAATGCATCGCGCGGGACCAGCGCCGTGTCGATGCCCAGATCGGCGGCGGCGTCCAGCCCGGCGGCCGGGCGGTCGGCGATCACGGCCCGCACCTCGGCCGGCACGACGCCCCTGACGGTCGCGTCGATGATCGCCAGCGCGTTGCTGCCGCGCCCGGAGATCAGGACGACGAGTCCGACTGAACTCATGCGTCCACGAACCGGACCCGGTCGCAGCCGGGCTCGGCCGGCACGATGCGCCCGATCTCGAACGGCCGTCCGGCGGTGCCGGTGAGCCGGTCGCCAATGGCCTTGGCGTGCGCCTCGGGGACGATCACCACGAAGCCGATGCCGAGGTTGAACGTCCGGCGCATCTCGTCCGGTGCGATGCCGCCGGTCTCGGCCAGCCAGGTGAAGATTTCCGGGATCGGCCAGGCGCCGGAATCGATCTCGACGCCGTAGCCGTCGGGCACGACCCGGACGATGTTCTCGGTCAGGCCGCCGCCGGTGATGTGGGCCATGCCGCGGACGTGGTCGCGGGCGAAGTCGCTTTGCAGCAGCGGCAGCACGTCGGGCACGTAGATCCGGGTCGGTGCCAGCAGCGCGCGCGCCCGTTCGGGCTCGGCGGCCGCGCCGCCGGCGCGCTCGAGCACCTTGCGGATCAGCGAGAAGCCGTTGCTGTGCGGCCCGGAGCTGGCCATTCCGAGCAGCACGCAGGTCTCGTCGATGCCGCTGCCGTCGATGATCCGGTCGCGCTCGACGGCGCCGACCGCGAAGCCGGCCAGATCGTAGTCGCCTTCCGGATACATGCCGGGCATTTCGGCGGTCTCGCCGCCGATCAGCGCGCAGCCGGCGGTTTCGCAGCCGTCGGCGATGCCCTCGATCACGCCGGCGGCGGCGTCGACGTCGAGCCTGCCGCAGGCGTAGTAGTCGAGAAACAGCAGCGGCTCGGCGCCGGCGACGAGGATGTCGTTGACGCACATCGCGACCAGGTCGATGCCGATGCCGGCGGTCTCGCCGGTCTCGCGCGCGAGCATCAACTTGGTGCCCACGCCGTCGGTGCCGGCGACCAGCACCGGGTCCTGAAAGCGCCGGCCCAGATGGAACAGCCCGCCGAACCCGCCCAGGCCGCCGAGCACCTCGGGACGGCCGGCGCGCCGCACCGCCGGCTTGATGCGCTCGACCAGCCGGTTGCCGGCATCGATGTCTACGCCGGCGGCGCGGTAACTGAGCTCGGTGTCGTCGTGTTTCTCGTTCATCGGGAGGCGGTGCGGGCGGAAGATGGCTGCATTTTGCATCAAGCCCCGATCCAGTGTCCGGCGCATGGGCATGCTATCTTTTCCGACGTGAATGTCCCGCGTCTGACCTTGTTGCTGCTGGCTGCGGCCGGCTGGTGCCAGTGTGCTGCGGCGCAGTTGCCGCTGTACGTCGGCGAGGCCGTCGTCGCGCCCGCGCCGGCGACCCCTGCAACGACCGATACGGCCGCCGGTCGGACGGCCAGGGCGCCGATTCTCGATGCGCTGAATCAGGTGCTGGTCCGCCTGACCGGCCAGGCCGGGCGCGACCTGGTCGCGGCGCTGGAGATCGACGCCGAGCGCGCCGGGCAGCTTGCGCTGGCGAGCCAGTACCGCAACGTCGCGGTGCCCGGGCCCGACGGCGGCTTCGTCGAACAGCGCCGGCTCCGGGTCGATTTCGACCCGGAAGCGGTCGACCGGCTCGTCGACCAGTCGGAATTCTCCCGCTGGGGGCACGAGCGGCCGGCGTTCCTGGTCTGGATCGTCACCACGGACCAGGGCCGGGCCGAGTACCTGGAGGCCGACCCGGTGATCGACTACGCGCTCGAACAAGCCGCGTTCCGCTACGGCATTCCGCTGACCCGCCCGATCCTCGACGCCAACGACCGGATCGAGGTCGCGCCGGCCGACATCCGCGGCGGGTTCACCGGCGAGGCGCTGGAGGCGATGCGCCGCTACGGCGCCGACGGCGTCATCATGCTGGAACTGCGCGAGAACCCCGATTTCGTGACCGGCCGCTGGGCATGGCGCATCGCCAACCTGGAAAACGCGTTCCAGCGATCCGGCGCTGACCGGATCGAGGTCGTAGAACTTGGCATCGGCCGGATTGCCGGCGCCCTGGCCGCGCGCTTCGCGGTCGACCCCCAGGCCGCCTCGGCGCGCCGGCTGGTCGTCTCCGGCATTCGCAGCGATGCCCACTACACCGAGCTGCTGGCCTATCTCCGGGGCCTGACCGGCGTGAGCCGCGTGCGCCCGTTGCACGCCGAGGGCGACACGATGACGTTCGAGATCGTCTCGTCGACCGGCGGACTGCGCGAGCGCATCAGGCTGACCGGTCCACTGGCGTTCGAGCGCCACGATCTCGCCACCGGCACGCTGCACTACCGGCTGGCCTGGTAACCGGGGCGCTCGCGCGTGCTGGCGTTTCGGGATCTGCCCAACGTGTTGACCATCGCCCGGCTGCTGATGGTCGGGCCGCTGGTCTACCTGCTGCTGACCGGCAACCACGTCGTCGCGCTGGCGCTCGCGCTGATCGCCGGGTTCAGCGACTGGCTCGATGGTGCGCTGGCGCGTCATTTCCGCTGGCAGAGCGAGTTCGGCGGCATGCTCGATCCGCTGGCCGACAAGCTGCTGATGACCGCGACCTATGCCGCGCTGACCTGGCTGGACCATCTTCCGCTGTGGCTGCTGCTGCTCGTCATCGCGCGCGACATCGTGATCGTCACCGGCGGGGTCATCTACCACTACCGGATCGAGCCGTTCCGGGCGGAGCCGACCCGGCTGTCGAAGTTCAACACGGTGTGCCAGTTGCTGCTGATGTGGGCGGTGCTGTTCGGGCTGGCGGGCGCCGGCGTGCCGGGGGCGGTGATCGAGGTTCTGATCTGGGTCGTCGCGACCACCGTAATCACGACCATGCTTCAATACGTGATCTTGTGGAGCCGGCGTGCCCGCCGGATTCTCGGCGGAGACTGACGTGAGCCTGCCGCAGCTGCCGTTGTCGCTGGTACCGCCGCGCCGGATGCGGTTCGAGAACTTCGTTGCCGGCGCCAACGGCGCGCTGGTCGCGATGCTTCGCCACGGCATGAACGAAGGCGACTGGATCTACCTGTCCGGCCCGTCCGGCAGCGGCAAGTCGCACCTGGCGCACGCGCTCAATGCCGAATGGGCCGGGCGAGGCCGGCGGGTTGCGTTCATCCCGTGCACCGACCCCAATGCCCGCGCGCTGCTGGCCGGCGTGCGAGCGGGAGCCGATAGCGGGGCCATCGTCGAGGACGTCGAGTGCCTGGCCGGCCAGGCCGATGCCGAACGGGCATTGTTCAACGCGCTCAACCAGTGGCGCGCGGCGCGCTCGCAGGTGCTGCTGACCGGCTCGGGCGCAGACGGCTTCGCGCTGCCGGACCTGGTCTCGCGGATCAGCCAGACCGCCCGGCTGACGCTGCAGCCGCTCGACGACGCCGGGCTCGAGGAGCTGATCGGGCGTCTGGTCGACGATTACCGGGTCGTGCCGGGCCGCGGCCTGGCCGAATACCTGCTGCGCCACGGCCCGCGCGCCGCCGGCCGGCTGACCGGGCTGTTCGAGCGCATGAGCCGGCGCGCGCACGCCGAGCGCCGCGTGGTCTCGGTGCCGCTGGCCCGCGAATGCCTGGAGGAATTGCGCGCCGGCCGGCTTCCCGGACAGTAGATCGGCCGCGGCGCGGCGTCCACGGCGCGACCCGCGCGGTTACCGGAACGTCGTCCTGCCGGTGATCTCGACGCCGCTTTCGCCCAGGCGCAGCCGGAAGTCGCCCTTCTCGTAGGCCTCGGCCATGGCCCGGTATTGGGCCCGCTGCGCGGCCAGCGCCTGCTCGGCGTCGACGCCCTCGATATCCGAAAGTGTCGACTCGGAGAAGTCGAGCAGGGTCTCGAGGATCCTGAAATCCATCTTGGCAGCGAGCAGCAGGTCGTCGACGGCGGTGGCGCGGACCGACTTGCTCAGCGCGTCGACGTGCTCGGCGCCGATCGCGATTCCGAGCGCGCTTTCGGCCATCGCCAGCCAGGCTTCGAGCTCGGCCTGCTCGAGCTGCGGGATCGTGCCCGGCGGGACCTTCACCGGTTCGCCGCCCGGCTCCAGCTTGAGCTCGGCGACGGCCGGCGAGAACATCTGCGCCATGCCGACCAGGAGCTGCGGGTTGTTCATGTACAAGCTCAGCGTGCCGCCGCCGGTGGGCAGGGCGCCGTCGCCGATTTCCAGCGAATCGGCATCGAGGAACAGTCCGTGGAGGTTCGTGACCACCGGCGGAATCGGCCGGCTCAGGCTCTCCTTCCAGGCCGGCGCGTTGTTCGCGATTTCGCTGAAGGCGGCACACTGCGGCGGGTTCTCGATCCAGCCGTCGACCAGCGAGCGGGCGAATTCGCGCCCCGCGACCAGGTCGATGGCCAGACCGACGTTGAACAGCCCGTCGAGTTCTCGGTCGACGGCGACCGGCGCCCGTGCGACCGGCGCGAGGCGCGCGCCCAGATCGGGCGACATTTCCTGCCGGAGCAGGAATTCGGTCGCCTGCGCATTGATCTGCGTATAGCCCAGGATCATTCGCGGCAAGGTTTCGGCCAATGCCCGGAACTCGGCCACGCAGGCCGGCTCGCTGCGCAGCGCCTCGGCCCCGCCGTGTTCGTCGAGCGCCGCGATCGCCGAATCCTCGGCCAGCACCTGGTCGACGACCCGACGCCAGTCGATATAGCCGCCCGAGCCGCTGGCGAAGCCGGCCTGGTCGAAGAACTCGGCAAGCGTGCCGGCCTGCATCGGCTCGACCGGAGCGTAGCCGCCGGCAACGCGCGCGAGCATGGCCGCGTCATCCGGGACCAGGGCGGCGGTCACGGCCTCGTCGTCGTGGTGGATCGCCAGGCCCAGGCCTTGTTCGACGCCGAGCCAGAGCACCTGCTCGCCCTCGACGTCGCGCCGGGCCAGGGGCTTTTCGAGGCTGGCCTCGATGCGCGCGATGAACCCGGCGAACGCATCGCCGTCGGCGAGCTCGAGGTGCATCATCGGCATCATCGAGGCGCCGTGAATCGCATAGTAGGGGTTGGCGTGCAGGCCGGCGGATTCCCAGCCCTCGCGGGTCGAGATCCGCGACAGTTCTTCATACAGCGCGCGCATCTCGGGCGTGACGTTCTCGTCTTCGGCCAGCGTTTCGAAAACCTGCCGGCTGCCTTCGGCGCCGGCGTCGTTGACCTTCCACAGCCGATCGATGACGTCGTCGGGCATGCGTTGCAGGTTGGCGAACGCATAGGCCGTGTCGGCGTCCATGCGTCCCAGGAACGGATTGGCGCCGCCGCGCCCGGCCGCCTGTGCCGGCG
>JAVVDX010000126.1:4272-6631 GCA_032251475.1 Wenzhouxiangellaceae bacterium | reverse complement strand
TCGTCAAGCCGCGGCATTCGGCGGCGGCGCTTGGTCTCCTTGCGCTCGCGCTTCTGTTGCAGCCGCTTCTTCTTCGCCGCCCGGGTCGGCCGGGTCGGGATGCGCCTCTTCGGTTTCTTGCGGGCCTGTTCGATCAGTTCGGCGAGCCGCGCTCTCGCCTCTTCGCGGTTGCGCGCCTGGCTGCGGCGGCTCTTGGCCTCGATCGTGATCACGCCGGCCGAATCGGCACGGCGGCCGGCCAGCTTCAACAGACGCCGCTTGACCGGCCCGGACAGAAACCCGGAATTCAACACATCGAAACGAAGCTGCACCGCGGTCTCGGTGCGGTTGACATGCTGCCCGCCGGGCCCGCCGGCCAGCACGAAGCGTTCTTCGAGCTCGTGCTCGGGCGGCAGGTTGGGGTTCGCGGCATCCGGCGTGGTCATGCGACGATGGTAGCGCGCCGGCCTGCAAGAATCCGGAAGATTCCAGCGGCCGCGCACGGCGATAATCCGGGCTGAGTCCAGGCGTGCCGGAGAATTCGCAATGAGCCGTGCCGAAGATGATGCAAGCTGGGGCCGCAGCGTGCTCGAAGCCTGCCGCCGCATTGAAAATGCCGAATCGACGCCGACGCTTGGGGACCTGGCCGCCGGCCTGGGCGTTGACGGCTCCACGCTGCAGCGTCAGTTCAGGAAGCGGCTGGGGGTTAGCCCGCGTGGCTACGCGCAGGCGCTCAGGCTCGATCGTCTGGCGCGTGGCCTCGCCGGGTCGGACAACGCGCTGGCCTCGTTGCTGCAAGCGGGCTTCGATTCGCCCAGCAGCGGCTACGCGGCCGCCCGCGCCGCGCTGGGCACGACGCCCGGCAAACTGCGCGGCGCGTTGACGCTGCAGACCTGGTTGGGGCTGTCCGAGCTGGGCTGGATGCTGATGGCGGCCACCGAGCGCGGAATCTGCTGGCTGGCCTTCGGCGACGAACCCGAGCGCCTGCTCGAGGAGCTGCAGGCCGCGTTTCCCAGGGCCGAAGTGCAGCCCGGAGAAACCCGGCTGCGGACCTGGTTCGAGCAGGTGCGCGAATTCATCCTGCTGCCCGAGGCGGCACTGGACCTGCCGCTGGACATCCGCGGCACGGCGTTCCAGGCCGGCGTCTGGGAGGCGCTGCGCGAGATTCCGCTGGGCGAGACGCGCAGTTATTCCGAAGTGGCCCGGACGCTGGAAACACCGAATGCCGCCCGCGCCGTAGCCTCGGCCTGTGCCCGGAACAAGATCGCGCTGTTGATCCCGTGCCACCGCGTGGTCGCCGTCGATGGCGGCCTGGCCGGCTATCGCTGGGGGATCGAACGCAAGGCAGAATTGTTGCGGCGGGAGGGGAGGATCTGAGCCCGCCAAGTCGTCGCCAAGCGCAATCCGGGCCGGCACGGGAGTAGGATGATCGGCGACGAACCGATCCGGAGATCCATCATGCGTTGCGTTCATTCCGTACGGCTTTTCATCGCCCTCGCCGCGGCGGGGCTGGCATCGATGGCGGCGGCCGAAACGCCCGAGGAACGCCTGGCGGCAGCCGGCTTCACGCTGCCCCCGCCGACCTCGCCGGTCGCCACCTACGTTACCTGGCGCCAGGCCGGCAATCTGCTGTTCCTGTCCGGGCACGGCGAATGCGGCGACGAGTTCACGACCGGCAAGGTCGGGGGCGACCTGACGCTCGAGCAGGGCCGGCGCTCGGCCGAACTGACCGGGCTTTGCATGCTCTCGACGATCAAGTCCGCTGTCGGCGAGCTGTCGCAGGTGAAACAGGTGGTGCGGATCCTCGGAATGGTCAACGCGACAGAGGATTTCACCGACCACCCGGCCGTCATCAACGGCTTTTCCGACCTGTTCGTCGTCGCGTTCGGCAAGGCCGGGAAGGGCGCGCGCGCCGCAGTCGGCATGGCGTCGCTGCCGGCCAACATCGCCGTCGAGATCGAGGCCATCGTCGAGCTTCACCCGCAGGACTGAGGCAGCGACCGGGTTCCCGGTTGCACACCGAGCGTTTCGAAGGAGACGCCCACAATGTCGACCCGGTCCGGTTCGGATACGCTGCGCATGGTTCGCACCATCGCGCGCTATACCGGGATGAGCGCATTGATCCCCGCGGGCATGGCGGCGGTCTCGATCCCGGTCGCGCTGGTTTTCGGCGAGAGCGGTGCGGTGCGCGCATTCGCCTTCCTGCTTCTGGCCTCGCTGGCGACCGGGGCCGTGCTGTTTGCGTTCGGCATCCGGCGGGTCTTGTACAGCCACTATCAGATCTTCTGGATCGTCTCGGCATCGTGGCTGGTCATCAGCCTTCTCGGCGCCATTCCGTTCTCGGTGCTCGGCCAGGTCGCCGCGCCGGGCGACGTCGAAG
>JAVVDX010000126.1:0-4172 GCA_032251475.1 Wenzhouxiangellaceae bacterium | reverse complement strand
TCTACCGGGCGACCGCCGGGCGCTCGGTTCAGCGCTGAGCCGGCCGCCGTGATCACGACGGAACGAAACGGGTCCGATATCCTCACAATCTCATGAAAGGGCACAGGCCTTCGTTTTGAAACGGATTGTTGTCACGATTGCAGTTCTGGCGGTTCTGACCATCGCCGCGGTGTTCCTGCGCGGCGTCTGGCGGTCGGGGCCGAACCCGAAGCCCGACTCCCCCGGACGCGCCGCGCAGGCGACCACGGTGACGCTCACCGGGGCCGTGCCCGACATGCAGATCACGCGCGTCGAGAACGTCGGCACGGCCGAGGCGATTCGCTCGGTCCAGTTGTTTCCGCCCAGTGCCGGCGAGGTCGTCGCGGTGAATTTCGAGGCCGGAGACCATGTCGAAGCCGGCCAGACGCTGCTGCAGCTCGACGCGCGCGACGAGCGCCTGGCGCTGGAACTGGCCGAGGTGCAACTCGCCGATGCCGAACGCACGCTCAGCCGCTATACCCGCGCCGGCGAACGCGCCGCATTCACGCAGACGCAGCTGGACCAGGCGAAGATCGCGGTCGAGGAAGCCCGCATCGCGCGGGACCGGGCCAAGGTCGCGCTCGACGACCGCTCGCTGGAGGCGCCGTTCGACGGCGTCATCGGGCTGACCGATCTCGACCCGGGCGACCGCGTCACGACGACGACGCCGGTCGCCACACTCGACGACACCGAAGCGCTGCTCGTGCGGTTCGAGGTCCCCGAGGCGTTTCTCGGCCAGCTCTCCCTGGGCGATACGGTCAGGCTGGCGCCGTGGAATTCGCGCGAGCCGCCGGTCGAGGCGCGGCTGGTCGATATCGATACCCGGGTCGACCCGGCCACGCGCACGTTTTCGGTGCGTGCGCGGCTCGACAACGCCCAGGAGCGCTGGCGCCCGGGCATGGGCTTTCGCGTGACGCTGGAATTGCGCGGCCCGGAATACGTGCGGGTGCCGGAGCTCGCGCTGCAATGGGGCGGCGACGGCGCCTACGTTTGGGTCGTCGACCCGGCCGGCCGGGCGCACCGCACACCGGTCACGCTGATCCAGCGCGATCAGGGCAGCGTGCTGCTCGGGGGTGATTTGTCGCCTGGCGATCGCGTCGTGCTCGAGGGCGTCCAGAAAATGGCCGAGGGCCGCCTGGTCGAGGTCGTCGACCCGGCCTCGCTGGAAACCCGCGACGCCGTTCAGGCCACAGTGAGGAAGGCACGGTGAGCTTCGACGCCGGCGGACTTCCCGCGCTGGGCATTCGCCGTCCGGTGACGGTGATGGTCGCGAACCTGCTGATCGCGCTGGCCGGCCTGGCCGCGATTCGCGGCGTCGAGGTGCGCGAGCTTCCGGACGTCGACCGGCCCGTCGTCGGCGTCAACGCGCGATTGCCCGGGGCCTCGCCCGAGACGATGGACGCCGAGGTCACGCGCATCCTCGAGGGTGCGGTCGCCCGGGTCTCCGGCGTACAGTCGATCCGCTCGTCCAGCGAGGAGAACAATTCCCGCATCCGGGTTGAGTTCAGCCCGGATGCGAACCTCGACATCGCCGCGGCCGACGTGCGCGAGGCCGTCGCGCGCGCCCAGCGCGAGCTGCCCGAGGATGTCGAGGAAGTCAACGTGGTCAAGGCCGAGCAGGAAGCCGAGACCGTGCTCGACATCGCCGCGGTCAGCGACGTGCTGCGCGAGGATGAGCTGACGCGCATCATCGAGACCGACCTCGTCCCCGAGTTCACCGCAATCGACGGGGTTGCCGACGTGCCGCTGTTCGGCAACCGGCAGCGCGTGCTGCACGTCGTCGTCGACCCGCCGCGGCTCGCGCGCTTCGGCCTGTCGGTATCCGATGTCGCCAACGTGCTGCAGAGCGCGCAGTTCGACATCCCGGTCGGCAGTTTCAAGTCCGACGACCAGGAACTTCTGGTGCGCGCCGACGCCTCGACGCTGAAGATCCCGGAAATCGAGGAAACGGTCATCCGGGGCGAAACCCGGATCCGCGACGTCGCCAACGTGTTCTTCGGCCCCGAGGACGCGACCTCGCTGGTGCGGCTGGACGGCCGGCCGGTCATCGGGCTGGGCGTCGTGCGTCAGGCCTCGGCCAACACGATCGAGATTTCCGATGCGGCCCGGGAGGTCGTCGAGCGCCTGAACCGGCGTTTCGACGATCTCGAGCTGGTGGTCACGAACGACAACGCGGTGTTCATTCGCGCCGCGGTCGGCGAGGTGCTGATCACGCTGGCGCTGGCCGTATCGATCGTCGTGGCAACGCTGTGGCTGTTCACCGGCTCGATCCGCGCCACGCTGGTACCGTGCGTGACGATCCCGGTCGCGCTGGTCGGAACGGTCGCGGCAATCTGGCTGATGGGCTTTTCGATCAACATCCTGACGCTGCTGGCGATCGTGCTCGCCACCGGCCTGGTCGTCGACGATTCCATCGTCGTGCTCGAGAACATCCAGCGCCGCCGGAACCAGGGACTGGCCGCGCGGGCCGCGGCCGTACTCGGCACCCGCCAGGTGTTCTTCGCCGTAGTCGCGACGACCGTCACGCTGATCGCGGTGTTCGTGCCGATCGCGTTCCTGCCGAGCACCGCCGGCCGGATGTTCCGCGAATTCGGCATCGTGCTGGCCTCGGCCGTTGCGATCTCGTCGTTCGTCGCGCTGTCGCTGGTGCCGACGCTGACCTCGCGCCTGCCGGACGAGGGCCGCCCCGGGCCGCTGCACGACGTGCTCATCCGCTGCGGACGGTGGCTGGCCGGCCTGTACCGCAACACGCTCGGCGTGCTGCTGGCCCACCCCTGGGCGACGGTGCTGGCCGCGCTCGCGCTGGCCGGCAGCGTCGCCGGCCTGTACCTTGCGCTCGAGCGCGAACTGATCCCGCCCGAGGACCGCGGCGTGCTGGTCGTCAATGGCGACGGGCCCGACGGCGTCGGGCTGGGCTACAGCCAGCGCCAGGCCGACCGGATGGAGGCACTGCTGCAGCCGGTCGTCGATCGCGGCGAGGGCCGGTACCTGTACACGCTGGTCGGCCGCTACGACGTCAACCGTGTGCGCGTGACGATTCCGCTGGTGCCGTGGGAGCAGCGCGCGCGCAGCCAGCAGGAGATCGCCGCCGATGTATCCCCACCGCTGGAGCGTCTGCCGGGCGTGCGCATCGGCATCTCGAACCCGAACAGCCTGGACCTGGGCGATGCCGGCGACGGGCTCGAGGTCGCGCTGCTCGGCACCGACTATGGCGAGATCTACGCCGCCGCGCGCGAACTCACGCGCCGGATCGAAAACGAAATTCCGTTCCTGACCGGCACGCGCATCTCGTACCAGCCGACCCAGCCCGAGTTGTCGGTGCGCATCGACCGGCAGCGCGCGGCCGACCTCGGCATATCGCTGGACGACCTGGCCACGACGCTGCGTGCCATGGTCGACGGCGACGAGGTCGTCGATCTCAGTATCGACGATCAGACCATCCCGGTCCGGCTCGACGCGCTCACCGGCACCGTCGACGACCCCGGTGACCTGGTCAACCTGTACGTCCGGACCGACGGCGGGGCGCTGGTGCCGCTGTCCAGCCTCGTGACGCTGACCGAAAACAGCATCGCCGCGCAACTCGACCGGCGTGAACAGCGCCGCGCGATCGAGATCGACGCCAACGTCGCGCCCGATGTGGCGCTGCAGGAGGCGATCGACGCTGTCCAGGCGCTGGCAGAGGACTCGCTGCCCGACGACATCAGCATGCTTCTGCTGGGCGAGGCCGCCGAACTGGCCAAAACCTCGCGCGACGTCGCGATCACGTACGGAATCGCGCTGCTGGTCGTGTTCCTGGTGCTGGCCGCGCAGTTCGAAAGCCTGACCAGCGCGCTGGTCGTGACGCTGATCGTGCCGTTCGGCATCGCCGCAGCCATCCTGGCGCTGTTTTTGACCGGCGTGTCGATCAACATCTATTCGCAGATCGGGCTGGTGATGCTGATCGGGCTGATGGCCAAGAACTCGATCCTGCTGGTCGAGTTCGCCGACCAGATGCGCGAGCAGGGCCGCGACGTCGTCGCCGCCGTGACCGAGGCCGCCGAAGTGCGCGTACGGCCGATCGTCATGACGATGATGTCGACGGTACTTGGCGGGCTGCCGCTGATCCTCAGCACCGGGGCCGGCGCGGAAGCGCGCAGCGCGATCGGCTGGGTGGT
>JAVVDX010000125.1:4519-6641 GCA_032251475.1 Wenzhouxiangellaceae bacterium | reverse complement strand
CCCGGATCAAGTCCGGGGAGTGCAAATAAGAAACACAACCGGACCCGGGATCACGGGCAAAAGGTGAAGTTCAGCCAACAAAAACCCGGTACCCTTTCCTCCGATCAAGCCTCGCCGCCAAACCTCGCCAAGCCCATGAACGCAATCCCCGACCCGGCCCACGCCCAGCCCTACCGGTCCAGCCCGTACGCGACGCTGGTGCTCAACCTCGGCCGTGCGCTGCTGCGGGTCGGTTCGCCGGCGCACCGGCTCGAGACGGCGATGCAGATCATGGCCGACCGGCTGGGGCTGACCGCCGAGTTCTTTTCGACGCCCACGGCACTGATCGCCACGCTGGGCGACGGCGACCGGCAGCAGACTTTTCTCGCCCGGGTCGAACCGGCCGGTCCCGACCTCGGCAAACTGGCCGAGCTGAGCGAAGTCATGGAACGGCTCGCCGACGGCTCGCTGGACCCGGTCGAGGCCGACCGGCAGGTGCTCGAGATCGACCGCCGACCGGCGCGTTACCAGGGTCTGCGACTGCTGCTGGCCTACGTCATGGTCTCGGCCGGGGCGTGCACGCTGATCGGCGGCGGCTGGCGCGAGACCCTGCTGGCAACCGTGCTCGGCGCGGTGACCGGTGCCAGCGTATTGCTGTTGTGGCAGCGCGCCGAACTGTCGCGGCTGCTCAAGCCACTGAGCGGCGCGCTGGTCACCTTCATCGGCACGCTGTGGTGCGGGTTTCACCCGGCTACTGCGCTGATCCCGGCCGTCATCGCCGGCATGATCACGCTGGTGCCGGGCATGGACCTGACAACCGCGACGCGCGAGCTCGCGACCGGGCACCAGGTCTCCGGCGCGGCGCGGCTGGCCTCGACCATCGCCGTGTTCGCGCTTTTGACGCTTGGGCTCGCGACGGGCGGCTGGGCGGCGCAACTGATCGTCGGGCCGGTTCCGCCGGTGCCGGCCTCGTCGCTGCCCGACTGGATGCTGGCGCTCGGCCTGGCGGTGGCCGCGCTCGGCTTCGTCGTGCTGTTCCAGGCCTGGTGGCGCGATTGGGTCTGGATCGTGCTGGCCTGCCTGCTGGCATGGGGTGCCAGCCATTTCGCCGGCCTGCTCGGCTCGCCGGTGCTCGGGGGTTTCGCCGGCGCGCTGATGGTCGGTCTGGCCGGCAACATCTACGCACGCGTGTCCGCCCGGCCGGGTTCGATCATGCACCTGCCCGGCCTGATCCTGCTGGTGCCGGGCTCGATCGGCATGAGAAGCCTGTCGGCGCTGGTCGGCCAGGACGTGATCTCGGGGATCGAAACCGCGTTGCTCGCCGGCCTGGTCGCCGTCGCCCTGACCACCGGCCTGATTCTGGCCAGCGCGATGGTGCCGCCGCGCACGAGCCTTTGACGGGCATTGACGTGCGTTACCGGGAAACCCGAATCCAAGTAGGTCGGGTTAGAGCCTGCCCCGGACTTGATCCGGGGCCGAAGGCCGTAACCCGACGGTCTGAATTCGAAATATTTTCTTGTCGGATTACGCTTCGCTAATCCGACCTACGACCTAATCCGGCCTGCGACTCGGTAAACTTCGCCGGATGAGTCATATCGACATCCGCAAATCGCACGCCTTCGACCTAGAAGGCGCGCAGCAGGTCGCCGACGACCTGGCGCGCGACCTGGCCGACAAGTTCGATATCCACTACGGCTGGGACGGCGACGTGATCCACTTCGAGCGCCCGGGCTGCAGCGGCGAGATCGAGGTCGATGACGGGTGCGTGCACGTGCACGCCCGGCTGGGCTTCTTCCTGAGCTATCTCAAGCCGGCGGTGGAACGCGAAATCCACCGCTACCTGGACGAGCATTTCAACCCGTCGACATAGGAAAGCGTCGGGCGCCGCCTCGGCCCAGTCGCCGCCGTTCAAGCCCGAACACCATCACCCACGAAATGGTCGGGTTACGCTTCGCTGCTCCTTTCACACTGCCCGCACTCGATCCGGGACCCAGTGGCTTTTCAGCATCAAAACCAAAGACGCCGGGTCCTGCATCAGGTGCGGGATGTGGTTACTACCGACTCCCCGGACTCGATCCGGGGCCTGGCGGCTTTTCAGCATCAAAACCAAAGACGCCGGGTCCTGCATCAGGTGCGGGATGTG
>JAVVDX010000125.1:0-4419 GCA_032251475.1 Wenzhouxiangellaceae bacterium | reverse complement strand
GGCTTTTCAGCATCAAAACCAAAGACGCCGGGTCCTGCATCAGGTGCGGGATGTGGTTACTACCGACTCCCCGGACTCGATCCGGGGCCCAGTGGCTTTTCAACGCCGAAAAAGACAACCCCTTTTCGGTCACAGCTTGCCCTTTCCAACGAACGACCGGATCCGCCGCCGCTCGCGCTTGTCCGGCCGGCGCCGCGGCGAATCCTGATTGACAAGCCGCCTCTCCTCGGCAAGCCGCTGCCGGCGCTCGATGCTGTCGGGCGTCTCGGTATAGAGCTCTCGGGCCTCGGACGCCGGTCCGCGGCGCTCGGAAACGCCGGCGACCTCGACTTCGAACACGGTCTCGCCGCGCACGATTTTCAGCCGATCGCCGACCGCGACGGCCCGTGCCGGTTTGCAAGCGTGCCCGTTGATCTCGACGTGCCCGCCGCGCACCGCCGCCTGCGCCAGCGAACGCGTCTTGAAAAATCGCGCCGCCCACAGCCATTTGTCGATCCGAACCATGCTCATATGCTCGTTATGTTCGAGTACCCGCCCGAATCCCTGCCCGGTCTTCCCGGAATCGCCGCCAGGTCGACCCCGGGGAACCAATCTTGGCGACTTCCCGGCCTCCGAGCAACGTCATCCCGGACCACGATCCGGGACGGGACCCAGTGTCTCGACTCCGGTCCCGATAAAGCCACTGGGCCCGGGGTCGAGCCCGGTGATTCAGCCAATTCGACTTCCCGGCTAACGCCCATGCCGCCCACCAGGGCTCGTCGGTTCGTCAATCATGGTGCCACGGCCCATCCCTCGCGACCTTTTCAATTACGATTCACCATTCACGATTCACGCAATTTCCGGAAGCCGCTCTGAATGCGTCGCGCCGTAACCTGAATAGCCGCGAACCAAGACCCCGTGCATATCAACAACATCGAATTCAAGATCCGTATCGACGATGCCGCCGCGATGCGCGCGGCTATCGAGGCCGTCGCCGACGGGCCGCCCGAGACGCTGCACCAGAAGGACACGTATTTCAACGCCGGCGATTCAGCCTACCTGAAGCTGCGCGAGGAAAACGATCGCGCCTCGCTGATCGCCTATCGGCGCGCGCGAAGGGCCGAACCGCGCCCCTCCGACATCCGGCTGACGCGGATCGACAACCCAGGCGATCTGGCCGAAACCCTGGCCCACGCGCTCGGCACGCTGGCGGTGGTCGACAAGACGCGCGACCTGTACTTCCGCGGCCAGACCCGGATTCACCTCGACCGCGTCGCCGGGCTCGGCGACTTCGTCGAACTCGAGGTGGTGCTGCAGCCTGGGCAGGACGAAGCCGGGGGCACGGCGATCGCCGACGATCTCATCGACCGGCTCGGACTCGACCGCAACGCGATCGAGACCGATTCCTACCGCGACCTGCTGGCGTACGCCTCCGATGGATAGAGAACCCGTTTGAATCGCAAATAAACGCAAATGAACCAAGATGAACGGATCCTGTTTGCGTTCATTTGCGTCTATTTTCAGTTTCGATCAAAACACGACTGCCTATAGCCGCCCAAACTTCGGCTGAGTCCGTAGGTCGGCATAGGCCGAAGGCCGTAAGCCGACATCATCCGGGTTCCAATTGTCAGATTACGCTGCATTAATCCACTTTAGTGTATTGCTATCTGGAATTGCCTTGATTTACTTCTATCCGCGTTCATCTGCGTTCATCCGCGGTTCAATCAATCTTTCCTTTAGGGCCGATTTTCGGACGTAATAAGGAACCGTTATTCAGATTCAGGGTTCTGGCTGCGGGCCCGCGCCAGACGATGTGCCCGGCTCCAGGCACCGCCGCGCCGCATCAGCTCCACGAAGGCATCCTCGTCATCGGCCGAAACCGCGTCGGCCAGGCGCCCCAGCACCGCATGCAGCCCGGCCAGCATATCGGCTTCGTGCGGGTTCAGCCGCTGGATCTCGAAATAAAGGTGCGGGTTCTCGGCACCGACGTCGGTAGCGATGTCGAGCTGGCGCTGGAACGTCGTCGACGAGATTTCGGCCAGCCGCCCGGCCTCGATGCCCGATTCGGCCAGCACCGACGCGAACGCGACGTTGAGCGCGTGCGACAGGCCCAGCACCCAGGCCATCAGCCGGTCGTGCTCGGCCAGCTCGATTTCGACCAGCGCGGCCATCGTGTCGTCGAACAGCGCGCGCGCCTCGGCCACCGCATCGGACCGGCCGCAGTCCATCAGAAGCACGTGACGCCCGGCCAGCAGCCGGGTGTCCGGGCCGAACATCGGGTGCACCGAGCAGACCTTCAGCCCGGCCGCCGCTGCCCCGGCCAGCGCCCCGGCCAGCGGCGTCTTGATCGAGGCGACGTCGAACACCAGCCCGGCCGGGCCGATTTCGGCGAGCTCGCCCAGAATCTCCCGGCTGGCCACGATCGGCGTCGCAACGATGATCACGTCGACGTCGAGCGGCGCCGTGCGCCAGTCTCCGAACCGGCGTTCGCCATCGGCCCTCCCCTGTTCCGGGTACGCCGCGTCGGCCGCGAGCGTGTCGAACCCCTGACCGTCGAGAAAACGCAGCAGCCAGCCGCCCATCCGGCCGGCCCCGCCGATCACCAGCGCCCGGCGGCCTTCGCCGCGCGCGGCCAGCACGCCGCGCTCGGCTTCCTGCCGGGTCAGCGACGCTTCGATCAGCGTGCTCAGCAGCGATTCGGCCACATCCGGGTCCAGTCCCTGCCCCTCGGCGTGCGCCCGCACCCCGGCCAGCACTTCGCGCTCGCGCCGGAAGTCGCGCAACTGCCGATCGGCCGAGTGCTTCAGCCGGCCGATCTCGGAGACGATGCGCTGGCGCTCGGCCGCAGCCTCGACCAGCTCCCGGTCGACCCGGTCGAGCTTCTCGCGCAGCGCCTTGAGCTGGTCGTGATTGGTCATCGAAAATCCAGGGCGAACAAAGCCTGTCAGTGTAGCGCCGGACCGCAATCCCGGCGAAAGAATTCTCCGGAATACCGGGTCGACTGGCTGTCGGCAAAGGGAGCGAAAGGCGGTTGGGAGGGTAGTGGCATGCCCGGGGAACACGCACAAATCCAGTCTCGCAGTTTGCCATCGGCGCGCCGCGCCCGGTCGCGATTCAATGAACCTGCAAACAGAATCGAAGCCGAGCGGCTGCTCGGAAAAACGTTCATCGAACTGTGTAAGGCTGATCGCGAAGCGGTCGACCAGACCAGCGGGAGACACGTAGGGAATTTTTCCCTATTGACAGGCGCTCATGCCGTTTTCTATCTTTCACTTCAGGGAGCGGTTTGCGGCCCGCCAGGCAAGGCCACAGGAACATGGCCTGCAGCGCGGGATGGTCAGCAGGACCGCTCGTTGGAGGCAGGGGACAATGAAATTCAATCGTTTTTTCTCGACTTCATGGCCCGTCTTTATCCTGTTGGCTGCGGTGATCGCGGCCGCAGCGTCCGCACAATCGCCCAATGAACAGGCACCGATTCAAGGGCTCGATGCCCCGAGCCGGATTCCCGGCGAGTTTATCGTCGTACTGCGCGACGACGTCGTCCAGGACTACGTTGAAGCGGTTCCGGGTTCCGGTCGCATGCCGGTGGTTTCCAGCCTGGCCCGGGAGATCGTCGCCGAGCACGGCGGCAGAGTCGGCTACGTGTACGCCTATGCGCTTGCCGGGTTCTCCGTCAGAGGCGCCAGCGAGGCCGTGGCTTCAAGACTGGCCGGCGATCCCGCCATTGATTACGTCACCGTCAACCAGACGGCGACCCTGGACAGTCACGGCGGCATGCAATCTCCGGTCCCTTCCTGGGGACTGGACCGGATCGACCAGCATCAACCACCACTGGATAACAAGTTCATCTATCGCAATCCCGGGACCGGCGTCAATGTTTATGTAATCGATACCGGGATCAACCCGGATCCGGAATTCGGAGACCGACTCCGGCCGGGCGTCGATGTCTCGCCGGTGCATGAAGAGCCCTGCCCGCTATGCAGACCTCAATCAGTGGACGCAGGTCCGGACAGCGCCGGCAGGGATGACTGCGACGGTCACGGCACGCATGTCGCCGGTACCATCGGCAGCACTTCATTCGGCGTGGCCAAAGACGTGTACTTGTATCCGGTTCGGGTATTCAACTGTATCGAAGAGAATACGCTTGACGCGATTATTGCCGGCATGGACTGGGTCGCACAGAATCATATTAAACCGGCAGTCGTGAATATGAGCCTTCGTGTAAGTCCAAGAAATGCGGCCGTTGATAATGCGTCTGGCAATATGATCAGCCAGGGGCTCATTTTGGTTGCATCTGCAGGTAACGCTAATCAAGACGCTTGTCTCCAATCGCCTGCCGGCGCTCCCGGGATGATCACGGTGGCAGCCTCGGATATTGACGATAGCCGCGCTTATTTTTCCAACTGGGGCACATGCGTCGACCTGTTTGCGCCAGGCGTA
>JAVVDX010000124.1:0-6647 GCA_032251475.1 Wenzhouxiangellaceae bacterium | reverse complement strand
CAGCCGACTCATAATCGGTAGGTCGCAGGTTCAAGTCCTGCAGGGCCCACCATCTTTTGGGACTCGCGACTCGCTGGGCGCCGAACCATAAAACTGGTTGTTTTGGCCAGTTTATGGTCACCGGGGAAGCATATCCTGGCCACCCGGCTCCAGCAACAGCCCCTTTCTTGCCGCTTGGGCTTCTGCCAGTTAATGCAAGCGATATTTGCAGAATTTACACATTTTGTGTAAAATGCGTAAATTCCACATCACCAGAGATTTTTGATGTCTCAAGTCAAATCAACTGATGCCCAGCGCAATTTTGGCCAGTTGCTTCGCGATGCCCAGCGCGAACCGGTGGAGATTCTCAGCCACGGGAAGTCGGCGGCAGTTCTGATCTCCTCGCACGAGTATGCTCGGCTGAAAGCCCGGGATCGTCGGGTCATTCTGGCGGGCGACTTTGACGAAGAGACGGTCAGGCTGCTCCAAGCGGCCGAGCCGCCGGCCGAGGCCGCCGAGTTCGATAACGAGGTGGATTGATTGGCCGACTCCATTCAGGTGCGGCCGGGTGATGTAATTCAGTACGCGTATCTCTGGGGCTACGAAGATCGCGAAGGCCATGTCGAGGGGCGAAAGGATCGCCCCTGCGCCGTGATGATTGTTCACGCGAACAAGCATATCGTCGGCGTTTGCCCCATTACGCACACCCCGTCGAAAGATGGGCACGGTGTCCAGGTGCCCTCGCGAACCAGTGCCCGACTGGGACTGGATGACCAGGCCCCTTGCTGGATCATCACTACCGAGATGAATCAGTTTGTCTGGCCGGGACCCGACATTCGGAAAACCCCTTCCGGTCAGTACAGCTACGGCTTGATGCCGGCTGATCTGTTCAACAAGGTCAGGGAACAATTGCTGGCCAATCACGCGCAAGGCTTGAACGTGATATTCAGAGCTGGCAATTAGCTGATCGCAACTTTCTGAGACGGGCCAAAACGGAGGACAGTTTATGCCTCCATTCTCCGGCCAATTTATGCCTCGTCGATCACATTTGGTCGGGGAACCATAAATCGGTCATTCTGGCCAGTTTATGGTCTCCCGAAAGATGGGCGTGGTGTCCAGGCGCCCAAAGGCCGGCGGATCAAGCATGGATGAGCCGGTCCCGGCGTGCTCGCGCGCCGTCACGCGGGTTCACTGGCCGCCGCGGGCGGGGTTTCATCCAGCCGCTGCTTCCAGTGCTGGACGCGGATTCGCTCCTTGATGACCTCGATGGCCTCGACCGTGATGCGGGTGCCCAGGTCGCCCAGCTCTTCGGGCTCGCCTTCGGTCGCATGTTCTTCCAGGATGGCGTCGATGATCACGGTCACGGCCTCGTCGACCAGCCGGTTGTTCTCGGCCGTGCTGATGTCGCGCACAGTGCGGTCGAAAATCTCGTGGACGATATCGTTGATCGACTCTCGCAGGTTCTCGACCACCGAACGGCCGATCAGCGGCACGCGCTCCAGGTTGCGGATGTTGCGGTCCTTGCCGATCGCGTCGCGGATCACCGAATCGGCGTAGTGCCGGATCGCGTCGTGGTGGTTTTCGTAGCTTTGCTGGGCGACCCGGCCGATGCGGCGCGAGAGGTGCCGGACCAGCGCCTCGCGCTGCGGCGCGACGACGTCGGTGATGATCTCGCGCGCGATCGGGCTTTCATGCTCGACCTCGCGCCGGATGTCGTCGAGGGTGCGGATCATGACCCGGTCGGTGACCTGCTCGATGAACGCGTCGAAGTAGAACGCGAAAAAGCGGTAGATCGCCGTGTCGGTCAGGTCGATGACGCCCATTTTCTGCAGCCGCACCAGCAGCGACGCAATCCTGAGCAGGCGCAGCGCCCGGAACGAACCGAGCGGGATGCAGCCGAGCAGGTCGTACCAGTGCGCGAACGGGTAGAAATACCAGCGCGGGTAGAGCTCGCGCCGCACCGCCATGACCCACTGGAAAAAGAACTCGGCCAGGAAGATCGACACGAAGATCAGGTCGTAGAACAGGAAGTGGGCGTGAATGCGCTCGCGGTAGAAGTGGTCGAGATCCGGCGCGACCTTCGCGAGCAGCGCCTGCATGTCGGCGGCCGCGTAAAGCGTGTCGAACACGATGAACACAAGGTTGACGCTGACCAGCACCACCATGAACAGGTCCAGCGCCAGCCACGAGGCCTGGCGCGAGGCCCGGAGCTTGTCGAAATCGAGCTTGACGACCATTTCAGTCTCGCCGTTTGATCCCGGCTCCATTGTCACGGCGAACGGCGCCGGGATCAACGGCCTCGCCGGGCCCGCGCTAAACTGCTCCCATGCACGCCGATGCCTTCATCGAACTGGTCTTCGTGATCTTCGCCGGCGCCGCGGTGATCGCGTCGGTGGCGCTGTTCGCGCGCCAGGCGCTGCCGGTGGCCTATATCGTGCTCGGCATTCTGCTCGGGCCCTGGGGGTTCGGGCTGATCGACGACGCCGCGCTGATGGAGGGCATGGCCGAGGTCGGCATCATCTTCCTGCTTTTCCTGCTGGGCCTGAATCTGGAGCCGCGCGATCTCATGCACATGCTGCGCGAGGCGATCGTTGTCACGGCGGTGAGCTGCCTGGTGTTCTTCGCCGCCGGGGCCGCGGTGGGGATGCTGTTCGGGCTCGGCGTGCTGCAGGCGGTGCTGATCGGTGCGGCGGTGATGTTCTCGAGCACGATCCTGGGCCTGAAGCTGCTCCCGACCTCGTCGCTGCATCATCAGCGCCTCGGCGAGATCATCGTTGCGATCCTGCTGCTGCAGGACATCATCGCGATCGCGCTGATCCTGTTCATCCAGGGGCTCGCCGACAAGGGCAGCCCGATCGTCGAGGTGATCGTGCTGCTGGTTACCGCGCCGCTGTTCTTCATTGTCTCGCTGTATGCGTGCCGCTACGGCCTGATGCGCCTGATCCAGCGGTTCGACCGGTTCCAGGAGTTCATCTTCCTGATCGCGGTGGGCTGGTGCATGACCGCGGCGGTGGCCGCGAACTGGCTCGGAATGTCGTACGAAATCGGCGCGTTCATCGCCGGCGTCTCGATCGCGACCAGCCCGATTTCACGCTTCATCGCAGAGATGCTCAAGCCGCTGCGCGATTTCTTCCTGGTGGTGTTCTTCTTCTCGCTCGGTGCCGGGTTCGACATGGGTCTGCTGCCGCAGGTTTTCTGGCCGGCGCTGACGTTGGCCGCGGTGATGATGCTGATCAAGCCGTTCGTGTTTTCGCTGCTGTTCCGGCGCGAGGGCGAGCGTGTCCCGGTCTCGCGCGAACTCGGCATCCGGCTGGGCCAGGTCAGCGAATTCTCGCTGCTGGTTGCCGTGGTCGGCCTGCAGAGCGGGCTGATGACGGCCCAGGCCTCGTACATCGTCCAGGCGACGACGATCCTGACCTTCGTGGCCTCGACCTACTGGATCGTGCTCAAGCTGCCCAGTCCGATCGCGATCTCCGAGGAGTTGCGGCGGGATTGAGTGCGTCGGGGACGCCGCCCCGACCTACCGCATCCAAAGCGCGGTGAGCATCCCGGCAAACACCACCGTCCCCACCCAGTGGTTGCTCAGAAACGCCCGGAAGCACGCTTCCGGTTCGCGGTTGCGGATGCGCCAGAGCTGTTGCTGCAGCAACAGGAACGCGACCGCCACGCCGGTAAACCAGGCCGGCTCCGGCAGGAAACGCAGGCCGAACAGCGCCAGACCGGCCGTCAGCAGGCCCATCAGCCCGGCGATGATTGGCACGTCGAAGCGGCCGAACAGGATGGCGGTGGACTTGACGCCGACCTTCAGGTCGTCGGCCCGGTCGGCCATCGCGTACTCGGTGTCGTAGATCAGCACCCAGACGATGTTGAGCACGAACAGCCACCAGGCGGGTTCCGGCAACCGTCCGGTCTCGGCGGCGAATGCCATCGGGATGCTCCATGCGAACGCCACTCCGAGCGCGAGCTGCGGCAGGTGCGTGAAGCGCTTGAAGAACGGGTACGTGCCGGCCAGCAGCGCGCCGAAGAACGCCAGCAGCACGGTCAGCGTATTGGTCGTGAGTACCAGCACGAATGCGAGCGCAAGCAGCCCGGAGAACAGCCGAATGGACTGGGCCGGCGACAGCTCGCCGGCCGCCAGCGGCCGCGACTCGGTCCGGGCCACGTGCGGATCCAGGTCGCGGTCGGCGAAATCGTTGATCACGCAGCCGGCCGCGCGCATCACGACGACGCCGAGCGTGAACACGACGAAGTTGGCCGGCGAGGGCGCGCCGTTGCCGGCGAAGAACAGCCCCCACCACGTCGGCCACAGCAGCAGTGCGATGCCGATCGGCCGGTCGAAGCGCATCAGGCGCAGCCACGGACCGAGCGGGCCGGAGAAGATGCGGGTGCGGAGTCGGTATTCCATATCGGCTGCTGTTCGTCACGGGTGATGCCCCCACCCTAACCCTCCCCCGCAAGCGAGGGAGGGACCAAAACAAGTTTCCTTCCCTTTTTGCGGGGAGATCACAAGACGTTTCCCTCCCCCGCTTAGGGGAGATCACAAGACGTTTCCCTCCCCCGCTTGCGGGGGAGGGTCAGGGTGGGGGCAGATTTTCGCCTCGCAAATCATCCACCTCGTCACGAAAGTCTCCATGATAATACCGCTGAACCTCCGACCTGTTTCCGAGTCTTCTCCCAGAGATATGCGCGCGATCTTCTCGATATGCACACTGCTGCTCGGCGTGGCGATCATCCTCGCCGGCAACGGTCTGCTCAGCACGCTGCTCGGCGTGCGCGGGCAGTTCGAGCAGCTTTCGACCAGCGCGCTCGGGATCGTCATGGCCGGCTATTTCGGCGGTTTCATCATCGGCACGTTCCAGGTGCCGCGGCTGATCCGCCGGGTCGGCCACATCCGGACGTTCGCCGCGCTGGCCTCGATCGCGTCGGTCGCCACGCTGCTGCACGGCCTGTACGTACACGCTGCATCGTGGTTCCTGCTGCGCGTCATCTCGGGCGTGTGCATCGTCGGGCTGTACATCGTCATCGAGAGCTGGCTCAACGAGCAGACCGACAACGAGCATCGCGGCAGCGTGTTTTCGGCCTACATGACCACGACGCTGATTGGTCTGGGCGCCGGCCAGTTGCTGCTGATGGTCGGCGACGCGACCCGGCTGGAGCTGTTCGCGCTGGCCTCGGTGCTGCTGTCGCTAGGGCTGGTGCCGGTGGCGATGACCGACGTGCACGAACCGACGCCGCTCGAGGCGCACCGGTTGGGCTTGCGCAAGCTGTACGCCATCTCGCCGCTGGGCGTCATCGCGTGCGTGTTCGCCGGGCTCGGGGCCGGATCGTTCTGGGGGCTGGGACCGGTGTTCGCCGCAGCGATCGGTCTCGACAAGGCCGGGATCGCCGCGTTCATGAGCCTGACCATCCTCGGCGGCATCGCAATGCTGTGGCCGGTCGGCCGGCTCTCCGACCGCTACCCGCGCCGGACCGTGCTGGCGTGGGCGTGCGCGTTCGCCTCGGCAGGGGCCAGCCTGACGGCGCTGCTGATGCCCTATGGCAACCACTGGGTCATGGCCGGCGGATTCGCCTACGGCGCGTTCGCGTTCAGCATGTACTCGCTGGCCGCCGCCCATACCAACGACCACCTCGACCGCGAACACGTGCTCGAGGTGACCTCGACGCTGCAGCTGCTGTGGGCCAGCGGCGCGATCGCCGGGCCGGTGGTCGCCGGGGTGCTGATGCAGCGCATCGGGCCGGAAACGCTGATGCTGTTCATCGCCGCAACCGCCGTCGCGCCGGCAATCTTCGCCCGCTACCGGATGGCGGTCAGCGAGGCGATCCCGGTCGAGGACCAGGGCACCTTCGTCCCGCAATTCGCCACCTCGCCGGCGGCGCTGGAAATGTACCCGGAAGAACAGCCCGAGGCCGAATCGCCCCCCAACGGCGCGTAGGAGCGGCCTCCAGGCCGCGATTTCGTACGAGATCCAATCGCCACCCCCGACGCGTAGGAGCGGCGTCCACGCCGCGATTTCCTGCGAGATCGAATCGCCGTCTGGAGACGGCTCCTACGGCATGGCGCCCCCCGGAAACCTCAACTCCGCCCGAAAACGCCCGTCGCCTTGGTTCGTGATCAGCTGCGCCTGTCCCTCCCACGCCAGTTCCAGCCGCTGCCGAATATTGTCCAATGCCATCCGCGCCCCGTCGCCGCCATTCGGGTCGTCGTCCGTGGGGACCGGATTTTCGACCACGAACGACCATTTCCCGCCCCGGTCCGCCCGCCCGGCGATCTTCAATTCGCCGCCCTCGGGCAGCCGCGCAATCCCGTGCATGATCGCATTCTCGACCAGCGGCTGGATCAGCAGCGCCGGCAACTCGTCGTCCACCGGCAGCGCGTCGGAAAGCTGCCAGTCGATCCTCAATCGTTCCCCGAGCCGCAGCGATTCGATCCGCAGATAACCCCGCACCAGCTCCAGCTCGTCGGCCAGGGTATGCCACGACTCGTCGCGCAGCCCGGACCGGAGCAGATCGGACAGGTCCAGCACGGCCTGTTCGGCATCGTCGGGCCGCGTCCGGACCAGGCTGGCGATCGTGTTGAGCGTATTGAACAGAAAATGCGGCCGGATCCGCGCCTGCAGGGAGGCCATGCGCGCGCCCTGCTCGGCGCGGAGCTGGGATTTCCAGCGCTG
>JAVVDX010000123.1:0-6813 GCA_032251475.1 Wenzhouxiangellaceae bacterium | reverse complement strand
GCGCGCCAGCGGCGCTCGCCGGCGATCAGTTCATAGCCTTCTCCGGACGGCAGCCGGCGCACGAGGATTGGCTGGACGACGCCCTGCGCCCGGATCGAATCGGCCAGTTCGTCCAGCCGTTGCGGGTCCATGCCGGTACGCGGCTGGTAGCGCCCGGGCCGGATCCGGTCGAGCGGCAGCCTGCGCAGCTGGTCTTCCGATTCCTGCCTGCCGGACGCTTCGGCGTGCGCGGCGCGCGACTTGCCCAATAGCGCGTTCAGGTTCTTGCCCAGCGGCGCCTTCTTGCGGCTCGCCATCGTCTCAGGCCCTCATCCGTCGGATGTACTCGCCGGCCAGCCCCCGGTAGGCCAGCGCACCTCGTGACTCGGGATCATAGCTCAGCACCGACTCGCCGTAGCTCGGCGATTCGGCCACGCGCACGTTGCGCGGCACGATGGTGTTGTAGACCTTGTCGCCGAAATGTTCGGAAAGCTGGCGCGACACGGCGCCGGACAGGTTGTTGCGGATGTCGTACATCGTGCGCACCAGGCCCTCGATCTCGAGCGCCGGGTTGACCGAGGCCTGGATCTGCTCGATCGTGTCCATCAGCGCGGTCAGGCCCTCGAGCGCGTAGTACTCGCACTGCATCGGGATCATGACCCGGTCGGCCGCGGTCAGCGCGTTGAGCGTCAACACGTTCAGCGCCGGCGGGCAGTCGATGATGATGTCGTCGTAGCGCCCGCGCACCGGCGCCAGCCCCTGCTTGAGCGCGCCGGCGCGGTCGTCGCGATGCATCAGTTCGACCTCGGCAGCGGTCAGGTCGCCGGTCGCCGGCAACAGATCCAGCGCCACCGACGCCGGGCGAACGCGCGCCTCGTCGACCGTCGCCTCGCCGATCAGCACCTCGGCCGTGGTCGGCTGGCCCTCGGCGACCTCGACCCCGACACCGGTCGTGCAGTTGGCCTGCGGGTCGATGTCGACCAGCAGTACGCGCCTGTCCATCTGCACCAGCCCGGCGGCCAGGTTCAGCGCCGTCGTCGTCTTGCCGACCCCGCCCTTCTGGTTCGCAATTGCCAGCGTGCGCGTCGTTCTGGTCAAGGTTCCTGTTCTCCGCGGGAAACGATCGCCAGGCAGCGCGCGCCGCGCTGTCCGGGCCACTCGAGCTGCACAAGCTCGACATTGTACGCACCGGGCAACGCGGTCCGCTCGGATTCCTCGAGCTTGCCCTTCATCGCCAGCAGCCTGGCGCCGGAATCCAGCCACGGTCCCAGCCACTCGACCAGCCGCACCAGCGGCGCCAGCGCACGGGCGACGATCTCGTCGGGCGGGGGATCGAGTTCCAGCGATTCGACCCGGGCGCGGACCGGCTCGATGTTGTCCAGACCGAGGCTGCGACGGATGTGACGCAGGAAGCGGATCTTCTTGTTGTTGCCGTCGGCGAGGATGAAATGCCGGCCCGGATCGGCAATCGCGAGCACCACGCCGGGCAGGCCGGCGCCGGTGCCGGCATCGAGAATGCGCCGGCCGCGAAGGAACGGTCGCACGCTCAGGCTGTCGATGATATGCCGGTCGACCATCTCCATCGGGTCGTCGACCGCGGTCAGGTTGTAGGCCCGGTTCCAGCGCGCCAGCCCCGCCAGGTAGGCGACCAGCCGCTCGCGCTGCCGGTCATCCAGATCCTGACCGAGTTGCGCGAGCCCCCGGTCCAGCCGGCGGCGGATCCGGTCGCGCTGTTCAGCCGGCCAGATTGCGGAATCGAGCGACAAGCGGTATCGCGCACTAATATGGGTCGAATTACCGATTATGACGCGCCCGGGCCGAGCATGGGTCGCGGCCAGGCCAAAACCGGAGCAGGGCTGCCTTGATGAAAAAATTCCTACTGGTCGGCGTGCCCGTGCTCGTCGTCGTCGCGATTCTTGCCGTCCCGGCCGGCATCGGCTGGCTGGTCAACGACCGCGCCGCGGCGGCGCTGGAAAAACGGCTCCCCGAGGGCGCCGCGGCCGACTGGGACCGCGGCTGGATGCGTTCCGCGCTGCGCCTGGTCGCCCCGGAGTACCGCGCCGAGCTGGATTTCCGGCACGTGCCGATGTCGCCGCCGGGCTGGCTGTCCGTGAACGGGCGCGTGATCATGAACGAGCCGGCCGCCGCGGTCGACGTCGACGGGCACATCACGCTGGGCGGCGAGTTGCGGCTGTCGCTGGACGCCCCGCGGCTGGACCTGCCGGGGCCGGTCGCCTGGCAGTACCGCGACCCGTCGGTCCGGTTTCGGACCGAAAGCGGCAAGGCGACGCTGGCGGGCTCGGCGGCTGCGCTGCTGGTCCACGACGCGCTGGGCAATCGGCTCGCGTTCGAGCAGGCGGAGCTGACAGTCGAGCTCGTTGAAGGCGCCGGCTCGGCCGCCGATCAAGCGGTGGAGCTCCTGCTGTCGCTGGATGCGACCCGGTCCGACCGTCCACCCAGCCGCGTTCGCGTCGGCATCGAGCACATTGACCCGGGCGCCGCCGAGGCGTTTGTCCGGTCGGTGTCGGCGTGGCTGCAAGCCGAGCCGGGCAGCACGCCGGCCGGGGTGGCCGCGGTCGGTCTTGCCAGCGCCTGGCAGCAGTTGGCGGCCAAGGGTTTGACGCTGAACCTGCACGAGCTGGTTCTGGACGGCGCTTCCGACATTTCCGGCACCTGGGTGCCGGATGAGCGCCGCTACCGGCTGACCGGCGCGGCCGACCGCGAAACCGTGCTCGCATGGTGGGCCGGGATCACCGGGCTCGCGCGCCGGCTCGCGCCGGAACAGGCCCGCCTGGAGGCTCGTGCGGCGCTCGAGGAACTTGCCGCCGACGGCACCATCGAGCTGGCGCCGGAGCAGGTGCGGCTGATCGTGGAAAGCTCGTCTTCCCGGTAACCGGCGAAACGGCCCGAATTCGAATGCGGATTTTCGCCGCCGGGGGATTCTGGCCTATACTGAGCCGGCAATTCCTGACCTGGACGGGAGGCCGGTCCCGATGCATACGATTCACCAGATTCTCGAACACAAGGGCCGCGATATCCACTGGGTGGCCCCCGACCGCACGGTCTACGATGCGATCCGGCACATGGCCGAGCTGGGCATCGGCGCGCTGCTGGTCATGCGCGAGGGCAAACCGCTGGGCATGCTTTCCGAGCGCGATTACGCGCGCAAGGTGATCCTCGAAGGCCGCCGCTCGCGCGACACGCGGGTCGAGGAGATCATGTCGGCGCCGCTGATCACGATCGAGGGCAGGGCGACCGCCGATGCCGGGCTGGCGCTGATGACGCAGAACAAGATCCGTCACCTGCCGGTCGTCGACGACGGCGAGTTGATCGGCCTGGTCTCGATCGGCGACCTGGTCGACGCGGTGATCGACGACCAGCAGCGGCTGATCGACCAGCTCGAGCACTACGTCACCGGTTAGGCCGCCTCGGGAACCCGTACCGGAACGAGCGGGCGTGCCGGCCCGGCCGTCCGATTGCGCCGGCTCAAATCCGTACCCTCGTTGCTGGCCGAAAATCAGCGCATGGACCCGAACTTCGTTCAACACGTCGCCGCCCAGACCGGCCTGGATCCCGACCAGGCCGAGGCGCGCGCCGTGGCCGGCGGTTCGATCGCCAGTGCCTGGCGCCTGAGCGACGCGACGAAGCGCCTGTTCATCAAGGGCCTGCCCGGCGAATCCGAGGCCATCCTCGATGCCGAACGCGACGGGCTGGCCCGGCTGGCCGCGGCCGGCTGCATCAGGACACCGGCCGTGATCGCCTGGGGCCACCTCGACGAGGTCGCGTGGCTGGCGTTCGAGTGGTGCGACATGCGGCGGCCCGACGAGGCGTGTTTCGCCCGACTCGGCCACCAGTTGTGCGAGCAACACCGACGCGTCGGCGAACGCTTCGGCCTGAGCCGCGACAACTACATCGGTTCGACCCCGCAGCGCAACACCCCGACGCGCGACTGGAGCGACTTCTTTTTTCACCACCGGCTGGCGTTCCAGCTCGACCGACTGCACCGCCGCACCGGCGGTTTCGGCGCGCGCACCCGCGAACGCCTCGAGAACGCCTGGCGCCGGCAGGTCGAGGGCTACCGGCCGGAACCGTCGCTGTTGCACGGCGACCTCTGGAACGGCAACACGGCAATGCTCGCCGATGGCACGCCGCTGGTGTTCGACCCGGCCGTGCATTACGGCGACCGCGAGTGCGACCTGGCCATGGCCGACCTGTTCGGCGGATTCTCGCAGGCATTCTTCGACACCTACCGCGGCGCCTGGCCGCTGGAGGCCGGCTGGGAGGAACGCCGCCGCTACTACCAGCTCTACCACCTGCTCAACCATGCCAACCTGTTCGGGGGCCATTACATCGGGATTTGCCGCAAACTGATCGACGACCTGGGAAAGGCCTGAAAAACGATGGTCCGTGCCGTTTGCTACTACGGCCTTCGACCCGGAAGGTCCGTAGGTCGGATTAGCGAAGCGTAATCCGACATGAAGACCGGCAATTCACACGATTCATCGGCTTACGACCGTGGCCCCAAGCCGAGCTGCGAAGTTCATCGAGGCGTCGGCGATGTAACACCGACCTGCCAAAATGATCCGCACCCTGGGACATGACGTGCATCAATTTTGCTCATGAACCCGATCGGGTAAAATGTGTCCAATGAGCGCCATGCACGCCATTCGCCGACATTCGAGCCAGCTCGCGCGGGTCAACCTCGCGCTGTTCGGGCTGATCTGGCTGTCGATCGTCGTCGCGCCGTGCGCGATGGCGATGCAGGTCGAGCCGGCGGCCGGCGAAATGGTCTGCCCGCATTGCCCGCCGCCGCCTTGCCACGATGTCGCGCCGGACGACTGCAGCGATCTCGACTCGCTCGATGCGCTGCGGCTGGCCGAACAGGTCAAGACCCTGTCGTTCGCGCTTCCCGCCGCCGCGCCCGAGACGCACGTGGCCACAGCGCGCGCGCCTTCGGTTCACTTCGCCGAACTCCCACCGGCGCGTGCCGGACCGCGGGCCCACCTCGTCCACCAGCAATTCAACGAGTAGTTCGTTCTCCCAATTGATGAATGCCCCTGCCGGGTCGGCGCCCGGCGGGCGTTTGACGATTTCCGGAGAACGAACATGCAAGAGCACGACCATTTCCGTTCCATTGCCGCCGCGCCGGCACTGCTGTTGGCGCTGCTGCTGGTGCTGGCCGCAGCCGACGCTTCGGCGCAGAAACCGCCACTGACGCTGGCCGAGGCGGTCGAGACCGCCCTGAGCTCCGAGGATCCCGAATTCGAACGCTTCACCGCGCGCGCCGAGGCGCTCGAGGAACGGGCCGTCGCCGACGCGCAACTGCCCGACCCGAAGATCACCGGCCAGGTCGCCAACGTACCAACCGATTCGTTCGAGTTCGACCAAGACGGCATGACGCAGGCGGTTCGCGTCGGCCTGCGCCAGGAGTTCCCGGCCGGAAAAACGCTGAAAGTCCGCGCCCAGCAGCGGCGGGCCGAGGCCAGAGCCGAGCGGGCCCGGCGTGAGACCGCGCTGCGCGAAGTCGAGCTGGCCACGCGAACGGCCTGGCTGGATCTTGCCTATCAGGCGCGTGCGATCGAGATCCTGTCGGCCAGCCGCGAGGCGATCGGTGAACAAATCGATTCACTGACCGCGCGCTTCGCGACCGGCCGGATGCACGCCCAGGACGTGCTGCGCACCGAACTGGAGCTTTCCCTGCTCGACGACCGGCTGGTCGAGCACCAGCGCCTGGCCGATATCGCACGCGAGGCACTGGCCCGGTATATCGGGCGCGAGGCGTTCCGGCCGCTGCCCGAATCGATCCCGGAGTTTTCAGAACCGCGGGGTCTGGCCGCGCTTGAGAATCGCCTGGTTGAACATCCGCAGGTCCGCGTCACCGATGCCCGAGTCGAGACTGCTGCACTCGGCATCAAACTGACCGAGCAGGCCTATAAGCCTGAATTCGCGATCGAGGGTGGATACGGCCTTCGCACGGCCCGTCCGGACTTGGCCACGATCGGCATCACGCTGTCGCTGCCGCTTTTCACCGACAAACGCCAGGACCGCCGGCGCGCGGCGGCCGTGCGCGAGCGCGGCGCCCGTGATCTGGATCGGGACGCGCTGCTATTGAACATGAAGCGGCAGCTCGAGCAGGAGCTGGCCAACTGGCGGCGCCTCAACGAGAGAATCGCCCTGTATCGCCAGGCGGTCAGCAATCGGGCCCGTGAAACGGCCGAGGCCACGATCACCACCTACGCCAACAATCAGACCGACTTTGCCGAGCTTATCCGCAGTCAGCTCGCCGAACTGGACGTCGAGCTCAAGCATGCCGAACTCGAGACCGAGGCTGCCAAGGTCTGGGCGCGGCTGGCGTGGCTGACAGGAGATCCTTCGTGAACAAGACCAAGAATTTGATCGTCATTGCACTCGCCGCATCCCTGGTCGGCGGCGCCGGAGGCTGGTGGCTTGCCAGCCTCACAACGGATTCCGGGGACAGCGAGTCGGTCGCCAAGGGCGAGCGCGAGATTCTGTACTGGGCCGCACCAATGGACCCCAGCTACCGCAGCGACAAACCCGGCAAGTCGCCAATGGGCATGGACCTGGTGCCGGTCTACGCCGACGGGACAGGTGCGGCCGACAAAGACCAGCCGTCACTGAGGATCAACCCCGCCGTGGTCAACAATATCGGCGTCAAGACCGCACCCGCAAAGCGCGGCACGCTATACCGCAATATTGAGACTGTCGGCTTTATCACCCCCGACGAGGATCGCCTCGAGCACATCCACGTGCGTGCCGAGGGCTGGATCGAGGAACTGGTTGCGGACACCGAAGGTGACCGGGTCGAGGCCGGAC
>JAVVDX010000122.1:0-7002 GCA_032251475.1 Wenzhouxiangellaceae bacterium | reverse complement strand
GCACGCTGATGTCCAGCCACAGGTGATCGCCGTAGGGCGACTTGACGCCCTTGCCGTTGCGCATGTGCTCGGTCATCCGGCGCGAGACGACGTCGCGCGAGGCAAGCTCCTTCTTTTCCGGCTCGTAGTCGGGCATGAAGCGGTGACCGTCGACGTCCCGAAGCACGCCGCCGTCGCCGCGGCAGCCCTCGGTGGTCAGGATGCCGGCCGGCACGATTGCCGTGGGATGGAACTGGACGGCTTCCATGTTGCCGAGCTCGGCCACGCCGGTCTCGAGCGCGATGCCCATGCCGGTGCCCTCGCAGATGATGCCGTTGGTCGAGACCTTGTAGATCCGGCCGTAGCCGCCGGTGGCGATCACCGTGGCCTTGGCCACGAACGCCGTGACCTGCCCGGTGACGAGATCGCGGACGATCGCGCCGAAGCAGCGCCCGCCTTCGTGGATCAGCGCCAGCGCCTCCATCCGCTCCATCACCGGGATGCCGTTGGCGATCGACTGGTCGCCGAGCGCGAACAGCATCGCGTGGCCGGTGCCGTCGGACGTGTAGCAGGTGCGCCACTTCTTCGTGCCGCCGAAGTCGCGCGCGGTGATCAGGCCGTGCGCCTCGGGCGATTCGGTGATCGTGATCTTCTCGGCGTTGACGACCGCCTCGCGCTCGCCGGAGCGGACGCGGTTCCACGGCACGCCCCATCCGGCCAGTTCGCGCACGGCCTTCGGCGCGGTATGGACGAACATGCGCGCGACGTGCTGGTCGCAGCCCCAGTCGGAGCCCTTGACGGTGTCCTCGAAGTGGACGTCCTCGTTGTCGCCCTGCCCCATCACCGAATTGGCCAGGCTGGCCTGCATGCCGCCCTGGGCGGCCGCCGAGTGCGAACGCTTGGCCGGCACCAGGCTGAGCACGATCGTGTCCAGCCCGCGCCGCTTGATGCCGACCGCGGCCCTGAGCCCGGCCAGTCCGCCGCCGATGACGAGCACGTCGGTATAGACCAGTTTCATCGGCGCGGCTCCAGCGGTTGTTCGAGGCCGGCGGGCACGTAGGGCTCGCCGTAATGGTCGCGGTGGTCGATGCCGATCTTGATGTAGGCGGCCAGCGACAGCAGCCCCAGCGTCAGGAAGAACGCGGTCACGACCCATTTGGCGCGCTTGAGGTTGCGCCGGGTCGCGTCGGGATTCCTGCCTTCCAGCCAGCCCCACTTGACCGCGAGTCGGTACAGCCCGATCGACCCGTGCAGTTCGACGGCCAGCAGCAACAGCAGGTACAGCGGCCAGAACCAGTCGGTGACGATCCGGTCGGCCGAGCCGTACGGGCCAATGGATTCGGGCCGGGTCAGCATCGTGTACAGGTGCACGGAGCCGAGGAAGAACATCGCGAAGCCGGTCCAGACCTGGACGAACCACAGCGTCGTGTCGCCGTGGTGCATGGCCCGGGCGTGCTCGCGGAACGTCTTGTATTCGCGGTAGCCGGCCGGGAACTTGCGCATCGCCAGACCGGCATGGGCAATGAAGGTGGCGAATACGAACGCGACGATCAGGCTGACCAGCCACGGGTGGGGTTCGCCGAAGAGGTGGTAGCCCTCGAAGAAGCGGGCGACGTGCCAGAACGCGTCCTTGCCGACCAGAATCGAGGCCACGAAGAACATGTGCAGCCACATGAACAGCGCCAGGAACAGGCCGGTGAGGCTTTGCAGCAGGTCGAGCCGGGCCGGAAGCCTGCTGGCGCTCATCCCGTGCGGCCCATGCGGTTGATCCGGAACCGCTTGACGCGGTAGAAGCCGTCGAAGATCAGCGTGCGCTCGGTCAGCTCGGCGGTCTTGCCGGCCTCGGCGGCGCATTCGTCGACCAGCGCGGCCAGATCGTCGCGCCACAGACTGTCCAGGTACGGCTCGGCGCGCGTGACCAGCCAGCGCAGCGGCGGAATCCGGTGCAGCGCGTGACGCGAGCCGAGTTCGCCGTACTCGGTCACGACAAGCTGCCCGCCGGGGCGGATCACGCGCGCGGCGTGCACCAGCGCGCGCCGGCGCGCCTCGGGCGGCATTTCGTTGAGCAGCAGGAACATCAGCCCGGAGTCGAAACTGTCGTCGGCGAAGGTCAGCGCCTCGGCGTCCATATGGCGAAGATCGACGCGCTCGCGCAGCCCGGCCTCGCGCAGCTTGCGGTCGGCGCGCTGAACCTGGATCGGCGCCACGTCGAGCACGGTCAGCGGGTTGTCGCCCAGCCGCTCGGCCAGCCTCGGTACGAGATTGCCGTAGGCTGATGCGATCAGAAGCGTCTCGCCGGGCTCGCGACCGGGGCCGAAATGTTCCAGCGTCGCATCGACCATGTTGCGGTACTGCCCGAACACGATGCAGTTGATGACCGGCATGTGGTCGAAAAACCACACGCCCGGACGCCAAAGGTAGGCCAGGCGGTAATGACCCGTCAGGTAGTCGGGAAGGTTCCGGGGGGATTCGGCGATTTCAGCGGAGCAGATTGGCGATTCTGGCGGCGATGCGTTCTCTCTGCGAGGCTCCAGCATTACTGCTCCCGGCTCTTTAAGTAAACAGGATTCTACAGAACGTCGCGCCGGCCGGGGTTTGATCCACGACAATTCCGGCAGCGGCGGGCCGAATGCAACGGCCCGCGCGGGGCGCGGGCCGTCGGGGTTTCTGCCGGATCTCCGGGTGCCGGAGACCGGCTATTCGAACCGGCTGCCCTCGCGGGCGTAGAAATTGACCAGCGCCTCGACATCGGCATCGGACAATTCTTCGATTTCCGGCGCCATCTTTTCGGGCTGCCAGCGCTTGCCGGTCTTGTAATAGCCGATCTGCTCGGTCAGATACTCCTTCCACTGACCGGCCAGAATGCCGGCTTCGTCGAACGCGAGGCTGCCGGCCTCGGTATGGCAGCGGTCGCAGCTCTTGGTGTGAATCGACTCGCCCTGGCTGGCCAGGTCGGCGTCGAATTCCTGATCGGCGGGTACGAACGGCAGTTCCTCGAAGTAGGCCGCGATATCGGCGTAGTCGTCCTCGGAAAGGTCGGCGACGATGGTGCAGTGGCTTTCTGCGCTGACGTCGTCCTTGGAGGCGAAGTAGTCAGCCTCGCACGGACGCGCCTCCTGCGCGAACATCGCCAGCTGATTTTCGATGAAGAACGCGGCGTTGCCGGCGATGATCGGCACGGCCGGATCGTCGCTGACGCCGTTTTCGTTGTGGCATGCCACGCAGTCGCTGGCGGAATCCGGAACCTGGGCCGCGGCCATGCCGGCGCCGAGCAACATGCCCAGACCGAGCACGGCGGACGCGGAAAGCTTGCTGGTTTTCATGGGACCTCCTTTCATGGGGGGACCTCCTGTCATGAAGGTTGTGGAATCACGAGATCATTGTACCGCCAGTTAGCTGAACCATTGCTTAACTTGGACGATTCACCGGAAGGTGTAGCGCAGCATCGCGCTGACCACATGCACCGTGTCGCCGGGCGTCCCTTCGCCCAGGCTCAGCAACGTCGGCACCGTATCGGCGAAGACGCCGTCGCGGAAGAAGTCGTCCTCGGTCAGGTGGCCGATCAGATAACCGATCCGCAGGTTCCAGTTGTCGAGCAGCATGCGCTCGATGGCGGCGTCCAGCGTGAAGCGGCGCGTCTTGAGCTCGGGAAACGGCGGTGCGGTTTCGCCTTCCTTGTCGATCCGGATCTGGCCGTCCGCCTTGGCATAGGTTGCGTCCAGCGAGGCGCGCACCCATTTGCCGGGCAGTTCGTTGAAGTTGACTCCGAAACCGATTGTCGTGAAATCGTCGTCCTGCTCGGCCTTCCACGGCGCACCGTCGATGAAGTCCGCGCCGAGAATGCTCCCCTCGAGGTTTTCGAACGCGATGAACGCGTGGGCCGATACGGCGCGCGAAAAACTGGCCGACAAGTCCAGGCCGTAGCTTTCCGCGTAGCCGTCGCTGAGGCCGATCTCGGTGTCCTCGAAGGCCTCGTCGGCGACTTCGAAGAAAACGCCGGCGAACAGGTTGTCGAGAATTGCATAATCGGCCGTGGCGCGCAGCGAATCGCGCTCCATTTCGGCGAAGTGGAACCGGCGCAGGTCGGGATTTTCCTGCGGGCCCAGCAGCGCCGGGTCGATATCGTCTTCGCGGTCCTCGCGGCTGGCCCTGACCGAAAGATTCAGGCGGCTGAGCGGCGTCGCCCGGGCCTCTGCCGTGTATTTCGCCGTATCCGTGTCGCCCGACTCCTGCAGGCTGCGCTCCATTTCCTCGAATTCGGCTCCGGCCGAGAGCCGCAGGAACGAGAACAACCGGTAGTCCAGCGTTCCCTCGACGCCCTTGCGCTCGTGGCTGAACGGCTCGTTGACGCGCTCGCCGGTCAGGAAAGTGTCCGACACGACCTGGGCGAAACTCGCGCGGTCGCTGTCGTTGTCGCGCTCGTCGTAGTCGAACTGGAGCTTGGCGCGAAGCCGGTCGGTCAGGTTGCTTGTGATGCGAAGGTTCGCGATCCGGGTATCGACTTCGCCGTCGAAACTGTCGACCGGCAGGCCGACGTCGGCGAAACGCGGGTTGAGCGAAGGCTGCAAAAGGCGCTCGTCCTGCTCCATGCGCCCGACGGCGACCTGGCCGGCGACGCTGAGCCACCTCGACTGGCGCCACGAGCCCGACAGGCGGACCTGGTGGAAGGTGTTGTCGGGCGCCTCGGCCAGCTCGCCGAGCTCGGCGCCGAAGATGCCCAGGAACGGGTTTTCCCAGCGCACCGAGCGGTTGCGGTTGTCGAAGATCGACAGGTTGTAGCCGGCCTCGAGCTCCCAGCGATCCTGAATGAACCCGATCCGGGCGTCGAAACGCGTGGTCTCGTAGTCGACCGGCGCGGCGAGCTCGGCGGCGCGGAAGATGAAGCTCGCGCCCTTGATCCGGTTGCCGTCCTTGACCGTGCGCTGCACGTCGAAGCTGTAATGCCACGGATCGGGCCGGTTGAACGCGATGCCGAGGCGCAGCGTCTCGCGATCATGCCTGATGTCGACACCGCGAAGACTCGCCTCCAGCGCCGGCATCGTGAACGTGGTATCGGACCGGATCCAGTCGGCCGGCAGCGTCTGGTTGTCGCTGCCGGCGCCGAGGAACACGGTGCGCGTGTCGTCGGCCCGGAAGTACGGGATTTCATCGTATTCCAGCCAGGCCTTGTACAGGCCCTGGCGTCCGCCCTCGATCGACAGCGTGCGGCTGTCGATGCCGAGCTTCTCGCCGTAGATCTCGACGTAATCTGCGTTCTCGTTGCGGTACAGCAGGTCGACGCCGAACGCGCCGAATGCACCCTGCTCTTCGAGCCCCCGGAAGTTCCCGAATTCGAAGAAGTCGTCGGAGACGTAGCCGGCGCCGAACAGGATGTCCCCGGTCACCCCGTATGGAAATACACAATTCCGGCAGCGCCAGCGGCTGGTGTCGGGCGTGCCGGGATCTCGTGCCTCGGCCTCCTGCCCGGCCTCTTGATCAGCCTCGGCATTCTGTTCTTCCTGGGCCCATGCCTGGGCGCCGAGCGCAAGCAGGACGGCGGCGGCCAGTGCGCGAAGTTCGAATCGACCCGAGTGATGTCTGCGTCGCATGATGGACTCTCCGTTCCCTCTAGCGGTTCAGGGTGGCGCCGGACGGATGGTTCGATCCGTGCACCTGGGAATGGCAGCTGGTGCAGCTGCCCGACAGCAGGAACGCCGAGGCGTTGCCCGACGGCAGGTCGTTGCCGGTCAACCCGACACCGGGGTGTCCCAGCCGGGAGTGGCACTGCTGGCACAGCAGCGGGGCGCGCCGGGTCAGCAGCGCTGGATTGTTCGAACCGTGCGCGTTGTGACAAAGCGTGCAGTCCTCGGTCACGGGGGCGTGCTCCCACAGGTACGGGCCGCGCTGTTCGGCGTGGCACTCGTAGCAATTCTGGTTGACGTTCATGTTTGCCAGCATTGCCTCCGACGGCGAACCGTGCGGTTCGTGGCACGAGGTACAGCCCATTTCCCCGAACCGGATCGGGTGCGCGTAGGCGCGGTGGACTTCGGCGCGCTGCTGGACATGGCACTCGAAGCAAACTTCGGGCTGGGTCGACGCCACGGTGACCGGATCCTTGCGCACGTGCGCGCTGTGGCAGTCGGTGCAGCCGACATCCTGGCGCTCGTGCGTGCCGCCTTCCCAGAACCGGTGCGTGGTGCCGGTGCCGCGATGGCAGGACAGGCAGATTTCGTTCTCCTCGGTCTCGGTGGCCCGCGAATTTGCGCCGAACGCCGGGATCGGGGGCCGCTCCTGACCGAATCCGACCCGGCCGGCGTGTTCGTCGCCCGGTCCGTGGCACGCCTCGCACTGGGTGCCGCCGAACGGCGTGCGCTGATCAGCCATGACCCCGTGCGGACCTTCGAAAATTTCCAGAATGTGCGCGCTTTCCTCGTCGCCGTGACAGCGCAGGCAGGTATCGGCGCCGCCGCGCGAGTATTCGGGGGGCTCCTCGGCTTCTTCGTCCTGCGCCAATAGCGCGTTCGATGCGAGCAGCGTGCTCCCCAGCAACCCGGTCCAGAGCATCAGGCGCATGAACCGCAGATCGGCAATCGCTCGGATCGTAACCAACGTAGGACTCCCGGTATGAAGATATTGTGGTCGGTCCAAATGACCTGGCCTGCCGGCCCAAGCCGACAGGCCAGGATTCTAGCAGGGCGGGTCGGCCGTCTCCGGCCGACCCCTGGTCAGCTCGTCACTCGAGGCCATGTGCCTCGGAGATCGGCACGAAGCCGTTGGGAGCGTGACAGAATGTGCAGTTTTCCTGCGAACCCATGTCGATCAGCGCCTGGGTGTCCGGATCGCCGATCGGATTCGGGTTGTTCATGAACGCGTTACCGAACGAGATCGGGTCATCGACACGCATCGACATGTGGGTCTGCGCGACCTCGGAATCGTGGCAGGACGAGCAAACTGCTGCGGTCTTGCTGACATTGTTGTCGTCGGTCGGGTCGGTCGCACTGCCGTCGCCCGGCGCGAAACCGGTCGGCCCGAAGAACCCGGCAC
>JAVVDX010000121.1:2785-7013 GCA_032251475.1 Wenzhouxiangellaceae bacterium | reverse complement strand
CACCTGAAATCGGTCGAGCGCATCATCGGCCACAAGACCGGCACCGGCGGTTCCAGCGGCGTGTCGTTCCTCGAAAAAGCCCTGGCGCTGCGTTTCTTCCCGGAGCTGATGGAAGTACGCACGCGCCTGTAGTCGCTGCCGGCGGCCTGTGCAATAATCGGCCCCCGGGCCGGATGTGCCCAAGGGTCCAACAAAATGGGGTAGAAACATGAAACCAATCTCGTCCTTCGCCGCCGGCTCTCTGACGGCGCTTGTCCTTTCGATTCTGACGATTCTGCCGGTGCCGGGTGCGGCCCAGAACATCACGGTGCCCGGGCTGTCCAGCGACGTCACGGTCTACACCGATGCCGACGGCATTCCGACGATCGCCGGCGAGACCGAGCGTGACGTCACGTTCGTAATGGCTTACCTGCACGCGCGCGATCGTTTCTTCCAGATGGATTTCCTGCGCCGGGTCGCGTCGGGCACGCTTGGAGAGCTGCTCGGCGAGGGCGCGATCGGCAACGATGTCCAGTTGCGCACGCTGGGGCTTCGCCGCGCCGCGTTCGCGAGCTGGGTGCGACTCACGCCCGAGGAGAAGGGCTGGGTCAAGGCCTACGCCGACGGCGTCAATGCCTGGTTGCGCAACAACTCGCTGCCGCCCGAATACGGCGCGCTGGAACTGACCGCGGCCGAGCGGTGGACGCCGGTCGATACGCTGGCGATTGTCAAACTGCTCGCGTTCCAGCTGTCGTTCGACACCGCCGCGGCCGATCTGACCGTGGATCTGCTGACCTACCAGGGCACCGGCGACGTGGTCGGGTTCGACGGCACCGCGCTGTTCTTCGAGGACATCTTCCGGGTCGCTCCCGAGGACGACCGGGTCTCGATTCCGACCTGGTTCGAGGACCGCGGCATCATCCAGGTGCCCGGCCAGGCGGAATCGGGCACGGTCCAGTCCGCGCAGTCGGGCCGCGCGGCGGTCGGAAAGACCGCGGCTGCGAGCACGTCGTTCGACCTGTCGTCGATCGACCCGGCCGTCGCCGACAGCTTGCGCAAGCACGTCCAGGCGCTGCGCGAGATCCCGCTGCTCGGCGACTCGATCGCCGACGACCAGGACCCGGCCGGCAGCAACTGGTTCATCATCTCCGGCGAGCACACCGAGAGCGGCTACCCGATCCTGGCTAACGACCCCCACCTGGGTCTGGACATGCCCGCCATCTTCACCAAGGAGAATCTCGTCATCCGTGAAGAAGGGGTCGCGGTCAGCGGCGTTTCGTTCGCCGGCACCCCGATGCACATCCTGGGTTGCAACCTGCACATCTGCTGGGGCGAGACGACCAACCCGAGCGACGTCACCGACTACTACCAGGAGGAGTTCCTGGTCAACAATTTCGGCCTGCCGACGCACACGCTGTACGACGGCAAGGCCGAGCGGCTGCAGTTGGTCTTCCAGAGCTATTTCGTCAACGCCATCGGCGACGGCGAGTCCGACAACGTTGTCCGGGCCGACGTCGGCTTCGACGCAGGTGGCATCACGTTCGTCGTGCCGCGGCGCAACAACGGCCCGATCGTCGCCCAGCCGAGTGCGACGACCGGGATCTCGATTCAGTACACCGGCTGGGGCCCGACGTTCGAGCTTTCGACCCTCCGGGACTTGGCGCGTGCGACGAACCTGGCCGAATTCAAGGCAGCGCTGAAGAATTTTACCGTCGGCGGCCAGAACTTCGGCTACGCCGACGTCGACGGCAATATCGCCTATTTCTCGACCGGCACGGTTCCGCTCAGGGAAGACCTGCAGAACAACACGGTCGACGGCGCGCCGCCGTTCCTGCTGCGCGACGGCACCGGCGCGCGCAACAACGAATGGCTGCCGCGCGAAGGGGAGCCGGTCACGCGGGGCATCGATTTCGCCGCGCTGCCGCTCGACGAAATGCCGCAGACGGTCAACCCGGAGCAGGGCTACATCGCCAACGGCAACAATGACCCGGTCGGCGTGACACTGGACAACAACGCGCTGAACCAGCTCCGCCCGGGCGGGCAGGGCATCTACTACCTGGCGCCGCGCTACGTCTCGCTACGCATGGGCCGGATCGACCGCGCGATCCAGGACATGATCGCCAGCGGCGATCCGATCTCGGTCAACGACATGAAGGTACTGCAGGCCAACAACCAGTTGCTCGACGCCGAGATCGTCGTCCCGTTCGTGCTCGAGGCGTTCGAGAACGCGACCGCCGAGGACGCCTGGCCGGGCATCGCCCAGTTCGCGGCCGACCCGCGCATCCAGGAAGCCATGGGCCGTCTCGCGGCCTGGGACTTCTCGACCCCGACCGGCATACAGGAAGGTTTCGACCCGGGCGACAACCCGCTGGCGCTGGCCGCGCCGGACGAGGCGGAAATCGCCAACAGCGTTGCCGCGACGATCTATTCGGTGTTCCGCGGCCAGGCGATCCGGAACACGATCGACGCGACGCTGAGCGCGATCGGCCTGGCCGACAACCTGCCCAGCGGTCGCGAGGCCAACCGCGCGTTCATGCACCTGTTGACGAGCTTCGAGCAGAACCAGGGCGTCGGCGCCTCGGGCGTGCCGTTCTTCAACGTACCCGAGATCGAGAGCCTGCCCGCGCCGACCAGCGCCGCCGACCGGCGTGACTTCGTGCTGCTGGCGAGCCTGCAGGGCGCGCTGGACCTGCTGGCCAGCGACGAATTCGCACCGGCGTTCGCCAATTCCACCGACCAGGACGACTATCGCTGGGGCCGGCTGCATCGGATCGTGTTCGAGCATCCGCTGGGCCAGAAGCCGTTCAACGTGCCGCGCGGTTTCGGGTTGAACGATCTGTCCGAGGAACTGCCCGGCATCGCGCGATCCGGCGGTTTCGACGTCGTCGACGCCTCGAGCCACAACGCGCGCGCCGACAGCGTCAACGAGTTCATGTTCTCGTCCGCGACCGGCCCGTCGCGCCGGACCGTCGCGCTGATGACCCCGGACCGTCCGGTGGTCGACGAGATCATCCCCGGCGGGCGCAGCGGCATCGTGACCAGCCCGTTCTATACCAACCAGCTTTTCCTGTGGCTGGTCAATGCCTACCTGCCGCTGGACATCGGCGAGGACGATGCGTCGTCGAGTTCCGTTCAGGTGCAGACCTTCTCGTCGCCCTGACGTTCTTCGCCTGCCCGGTGGCGGATTGCCGGCGTTACGATGGAATGCCCGCCCCGTTGTGGGCATTTCCATTTTTGCGGAAACGACGCGAGGAGATTCGAGATGCAGCGCGCGCCCCTGATCGATCACCCGTCCCTGGCGATGCCGGCACTCGGCTTCGGCACCTTCGAACTCGACGGCGCCACGGTCCGGCGCATGGTGCCGCAGGTGCTCGAGATGGGCTACCGGCACATCGACACGGCCCAGGCCTACGACAACGAGCAGGATGTCGGCGCCGCGGTCGAGGGCTCGGGCATCGCGCGCGGCGAGGTGTTCATCACCACCAAGGTCTGGGTCGACCGGTTCGAGCCGGACGAACTTCGGGCCTCGGTGCGCGAAAGCCTGGACCGGCTGCGGACCGACTACACCGACCTGCTGCTGCTGCACTGGCCCCGTTTCGACCGGGCCGGCGGCGCCGGCATGGGGCCGACGCTGGAGGCCTTGCTGCGCGAGCGCGAGGACGGGCGCTGCCGTCACATCGGCGTATCGAATTTCACGATTGCCCATCTCGAACAGGCGGCCGGCATCGTCGGCGACGGCGAGATCGCGACCAACCAGGTCGAATACCACGTCTATCTCGGCCAGGTCCGATTGCGCGAAGCCATGCGCCGGACGGGCCTGGCGCTGACGGCGTACATGCCGCTGGCCAAGGGGCGCGCGATCGACGAACCGGTGCTGGCCGAAATCGGCCGCGCCCACGGCAAGAGCGCGGCCCAGGTCGCGCTGAAATGGCTGGTCACCCAGCCCGCCGTCGCGGCGATTCCGGCGACTTCCAGCGAGGACCACGCCAGAGCCAATCTGGACCTGTTCGACTTCGAGTTGGCGAGCGACGAGATCGCGCGCATCGATTCGCTCGAGCGCGGCGAGCGGATCTGTACGCCGGAGAGTCTGCAGCCGGACTGGGACGACTGAGAAACCCCTGAAAAGCCGCTGAGCGGGCGCCGGCCCGCCCCGGACTCCGAGCCGCCGAGTCGTGTCCGGTTTTCCGATTTCCCGGCCTCCGAGCCGCCGAGTCGTGTCCGGTTTTCCGATTTCCCGGCCTCCGAGCCG
>JAVVDX010000121.1:0-2685 GCA_032251475.1 Wenzhouxiangellaceae bacterium | reverse complement strand
CGTGTCCGGTTTTCCGATTTCCCGGCCTCCGAGCCGGGATCCAGGGTCTTTCCCCGGACCATGAAAAAAACCGCTGGGCCCCGGGTCAAAGCCCGGGCAGTGGGAAAAAATCCAATTCCCGCATTGACGAACACCGTCGTCAATCCTGGCGCATTCAGTCTGTCTCTCGGCGCCCGCGGCTATGGGTCGGCGCGCTATAATATCGGGCTACCCCGGTTGCCTGGTCGCGGGCAGCCGGATTTTTCATTCACGAATCGGGAACTTCAGCCATGAGCAAGACTTACGAAGTGCCGGCCGAACTGCGCACGGACGTGGGGAAAGGTGCGAGCCGCCGCCTGCGCCGCCAGAAGAAGGTGCCGGCCATTGTCTACGGCGAAAGCCGCGAGCCGACCAACATCGTGCTCGAACAGGACTTCATCATGAACGCCGCCGACGAGGAAGGCTTCCACGCCTCGATCCTCGAACTGAAGGTGGCCGACGGCCGCACCCAGAAGGTCGTGCTGCGCGATCTGCAGCGCCACCCGTACAAGCCGACCATCCTGCACGTCGATTTTCAGCGCATCAGCGACAAGCACGAACTGCGCATCGAAGTGCCGCTGCACTTCAGTAACGAGGAAGTCAGCCCGGCCGGCAAGATGGCCGGCGTGGTCGTCCAGCACCTGATGACCGAGATCGAGATCTCGGCGCTGCCGAAGGACCTGCCGGAATACATCGAGGTCGACCTGGCCAATCTCGAACCGGGCGAGCGGGTCATGCTCAGCGAAATTCGGTTGCCCGAAGGCGTGAAAGTTCCGGCCCTCGAATACGGCGACGACTACGACGCCGCGCTGGTCAGCGCGATCTACATTCGCGAAGGCCAGGGCACGGGCGAACTGGCCGCCGAGGCCGACGCCGCGCTGGCCGAGGGCGCCGAACCGGAGCTTGCCGAGGAAGAGCTCGAGGGCGAGGAAGTCGAGGGCGAGGAAGCCGAGGGCGAAGAAGGCGAAAAGGGCGAAAAGGGCGAAAAGGGCGAAGGCGAGGAATCGGCCTCCGACGGGGACGAGGACAAGCAGAAGAAGTCCAGGTAACTCGCGCTTCAGCTCGCACATGGACGATCTCTGGCTGATCGCCGGCCTTGGCAACCCGGGGTCGAAGTACGAAAGAACCCGGCACAACGCCGGGTTCTGGTTTATTGACCGGCTTGCCGAGCGCCACCGCGTGGCGCTGAAGACCGAGAAGAAGATGCAGGGGCGGGCCGTGCGCGCGCGTATTGACGGTGTCAGCGCCGTCCTGCTGGCGCCCGAGACGTTCATGAACGAGTCCGGCCGCTCGCTCCGGGCGGCGTGTGACTTCTACCGTATCGACCCGGCGCGGGTGCTTGTCGTCTACGACGAACTGGACCTGCCGCCCGGCACGGCCCGGTTCAAGAAGGGCGGCGGCCACGGCGGCCACAACGGTCTCAGGAGCATCTTCAGCCACCTCGGCACACCGGAGTTCTGGCGGCTGCGCATCGGCATCGGCCACCCGGGCATCGCCGCGGCCGTCACACCGTGGGTGCTCAGCCGTGCCGGCGCCGACGACGAGGCCGCGATCGTCGGGGCCATCGACCGCGCGCTGGACACCATGCCGGACTTTCTCGCCGGCCGCGAGGGCGAGGCGATGAAGGTGCTGCACGCGAAGGGCGAGCAATAATGGGGTTCCGCTGCGGGATCGTCGGCCTGCCGAACGTCGGCAAGTCGACGCTGTTCAACTGCCTGACCAGGGCCGGGATCGCGGCCGAGAACTACCCGTTCTGCACGATCGACCCGAACGTCGGCATCGTGCCGGTGCCCGATCCGCGTCTCGATCAACTGGCCGCGATCGTCAGGCCCGAGAAGGTTGTGCCGACCACGATGCAGTTCGTCGACATCGCCGGACTGGTCGCCGGCGCGTCGAAGGGCGAGGGTCTGGGCAACAAGTTCCTCGCCCATATCCGCGAGACCGACGCGATCGCGCACATCGTGCGCTGCTTCGTCGACGACGACGTCACGCACGTCGCCGGCAAGGTCGACCCGCTGTCCGACATCGAGATCATCGAGACCGAACTGACGCTGGCCGATCTGGAAACGGCCGAAAAGGCGCTGGACCGGGTGGCGAAACAGACCAGGTCCGGCGACAAGGACGCCAAGAAACTTGCCGCGCTGCTCGAGCGCGTCGTCGCCCATCTCGGCGAAGGCCACCCGGTCCGCGGCCTGGTGCTTTCCGACGACGAGCGCAAGGCGCTGCGCGAGTGGCATTTCATCACCGCCAAGCCGGTGCTCTATGTCGCCAACGTCGACGAGGCGATGGACGCCGAAAACCCGCTCGTCGAGCAGGTCCGCACTCACGCCGAAGCAACCGGTTCCGCGCTGGTCGTCGTCTCGGCCGCGATGGAAGCCGAACTGACCCGGCTCGAGCCCGAAGAACAGGCTGAGTTCCTGGCCGAGATGGGCGAGACCGAACCGGGCCTGAACCGGCTGATCCGCGCCGGCTACGAACTGCTCGAACTTCTGACCTTCTTCACTGCCGGTCCGAAGGAAGTGCGCGCCTGGACCGTAAGGCGCGGCGCCACCGCCCCCGAAGCCGCCGGCCGCATCCACACCGACTTCCAGCGAGGCTTCATCCGCGCCGAAGTCACCGCCTTCGAGGACTTCGTCGCCTGCGGCGGCGAAGCCGGCGCGAAGGCTG
>JAVVDX010000120.1:3579-7264 GCA_032251475.1 Wenzhouxiangellaceae bacterium | reverse complement strand
AGCACCGCGGCCGGTTCGTAGATGTTGAGCAGGCCCTTGTCGCGCAGCCGGATGCAGAAGTCGATGTCGTTGAACGCGACCGCGAGATAGCGCTCCTCGAGGCCCTTCAGTTCCTGGTACAACGCCTTTTTCACCATCAGGCAGGCGCCGGTGACGGCACTGACGTTCTGGGTCAGGTGCGGGCGCGAGAAGTAGCCGTTGGACTCGTTGGCCAGATACTTGTGCGAATGGCCGGCCACGCCGCCGATGCCGAGGATCGCGCCGGCGTGCTGGATGCGGTTGTCCGGGTACAGCAGCTTGGCGCCGACGGCGCCGACCTCGTCGCGCTGCGAGTGCGCGAGCATCGCGCCCAGCCATTGCGGCGAGATCACTTCGGTGTCGTTGTTGAGCAGCAGCAGGTGGTCGCCTTCGGCCAGCGTTGCGCCGAAATTGTTGATCGCCGAGAAGTTGAACGGCTCGTCGAAGGCCTCGAAGCGGACGCGCGCGTCCAGTTCGGCCAGCTTGCGCATCAGCTCGCGGGTCTCGCTGTACGTGCTCTGGTTGTCCAGGCCAACGATCTCGTAGTGCTCGTATTCGGTCTTGTCCAGGATCGACCGGATGCACTGCTCGAGCAGCTTCGGCTGGTCGCGAAACGGGATCAGGATGCTGACCTTCGGGGACCCGATCACTTCACGATTGACGCGGTAGGTGCCCGGGCGATCACCGAGCTCGACCGCTCCGGCGATCTCGCGCCGCGCCAGCGCCTTCTCGACCGCGCGGCGCCCGGCCTCCCACGGATACGATTTCTCGCCGAACTCGCGCGCCGTCGAGCCTTCGACCGCGCGCCAGTGGTACAGCGCCAGCGGCACGTGGACGATTTCGCTGGCCCCCTCGGAGCAACGCAGCAGAAGATCGTGGTCCTGCGAGCCGTCGAATTCCGAATTCAGGCCGCCGACCTTGCCGATCAGCTCGCGCCGGATCACGCACAGGTGCGAGACGTAGTTCTGCGACAGCAGCAGGTCCGGCGACCAGGCCGGCTTGTAGTGCGGGTCGTATCTTTCCTCGCCGGCCTCGTCGATCTTGTCCTCGTCGGTGTAGACGATATCGGCGCCGGTGGCCTCGATCGCGCGCGCGACCTGCAGCAGCGCGTCGGGTTCCAGAAGATCGTCGTGGTCGACGAAGGCGATGTAGTCGCCTTCGGCCGCACCGATGCCGGCGTTGGTCGCCATCGAGATGCCGCCGGACTTCTCGCGGCGAACGACCCGGATGCGATCTTCGGTCTCGGCGGCATCCAGCGCTTCGCGCGTTTCCGGTTTTGTGGATGCGTCGTCGACCAGCACGAGCTGCCAGTGCGGGTAGAACTGGGACTGGATCGACTCGACCAGCGCGTCAAGCCATTCGCGTTTGGTGTCGTGCACGGGCACGACGACGCTGATCGCCGGGCGGTACTTCCAGCGTTTGAGCTGGGCGGCGAGCTTGTTCAGCGTGTCCGGGACCAGGTTCCAGTGCAAGGGCCGGCCCGGCGGCGCGCCCGGAAAGCGGCGCGGCGTGGTTTCCGAAAGCCGGAAGAGCTTGCCGAGCACGACGTCGTCCGGTTCCGGGGCACGGTCCAGGTCGGGCATCCCGGCGATTTCCTTGAGCTCGCCGATCAGGCGCTGCATCTCGGCCTCGGCGGTCGAGACCGGCACGCGCATGCCGATGCGCCGGAGCAGGTTCGCGACCCGTTGCCCGACACGCCATGAGGCCGACGCGAACACGCCCTTCGAGATCGTTTCGAGGTTGCGCACGAGGGCCTGGAGGCTCGCGAGGCGGGCTCTCATCCCGGCGTCGTCGGCATCGTCGGGTTGGGATTGATCGGGTTTGGCGGTGGGGTCAGGCATTGTCATCTATCGTGGGAGCCGCACGCCGGGGAGAACTACCCTGTCCCGCATCCCCGGCCACCGCGCCGGAAAGACGGAAAAATCGATTCCCCGGCCTTGAGCCGGGGCCCAGTGGCTTTGCCGGTTCAAAAAAAAATCAAAGACGCTGGGTCCCGGATAACCCCGCGCTGCGCGCGCGGTTTCCGGGAAGTCGATTCTCTCGACGAAGTTTCCGGAACGACGGGGACATTGGAAGCGAACCCGAACAACGCGTCGCCGACCTACGCAGCAAAGGTGATGTGGAATGTTCCCGGGCATCTGATCAACCCGCCTTCCGCGCGACAGCCTCGCGCTGTGCTTGGGCCCGCTGTTTCTGCGATTCCTGGTACGCCTCGGTAATCGTCTCGACGTCGCCCTCGGCTGCGACCTCGCCGTTCTCGAGCCAGATGCCGTGTCTGCATAACTGCCTGACCTGCGCGATGCTGTGCGAGACGAACACGAAGGTCATGTCGTCGGACTTCAGCTTCTCGGTCATCAGCGCCGAGGCCTTCTGCTTGAATTCGTCATCGCCGGCCGAGAAGGCCTCGTCGATCAGAAGCACGGCCGGGTCGAAATAGAACGAGGCGGCGAAGCCGAGCCGGCCGGTCATGCCCGACGAATAACTTGCGATCGGATCCTCGAACGCATCGCCCAGGCCGGACAGCTCCTTGATGTCGTCGATGCGCCGCAGCACGTCGCGCCTTCGCCGGCCCTGCAGAAGCCCGGCCATGATCGCGTTCTCGCGCCCGCTCAGGTGCTGGACGAAACCGAGGTTGATCGTCAGCAGCGACGCCGGGCCCAGCGTATTGACCACCCTGCCCTCGTCCGGCCGAAACACGCCGCTTAGCACTCTCAACAGGGTGCTCTTTCCCGAGCCGTTGCGGCCGACGACCGCGAACGAATCGCCCTGCTCGATCCGGAAGCTGACGTTGCGCAGCGCCCACTTGTCGCGGCGCGCGAACATGCCCTTGCGCAGGCTGTAGCGAACGCCGACGTTTTCCGCAACAAGCTCGCCCATCGACTCGCCCATCAGATGGCCTGCAGCGCCTTGGCGTAGACGACGTTGAGCGCGCGCATCAGCTTCGCACCCGTCCACATCAGCGCAAGCCCCAGCGCAAGCACGGCCAGCAGGGGCTGCCAGTCCGGCATTTCACCGTGCAGCATGATCGCGCGATTGGCCTGAATGACATGCACCATCGGGTTGATATCGAACACCCACTGAAACTTCTCGGGCATGGTTTCGACATCGTAGAAGATCCCGGACAGAAAGAACATCAGCATGATCAGGTGCGAGACGACGTTGCGGAGGTCCGGCAGCAGCGGCACGAGTGCGGCCAGCACGAATGCGACGCCGGCGACCAGGACGAGCTGCACGACCAGCACCGGCAGCAGTTGCAGGTAATGCCACGTCAGCGGCATGCCCGAATACTGCAGGAACCCGATCAGCATCGCGAACGCGATCAGAAACTTGAACGTGTTGCCTGCGATCAGCGTGGCCGGGAACACCCACTTGTCGATATCCAGCCGCAGCACCAGGCTGCGGTTCTGCATGATCGCGCCGCTGGAGAAGTTGACCGAGGTCGCGAACCAGCGCCAGATGATGATACCGATCAAAAGGAACTGAACGAAATTCTCGGTCCGCCCGGTGCCGCGCAGGCCGACGCCGAAGACCAGGTAGAAAATGCCCATCTGCAGCAGCGGATCGAGAATCCACCACAGGATGCCGATATAGGTACGCGAGGCCTCGGACTTCAGGTCCGCGTAGGCCCGGAACCAGACCAGTTCCCACAGGTTCTTCTTCACGAGAA
>JAVVDX010000120.1:0-3479 GCA_032251475.1 Wenzhouxiangellaceae bacterium | reverse complement strand
TGCCACGCCCCGGCAACGAACAACTCTCTGCCACGCCCCGGCCTTGAGCCGGGGTCCAGCGGCTTTGTCCCGCTCCGGGCAAGGACGCTGGATCCCGGATAACCCCGCGCTGCGCGCGAGGTTTCCGGGAAGTCGTTTCCCCGCGCGAGGTTTCCGGGAAGTCGTTTCCCCGCGCGAGGTTTCCGGGAAGTCGTTTCTTCGGGCGCGGTTTCCGGGAAGTGGGTGTTTCTCTTCCCAGTGCCGCGCGCACCATTCACCGCGTTTCTTGTGCAGACCCGAAAAAACCACGCACTACTCCGCCGATTACTGCCATCAGTTTCGCCCCCCGATCTCGCTCCAATACTAGCATCGCGATCACGCTTCTCGGCAACTCGCCGAACAGCCGGCGCGCGCACCAGGCCGGGTCGGATTTCCAGTAGCTCCGAACCAGCCGGACCAGGTTCCGGGCCCACTCGCGTCGCCGGGACGCCGGATGGGCGCTGCTTTGCCAGACGCGGCCGAATCGTCGGGTGCAGGCGACATTGCCGACCTCGTGCCGGAACAGCGGCGCGCGCGTGCCGAGGACGCGGTATCCCCGGCGGCGAAGCCGCAGGCAGTACTCGTGGTCGACGTGGTCGACGAAGTAGCTTTCGTCGTGGCCGCCGAGCGCGCGGTGCACGGCGAGGTTGATCATTGAGCCGGAGTTGAGCGCGACGATTACTTCGCCGACCTTGCCGTCACCGATCGGGCGGTAGCCGGGAAATGTCTCGCCGAGCAATTCGGTGCGGTAGTTGGCCGCCAGCAGCGCCGGCGGTTTTTCGAGCGCGCCGAAACATTCGCCGAATGCCAGCCGGAATCCATGCGGCACGCGGCTGTCCTGGTCGAACAGCACCAGCCATTCGAAACCGGCCCGCCGGGCCGCGTCGCAAAGCTGGTTGACGGCCCCGGCCAGGCCGCGGTTGACCGCGTTGTGGACGACCTCGATCAGCGGGTTCGCAGACCGGTATTCAGTCGATTCGTTCTCGACAACAAAAACCCGGTCGAACTGGCCGGCGAGCGTGTCGATCAGCCGGAAGGCTTCCGGTTGCGGGTGGTACATCACCACGCCGGCCGCGAGGCGGGTCGGTGGCCAGCCGGGTTCCCAACCGGCTTCAAGGTCCGATGACACGGGCGGAGACGCCGACTCAAGCCTGGTCGACAAGCTGCATAAGGTATTCCCCGTACCCGCTCTTGTTGAGCACCCTCGCCTGCTCGCGTACCTGGTCGGCGCCGATCCAGCCGGCGTGATAGGCGATCTCCTCCGGGCAGGCGATCTTCAGGCCCTGGCGGTTCTCGATGGTTTCGATGAACGCGCTGGCCTGCATCAGCGATTCGTGGGTGCCGGTGTCCAGCCACGCGATGCCGCGGCCGAGCTGCTCGAGGTGCAGTTCGCCGCATTCGAGGTAGCGCTTGTTCAGGTCGGTGATTTCGAGCTCGCCGCGCGCCGAGGGCTTCAGCGCGGCGGCGAATTCCGGGGCGCGGCCGTCGTAGAAGTACAGGCCGGTGACGGCGTAGTGGGATTTCGGTTGTTGCGGCTTTTCCTCCAGGCCGACCACTCTGCCCTGGTCGTCGAACTCGGCCACGCCGTAGCGCTCCGGATCGCCGACCCAGTAGCCGAACACGGTCGCACCCTCGCTGCGCGCCTGGGCGCTCTGGAGGCTGGACGTGAAGCCGTGGCCGTAGAAGATGTTGTCGCCGAGCACCAGGCACGACAGCGCGCCGTTCAGCCAGTCGGCCGCGATCAGGTAGGCCTGGGCCAGTCCGCCGGGCTCGGGTTGCTCGGCATATTCGAGCTGCAGGCCCCACTGGCTGCCATCGCCGAGTTGCTCGGTGAACAGCGGCCGGTCGTGCGGTGTCGTGATGACCAGGATCTCGCGGATGCCGGCGAGCATCAGCGTCGATAGCGGGTAGTAGATCATCGGTTTGTCGTAGATCGGCAGCAACTGCTTGCTGATGATCTTGGTCAGCGGATACAGCCGCGTGCCGGAGCCGCCGGCGAGGATGATGCCTTTTCGGGTGGTCATTGGTCTGCTTTTATGTTCATTTAATCAATCGGTTGCCGGATCGTGCTTTATACATCGGATCTATGGGAATTGTTCCGATTCGATCGCGGCCTGGAGGCCGCTCCTACAAAAATTCGGCACGGATCCAGCCGTAGGAGCGACGTCCACGTCGCGATTCGTTCGGTCGGATGCCGAATTTTGCCGCCGCCCGCCGGCATTGTAATGCGCCGGGCCCGTCACCGCTCGAACACGGTCGGCCGGCGGCCGAGGACGAAGCGGCGGAAGTATTCGCGGTACCGGCGGGCGAAGAATTCCTGCCGGCGGATGATCTCGCGCACCGGAAGGCGCCGCTTGGCCATTCGCCGGCGGGCGCGAAACGCCGTTTCGACCACCCCCAGCGTCTGGACCAGCGCCACGGCCTGCACGCCCAGCAGCCGCCAGCGCAGGGTCAACAGCGGAACGACGAGCATCGCCACCGACTTCAGCGCAATCCACGGTGCGTTCCACGCCATGACCGCAGCCGGCATCAGCTTCAGGTAGGTGTAGTTGATGTTGACCTGCAGCCGGACCGCGTAGCGCCGATCGCGGATCTTGTCGATCGACGCGCCTATCCGGTGACGGACGATCGCTTCGGGCGCGTAGACCTGGCGGTATCCGGCCAGCATCGCGCGCAGGCCGAGTTCGGCATCCTCGTAGCCGGTGTCGAAGAACCCGTCGAACAGGCCGATATCGGCCAGCATGTCGGTGCGGTACAGACATGCGCCGGCGCAGGCACCGGCAACCTCGGCCGGCTGGTCGTACTCGGCCGGCGGCCGGTTCGTACCGCGCGGCAGGACCTCCCCGGTATTAAGGAAGACGTGGCCGGCGTTATCGAGGCGGTCGGGGTCGTCGTGGCGGATCATCCGGCTGGCGACGGACCCGGCGCCGGTCTTTGCGGCCGCCTCGACCAGCGCCGCCAGCCAATCGGTCTCCGGAACGGCGTCGTTGTTGAGCAGCGCGACGTATTCGGGCCGATCTTCAGTCATGTCGAGGATTTCCTGCAGCAGCAGGTTCATCCCGCGCGCAAAGCCCAGGTTCTCTTCATTGCTGCGAACTTCGATACGGGCATCGTCTGCATAGCGTTCGGCAAGACGACCGAAATCGTCGCCTTCGGAACCGTTGTCGACCAGCACGACGTGAAAGTCGGCATTCTCGGATTTCAGCAGCGCGTCGACGCATTCAATGGTATCGGCCAGGCCGTTCCAGTTCAGGATCAGCACCGGGATCGGCACGGCCCGGTCGCCCGGTCCCCGCGTTGCCGGGGTTTCTAGGCGAGTGGCGACCACGGACTCGAACCTCCCGGCATCCCCGGGAATGACCACCCGGACCGTCTTCGGGCTGGACGGCAAGTGCGCGTTTCAAACCCGCCGGCGAGGATGATGCCTTTTCGGGTGGTCATTGATTGGTCGTCATGTTTAT
>JAVVDX010000119.1:0-7400 GCA_032251475.1 Wenzhouxiangellaceae bacterium | reverse complement strand
TGAAACCTCCTTAACGGCGATTGGTTTTTCGACTTGCAGCAGTATCGACAGGAGGTAGTGGGGCCCGTTCAAAACGGCGCTTAACCTGGGTTAACTCGTGGCGGGGATGGCGCTGCGGGGATGCCGCGGCGGCGCAAGCGGCGGCAGGCGCCGGGTCAGCGGCGCCGGCTGTTCAGGCGTTGCCGGAATCGATCCGGAATTGTTTTCGGGTCGATGGCGCTGAAATCGTAGCGGCTGAAGTTTTTCAGCACGTCGGGTTGCAGCAGCCGGATCCGCTGCGGGCGAACCTCGATCAATTCCTTCTCACGCAGTGCACGCAGGCTGCGGTTGACGTGCACGTGACTGAGTCCCAGCGCTTCGGCGATCAGCGTCTGGCCGATCGGAATCGTCGCCGCATCGAGCGGGCTGGCGCCGCTCATCACGGCGCGGTGGAACAGCTCGAGCAGCAGGTGCGCTATACGCAGCTGCGCGTTTAGCCTGCCGATGCGCACGATCTGCTGCTCCAGGAACCGCTCGTCCTGCCCGGCGATCCAGCACAGTGCGGCCCCCAGTCGGGACGATGCGGCGAATACGTCGAACAGGCTCTCGCACGGCAGTTCGGCGACCCGGACATCACTGATGAGTTCGACCCCTGAAACACAGGTCGGGAACAGCGCGCCGTACAGCCCGACCGTGTCGCCCGGCAGCAGGAAATTGACGATCTGGCGGCTGCCGTCGTCCAGCGTCCGGAAACGGAACGCCCAACCTTCGAGCAGGATGCGCGTGGCCTCGTAGCGCGATTGTTCCGGCTGCATCGTCGTGCCTGCCTCGTACACGACGATGGTCGACAACAGGCCCTCCAGCCGGACCTCGTCGGCCGGTTTGAGCAGGGAAAGATTGCGAAGGCGGGTTTGCAGCGGCTTGCGCAGGTCGGGCTGGCCGGTCATGTTGCGCTCCACAATGCGCGGGTAGAACCGGCAAAGTCTACCCGGTTATCACCCGCGAGTCCGAATTCAGGCGTGCGCACCCCGAAACGGCGCTCCGCACCTGCCGCGTCACGGCCAGCCGGCCGGCACCGCTACCCCGGGCTATCCCGGATCGCCCGCCGCGCCGGCTGTCTGCCGGAACCGGGCCGGAGTCAGGCCCCGCCAGGTCAGGAACGCCCGGTTGAAGCTCCGGGTATCGGAATAACCGAGGGCTTCGGCCACTTCGGCCGGCCGCATGCCCTGTCGCAGCATGGTGAGCGCGTTGTGCTGCAGGCGTTCGGTGCGCAGGCGGCGAAACGTGACCCCCTCGTCGGACAGCCGTCGTCGCAGCGTGGCGACGCTGATCCCGAGACGTTCGGCCACGGCGCGCTGTGAATCGAGGCCCGATTCCAGCAGATCGCGCACATCCTCGGAGACCGGCGGCGCCAGCTTTCCGGGCGTCTCGTCGCGCTCGATCCACTCGATGATCCGGTCGTAAACGGCGCCGACCTTGGGCAGGGATTCGCGTGTCGCCGTAACCTCGAGCCAGGCCGCCTCGGGCCGGTAGGCAAGCCCGTACTGTTTTCGATTGCGGTGGATCGGAACGTTCAGAAAACGCAGATGGTGCCCGTCGCCGATCCGTTCCCGGCGACTGTAGACCCGCGTGAGCATGCCGGAGAGCGGGGGCGAGATCATCGCCAGCGTGCAGTGAAGGAAGATCAGGACGCATTCGAGGCTGAAGACCACGTGTTCGTCGTTGTCCGGGGTCACATAAGGGAACTTGCGGTCGTCGATCAAATAGCGCACCGAGCCGGCATCCATCTCGACGTGGTTGTAGCGCCCGCCGTGCAACAGGTTGTAGGCGCCGGCCACGCGCTGCATGGCCTCGTAGAGATTTTCGGCGCCGACCACGTGCGACCAGATGAAGTGACTCGATCCGGGGATCAGCGGCCGGCTCGACAGATGGCAGGTCTCGTCCTGAAGCTCCAGCGACAGCGATTGCACCATTCGGTAATAGTCGGTCAGCCGAATGCGGGAGGTATCCGCGCCGGGTGCGTTCGGGTCGGCAAGGCCTTGATCGTTACTCAGTGCCGGGAAATCCAGGCCGGCGGCCTCGGCCAACCGCTGGAGCGGCAATAGACGTTCCATGCTGACCGTCAGGAGCCTGGCGCGCGGATCCGGCGTCGGGTTTGTTGGCTGGTACGGCACGTCCATCCTGAGCGAATATGTCCTGTCAGTCTGATCGCTCGCGTTGTGGCTGTCAACTCGCCGACTTCCTAGACTGCTGCGCAATCTCATTCACCGCACTTGCCAGCCTGGAACAGGGCAGAGGAGAACCAATATGATTTTCCCACCAGCGTTCGCGTCGATAATGAACCGGGCGCTTCCCGTTTCTCTGTGGCTGGCGCTTGCCGGGGCGGCGAATGCCCAGGACGAATCCCCGGTCCCGTCCGACCCCGAAGACGAATCGGAGCCGCGCGATGACCGATTTGCCGGAGTCGATGTAATTCAGGTCACCGCCCGCCGGCGCGAGGAACTGTTGCGTGATGTGCCAGCCTCGGTGTCGGCCTTCGGCGAGCAGCAAATCAAGGATCTGCAGGCCGATCGCCTGAACGACATCCAGTACGCGGTGCCGAACCTGTATTTCGAGCAGGGCGACGGCTCCAACGCCGTGATCTTCATGCGCGGCATCGGGCAGAACGACTCGCTGGCGTTCGTCGACTCGGGCGTGGCCGTGTATCTGGACGGCGTGTTCATCGCCCGTTCGCAAGCGGCATTCCTCGATGTGTTCGACGTCGAGCGGATCGAGGTTCTGCGCGGACCCCAGGGCACGCTTTACGGCCGCAACTCTCCGGGCGGCGCGATCAAGTTCATCTCGTCGCCGGCGCCGCACACGTTATCGGCCAATATCGAGGCCGGCATCGGCAACTTCGGCGAGAAGGTGTTCAAGGGCAGGATCGGCGGCCCGCTGGCCGGCGACCGGCTTCGCGGCAAGCTCGCGGTCGCGACCCGGCAGCACAACGGCTTCGCCAACAACAGCTTTCTCGACAGCCAGGACGGCGATACCGAATCGTTCGCGTGGCGAACCGCGCTGGAGTGGACGCCCAATCAGGATTTCAGTGCCAGCGCGATCTTCGACGGCAAGATCGACCGGCCCGACCGCACCCGCAGTCCGATCCGGCTGACCGACGTGTTCGCGTTCTCCGACCCGCTGGCCGACCCGCCCGAGTCGGTCGTGTTCGGCCCGAACGAGAACAGCTTCGTTGCCGAGACCAACGTCAACGATCTCAACGACATCTCTAGCTGGGGCGTGACGCTGCGTGCCGAGTGGCGGATTTCACAGGCCTGGTCGCTGGAGTCGATTACCGGGTACCGGGAGATGGACTTCGACCTGGTGCTGGACACCGACGGGGCGCCGCTGCCGCTGATCGACGTCGTGCTGTTCCAGGACCAGGAGCAGTTCAGCCAGGAGCTGCGTCTGAGCTATGCGGGCAGCCGGGTCAATTTCACCGGCGGGGTGTTCTATTTCCACGACGACGACTTGACCCTGTCGGGCTTCGATGCGCATTCCGCGTCGATTTTCGGCTTCCCGCTGATTGCCTTCGCTCCCGGTGCACAACTGGCCGACACCGACCAGGAAACCGAATCGATCGCCGCGTTCGCCCACGCCACGATCGACTTGACGGACCGATTCGCGCTCGAAATGGGCCTGCGCTACACGGTCGACGACAAGTCCTCGAAGCGCCGGTTCGAAATCTTCCCCGACCCGAACCTGCGCGTGGCCCAGACCTTTCCCGAGTTCCTGGCCGGCGTCGGCATCCCCGGGCCGGTCATCTCCGGCAGCGAGGACTGGGATGCGATTACGCCGCGCTTCAGTCTTTCCTACGATGTTACGCCCGATGTAATGGCATTCGCCTCGGCCGCGCGCGGTTTCAAGAGCGGCGGATTCGACGGCCGGGCGGCATCCGAGTTCGCGTTCCAGCCGTTCGACCCGGAAACCGTCTGGACCTACGAGGCCGGTGTGAAATCGACGCTGGCACGCGGACGCGCATCGGCCAACGTGACCTATTTCTACAGCGACTACCAGGATCTGCAGGTCACATCGTTCGGACGCGAGGCCGAGACCGGGTTCTTCCAGAGCCTGTTCACCAACGCCGCCGAGGCGCGCATCCAGGGGATCGAACTGGAACTGGCCGCGCGCCCGACGCGCGCGTTGCAGGTGCAGGCAAGCGTGGGTTACCTCGACGCCGAATACGAGGAATTCGAGACCCTGGTCAACGGCGAAACCGCGGATGTCAGCGACCGCGACCTGATCAACTCGCCGGACTGGAACGCCCACCTTTCCGGCAACTACACGATTGCGCTTGGCCGCGGTCTGGAACTGGCGCTGCACGCCGATGCGAGCTATCGCGGCGAGGTCGCCAACGAAATCACCGACAGCCCGGTGCTGCGTCAGGATGAATACGTCATGCTCAACGCGACGCTGGGTCTGGGAAGCGTCGACGGCAAGTGGGAACTTCGAGCCGGCGGTCGCAACCTGACCGATGCCAACATCATTGTCCAGGGCTTCAATCTGAGCGAATTCCCGGGCGTCCAGACCGCATTCTTCGGAACCCGGCGAAGCTACGACCTGCGCCTGTTCTACTACTTCTGACCGGCGGGCTCAGCCATGCACGAGCTCGATGCCCAGACCGCGGCGCTGCTCGCGCGCCTGTCGGAACTGTCCGGCGGCGTGCGCGTCGACATGCGCGAACTGCCGATCGAGGCCGTGCGCGAGGCCAGCCGTTCGACCTGGCTGGCGCTGGCCGGGCCGGACGAAGCAGATTGCGAAACGCGTGCGCTGGAAATCCCGCGCCGCGGCGGTGCGATTGCCGCGCGGCTGTACCGCCCGGCCGGCGCCCGGCCGCCGCTGCCGGTGGTGGTCTACTTTCACGGCGGCGGCTGGGTCATGGGAGACCTCGACAGCTACGAGCCGCTGGTCAAGGCGCTGTGTCAGGCCAGCGGCGCGGCGTTCGTTTCAGTCGATTACCGGCTGGCGCCGGAACACCCGTTTCCGGCCGGCCTCGAAGACGCCGCCCGCGCGGTGGAATGGGTCACGGAGCACGGCGCCGCGATCGGGTGCCGGTCCGATGCCGTCGCCGTGATGGGCGACAGCGCCGGCGGCAACCTCGCCGCGGTGGTCGCATGGCTGAACGGCCGCAGTCACCCCGGCCGGATCCGGGCCCAGTTCCTGATCTACCCGATGCTGGACGTCGCCACGCCGCATCGGGAGTACCCGTCGCGACGCGCCTTCGGCGGCGGCGACTACCTGCTCGCCAACAGCGATATCGACGCCGTGACGCAATGGTATCTGAACCCGACGATCGCGCCCGGCGACCCGCGCGTATCGCCGCTGTTCGCCGACAATCCGGGCGCCTTCCCGGAAACCGTGATCGTAAGCGCCGGCTTCGACCCGCTGACCAGCGAGGCGAACCGCTATGCACAGCTTCTCCGCGATCACGGGGTGCGATGCGAGACTCGATGCTTCGACCACACCATCCACGCTTTCATGTCGTTCGGTGACCTGGACGTCGCCGCCGAGGCGCGTGCCTGGCTGGCGACGCGGGTTCGCGCCGTGTTGGCCGCCCGGCCGGAATAAAATTCGCGCCGGTTGCAGCCGCATGACGTCCAGCATCTCCGCCCCGGCGTTCAGGCTTCGCGGACTTCAGCGATCCAGTTGTCGATGACCCGTTCAAGCAGCGTCAGCGGCAATGCGCCGTGGCCGAGAACCTGGTCGTGGAAGGCCTCGAGGTCGAAATCATCGCCGAGTGCTGCCCGGGCCCGCTCGCGCAGTTCTAGGATCTTCATCATGCCGACCTTGTAGGCGAGCGCCTGGCCGGGCATGACGAGATAGCGCTCGATTTCGGCGGTGACTCCCTTTTCGCCCATGCCGGTGTTTTCGAGCATGTAGTCAATCGCCTGCTCGCGGCTCCAGCGCTTGTAGTGCATGCCGGTGTCGACGACCAGCCGAACGGCGCGGAATATCTCGGCCTGCAGCCGGCCGAGGTTGTCCAGCGGATCTTGCTGGAACCCGGCCTCCCAGGCGAGTCGCTCGGCGTAGAGCGCCCAGCCTTCCGAATAGGCGGTGAACGGCACCAGCCGGCGGAACATCGGCAGACCCTCGAGCTGCTGCGTGATTGCGATCTGGAAGTGGTGGCCGGGGATGCCTTCGTGGTAGGCCAGCGTGCGCATCCCGAACTTCGCCACCTCGCCGACGTCGCGCAGGTTGGCGAAGAATGCCCCCTTGCGCTTGCCGTCCAGCGACGGCGCTTGGTAATACGCGCCCGGCGCGGTCTTCTCGGAGAACTCGGGCACGCGCTTGACTTCGACCCCGAATTTCGGCCGCAGGTTGAACAGGTCGTCCATGGCCGGGTCGATCTCGTCGAGAATGGCCTGGTAGTCGGCCAGGATCCGTTCGCGGCCCGCATCGGTATCGGGGTAGAGCTGGTCCGGGCGCTCGGCCAGTTGTCGCACACGCTCGCCCAGCGTTCCTTCGACCAGGCCCTCAGCGCGCAGGATCGCGTCCATTTCGGCGCCGATGCGCTCGACTTCGGCCAGCCCCATCTGGTGGATTTCCTCGGGGCTCATCGTCGTGGTCGTATGCTGCTCGACCTGCTTGCGGTAGAACGCGTCGCCGTCGGGCAGGCGCCAGACACCGTCGTTGCTGGTCACCTTCGGCTCGAGTTCGACCAGCCAGGCAAGCAGCTCCCGGTAGGCCGGATAGACGGTCTGCTCGACCGCCGTGACCGCCTGTCGGCGAAGTTCGTCACGCACATCGGCGGAAAGATCGGCCTCGTCGATCCGATCGAGCTTGTCGACGAAGCTGATCACGAGCATGTGCTCGGCCGGCGCCTCGGCGATGAAGCCCTCGATCTGGTCGATGACCTTGACGATGGCAAAGCGCGGCGGCACGATCCCGGCCTCCTCGCGAATCTTCAGACCTTCCAGCACCTGCGCGAACTTTTCGTCGAACAGGTTCAGCCGCGCGATGTAGTGCTCGGCCCCGAGTTCGTCCTCGACGACGTGCTGCTGCGCCATGAAATTCGGCAGCATGCTCTGGACGCCGAACATCTGGTTGACCGGGAAATTGTAGAGGCGCCAGCGCTCGGCGTCGTCGAGCGTGCTGGACAGGAAGAAATCGAACACATCGTACGAGAGCAGCGCCTCGCCCGGGTAGTCGTCGCGGTCGTAACGCGTGAACACGTCGTATTCGTCGCGCCAGAACGCGAGCTGCTCGAGCTCGGCCTGCGGCGAGGAATCGCTGAATTTCGCGTTGTGGCCCCGGATCCCGAACTGGTCGAGAATCCGCAGCGACGTCAGCATCTCCGGCTGCTGCAGGCTGAATTTCAAAAACGCGCGGGTGTAGAACCAGTCGATCGACAGCGGCTTGAAGTACCAGAAATTGACGAACAGCAG
>JAVVDX010000118.1:0-7442 GCA_032251475.1 Wenzhouxiangellaceae bacterium | reverse complement strand
GCAAACGATCTCAAGAACGGACTCAAGGTGCTGCTCGACGGCGAACCGCACTCGATCGTCGATACCGAATTCGTCAAGCCCGGGAAGGGCCAGGCGTTCACCCGGATCCGCGTCCGCAATCTCAAGACCGGCCGGGTCGTCGAGAAGACCTTCAAGTCGAACGAGTCGGTCGCCTCGGCCGACGTATTCGAAAAGGAGGTCCAGTACCTCTACAGCGACGGCGACCTGTGGCACTTCATGGACCCGGACAACTTCGAGCAGCTCGCCGCCGGCGCGAACGCGGTCGGAGAGGCGGCCAAGTGGCTCAAGGAAGAGGACCGCTGCCAGGTCACGCTGTTCAACGGCGACCCGATCAGCGTGTCGCCGCCGAACTTCGTCGAGCTGAAGGTCGTCAAGACCGATCCCGGCGTGCGCGGCGATACCTCGGGCGGCGGCGGCAAGCCGGCCGAACTCGAGACCGGCGCGGTCGTGCGCGTACCGCTGTTCGTCAACGAGGGTGAGGTGCTCAAGATCGACACCCGCAGCGGCGAATACGTCTCGCGGGTCAAGGAGTGAGCAACGCCGTGAGCCAGGCGCTGGTGCCGCGCTGGGTCGTGCCGGTCGTGCCCGAAGGGCAGGTGCTGGAGGGCACGGCGGTCGTCGTCGAAGGCGAGCGCATCGTCGACGTGCTGGCCGCCGGCCGGCTGGCCGAGCGCTACCCGGCCGCCGAGCGCGTCGAGATGCCCGAATCGGTGCTGATTCCGGGGCTGGTCAACATGCACACGCACTCGGCGATGGCGATGCTGCGCGGACTGGCCGACGACCTGCCGCTGATGCGCTGGCTGCACGAGAACATCTGGCCGGCCGAGCAGATCATCATGGGCCCGGACTACGTGCTGGCCGGCACGCGGCTGGCGATGGCCGAGATGCTGCGTTCGGGCACGACGTGCTTCAACGACAACTACTTCTTCCCCGACGTGACCGCCGAGGCGGCGATCGCCGCGGGGATGCGCGTCGTGGTCGGCATGCCGATGATCGGCTTCCCGACGCCGTGGGCCGAGGACGAGGACGGCTACATCCGGCGCGGGCTGGAAGTGCACGATCGCTTCAAGGGCGAGCCGCATCTCGGCATCAGCTTCGTGCCGCACGCGCCGTACTCGGTCACCGACTCGGCGTTCGAACGCATCCGCACGCTGGCCGAACAGCTCGACGTCAACGTGCACCTGCACCTGCTCGAGGCTCCCGGCGAAGTCGAGGCCAGCCGCAACGACCACGGCCTGCACCCGCTGGACCGGCTCGAGAAGCTGGGTTTGCTCGGGCCGCGGCTGCAGGCCGTGCACATGACCCAGATCGACGATCGCGATATCGCCCGGCTGGTGCGCCGCGGCGTGCACGTGATCCACTGCCCGGATTCGAACATGAAGCTGGCCAGCGGCATCTGCCCGGTCGCGGCGCTCGACGCGGCCGGGGTCAACGTCGGCATCGGCACCGACGGTGCGGCCAGCAACAACGACCTGAGCCTGCTGGCCGAGATGCGCCAGACGGCGCTTCTGGCCAAGGTCTCCAGCGGCGACCCGGAGGCGGTGCCGGCGGCGCGGGCGCTGGCGATGGCCACGATCCACGGCGCGCGGGCGCTGGGGCTGGAAGACGAGATCGGCTCGATCGAGCCGGGCAAGCAGGCCGACCTGGCCGCGATCCGGCTCGACCGGATCGAGACCCAGCCGGTCTACGATGTGATCTCGCAGATCGTCTACGCCGCGCAGGACTGCCAGGTCACCGACGTCTGGGTGGCCGGTCGGCGATTGCTGGAACGGCGGGAACTGAAGACGCTGGACCGGGACGAAATACTGGACAGTTGCCGCGACTGGCGGCAGCGCATCGCGACCGCGATCGACGCCGGCACCAGGCCGGGATCGCCGGCCGAAACCGGATGACGTGAACGACATGAGCGAACCGACCCTGAACCTGGACCGGCGCGAAGCCGAGGCCTTCAACCGCCAGGCCGCGCGCTGGTGGGATCCGCACGGCGACTTCCGGCCGCTGCACGACATGAACGGTCCCCGGGTCGACTGGATCCGCTCGATCGCGCCGGTCGAGGACCGAAAGCTGGTCGACATCGGCTGCGGCGGCGGGCTTCTGACCGAGGCGATGGCGCGCGCCGGCGCCGACGTGACCGGCATCGACATGGCCGAAAAGCCGCTGACGGTCGCGAAGCTGCACCAGGCCGAGTCCGGCCTGGAAATCGACTACCGGCTGGTGACCGCCGAACAGCTCGCCGACGAGCACACGGGCGAGTTCGACATCGTCTGCTGCCTGGAGATGCTCGAGCACGTGCCCGATCCGGCCAGCGTCGTGGCCGCGTGCCTGCGGCTCGTCCGTCCCGGCGGCGACCTGTTCTTCTCGACCATCAACCGCAGCCCGCTGGCCTGGAGCACCGCGATCGTCGGCGCCGAGTACGTGCTCGGGCTGCTGCCGCGCGGCACCCACCGCTACGACCGGCTGATCCGGCCGTCGGAGCTGGCCGCGCACGTGCGCGCCGCCGGCGGGCGGGTCGGGCGCATCGAGGGCGTGGCCTACAACCCGTTCTCGCGCACCGTGACGATCGGCGGCAGGCCGCGCGTCAACTACCTGATGCACGCGACGCGCCCGGCCGAAGCCGAGTGACCGGGGCCGCGCGCTGACGATGCCGAATCCGCCGATCGAAGCCGTGCTGTTCGACCTCGACGGCACGCTGGCCGACACTGCCCCGGACCTGGTCGGGGCGCTGGAACGGCTGCGCGTGACGCTGCGCATGCCCGCGATCGAGACCGGCGGCCTGCGCGCGCTGGCCGGCCGCGGCGCGGTCGCGATTCTCGAGGCCGGGCTGCCCGAACTGGACGAAGCCGGGCGCGAGGCGCTGCGGCCGCGATTCCTCGACGATTACAAGGCCCGCTGCTGGGAGGCCAGCCGGCCATTCGACGGCATGCCTGAATGCCTGGCGCAGATCGAGGCGATGGGAATGCGGTGGGGCATCGTCACCAACAAGCTCGAACACCTGGCCGCCGAGGTGGCCGCGCGCGCCGGCTGGAACGGCCGCGCCGGCTGCCTGGTCGCCGGTGACACCGCGGCGCGGCCCAAGCCGGCGCCGGCGCCGGTGCTCGCCGCCTGCGAGCGGCTCGGCGCGGCGCCGGCACGCACGCTGTTCGTCGGCGACGACGAGCGCGACGTGATCGCCGGCCACGCCGCCGGCACGCTGACCGCGGCGGCGCTGTGGGGCTATATCCCGGGCCGCGCCGAGGTCGCCGGCTGGGGGGCGCATTTCGATTTCGAATCGCCGCGCGTGCTGGCCGAATTTCTCGACGGGCAGAACCGCTCGGTTCCGGACTTCGACGCCGGGGATGCCGGCGACCGGGCCACGGCATGATGCCCGACCACCTGCAACGCCTGCTGCTCGAGCGGGCCAACGTGCGCTGCGTCGTCGCGCACATCGATTCGGTCTACGCCGAGGTGCTCGAACGCGCGCATTATCCGGACGCGCTGGCGCAAATGCTCGGCGAGGCGCTGGTGGTCGCGGCGCTGTGCTCCAGCGGCGTCAAGTTCACCGGCCGGGTGAGCCTGCAGCTGCGGACGTCGGGGCCGCTGAAGCTGCTGCTGGCCGACTGCACCGATGCCGGCGGCATGCGCGGGCTGGCGCGGTTCGACCCCGAGACCGTGCTGCCGGGCGCCGGCTTCGCCGAACTGGCCGGCGACGGCATCCTGACGATGACGATCGAGCCGTCCGGCTCGGGCCGGACCTGGCAGGGCATCGTGCCGCTGACCGGCCAGCGCATGGCCGATGCCGTCGCCGACTACTTCGACCGCTCCGAGCAGCTTCCGACCCGGGTCATGCTCGCGGTCGGCGATGGCCGCGCGGCCGGCATCCTCGTCCAGCGCCTGCCCGGCGAGGCCGACGACGCCGACGGCTGGAACCGCGTCCGCACGCTGCTCGAGACGGTCTCCGAGGACGAACTGCTGGAGACCGACGCCGAAACCCTGCTGCACCGGCTGTTCCACGAGGAAACCCGGCGCCTGTTTCCGGCCCGGCCGCTGGCGTTCCACTGCCCGTGCTCGCGCGAGCGCGTCGCGCGCGTGCTCCGGGGGCTGGGCGAGGAAGAACTCGAATCCATCATCGAGGCCCAGGGCGAGATCGACGTGAGCTGCGAGTTCTGCAACGAGCAGTACCGCTTCGACCGCCTCGACGTCGGCCGGCTGCTGCGGACCGAGGTGCCCGAAAGCGACGATGACGACCCGAGCCCGACCGTCCACTGAAGCCGGTTCAGCGCTGGCCTGGTGCCGCGATCGGCTGCTGGTGCCGGGCCACCCGCTGAGCGTGACGCTGCCGTATGCCGAGCCCGGACAGCGCGACCGCATCCTGGCGCTGAGCGCGCTGGTCGGCGAGATTGCCGCGGTGCCGGGCGAGGTCTCCGAACCCGAAGTCGCGCGCCGCAAGCTCGAGTGGTGGCGCAGCGCGCTGGTCGCGCGCGAGGCCCATCCGGCGATTCGGGCCTGGATCGCCAGCGGCGCCGACGCCGACCTGCCGGCGGCGCGCCTCACGACGCTGATCGACGCGGTCGCACGCGAAATCCAGCCGCCGCGTTTCGAGCAGACGGCCGAATTGGAGCATCACGCGCAGGCCGTCGCCGGCCCGGCCGCGCTGCTCGAGGCCGCCCTGGTCGATGGCGGTGATCGGATCGACCGGCGGGGTGAACCGGGCCGGCGGCTTCAGGCGATGGCCGGCGCGGCCTACCGGCTGCGACTGGTGCGCGACGTCGTGCTCGACGCGCGCCGCGATCGCTGGCTGGTGCCGCTGGAACTGCAGGCCGAATACCGGATCACGCGCCACGAAATCGCGGCCGGCGAGGGCGGATACCGGCTCGACGCACTGGTACGGCACCTGGCCGCCGACGCGGTGACGGAACTCGATCGCAACGCGACGGCCATCGAAGCGCCGTCGGCCTGGCGCCACCGCCACCTGCTGCTGAAATTCCATCTCGACCGCGCGCTCGGCCGGACCCTGCTGCGCCGCCCGGCGCGCGTCGCCCGCGAACGCGTCCCTTCGGTCGGGCCGTTCGCCGCGATGTCGACCTGGCGCCGCGCCCGCCAGCTCCGCCACGCCGCCCGCCACCCCCGCCCGTAGGAGCGGCCTCCAGGCCGCGATTGGCCGGAACAATGAATCGCCGCGTGGACGCGGCTCCTACACCTCCGGCCCGCGCCCGATCCACTCCTCGAACGGCCACTCGCTGCCCTGTTCCATCTTCTCCAGCGCCCGGGTCTCGCGCTCGACGATGGTGTCGACGAAGGTCCCGGCGTCGTCGCCCATCTCGGCGAATGCGTCCAGGCCCTCGGCGAGAAATTCCTGCAGCTTGCCGAAGCCGGCCGCCGTCGCCGGGCCGTGCATCAGCCGGACCAGCCGGCGGATCATGGGCCGCTTGACGGTCCGCTGCAGCAGCCGGCCGAGGTCGCCGATCAGCGCGATCTGCTCGCGCCGCGCGTCCCAGGCCGCCATCCGGCGATAGGCGCGCGCGTATTCGGGCTGGTCGAGTTCGCCGTCGATCAGTTGCGACAGGCGGGCGTCGAAATCCATGCTCATCCATTGCAGCCGCATCGCATCGCCGACGGCGTGCAGCAGGTCGTCGGGCAGCATGCGCGACATGATCGGCAGCACCCGTTCGAGCTGGCGGTCGCGCTCGCGCATGTCCTCGCCGCCGTAGAGCTCCTGCAGAAAGAATTGGCATGCGGCCCGGTACTGGTCCTGCCGGCGGAGGTCGTCGTAGGTCTCGCCCAGCCGCCGGCGCTGCCAGTGCTGCAGCTCGTCGAGGCGCGGGAAATGGGCGGCCTCGCGGTCGAGGCGTTCGAGCAACTCCTGGCTGCGGGCGATCTGGCCGGCCAGGTGGTCGGCGCCGGGACGGTTCCGCCTGCTCACGCCGCCTGCGCGCGCCGGATGGCCTCGAGCAATTCATCGCGCCCGCGCCTGAACAGCGCCACCGATTCGACATGGGCGTAGCGGCAGACCCGGTCGGGATCGAGCAGGAACACGCCGCGCTTCATGCCCATCAGCCCGCGGCAGCCGAACTGCCCGGCCACGGCGAGATCCGGATCGCTGAGCAGCGTGAACGGCAGGTCGCGCTTTTCCCGGAAGCGGCGGTGCGATTCGGCATCGTCGGTGCTGATGCCGACGACCTCGACGCCGAGGTCGCGGAATTCGTCCAGACCGTCGCGGTAGTCGCACAACTGGCGCGTGCACACGGGCGTGTCGTCGCCCGGATAGAACACCAGCAACAGCCAGCCGGAGGCGTGCTCCGAAAGGCGGAACGGCCGGCCGGCGTGGTCCGGGAGCGTGAAATCGGGTGCTTTTTCGCCGGTCTTCAGCATTTGGGAAATTCCCGCGGGAAGCTGCGCTCAATGTACCGCGGACGCGGCGTTAAAATGAACCTGACGCCGACAGGAAATCCGCCCGATGCTGACGCTCAATCCGGCTTCCAGCCACCGTCCCGAACGCCGCGTGCCGAAGATCGGCCTTGCGATCGCCGGCGGCGGTCCGCTGGGGGCGATTTACGAACTGGGTGCGCTTCAGGCGCTCGAAGAGGGCATCGACGGGTTGCGGCTGCACCAGCTCGATATCTACGTCGGCGTCAGCGCCGGTTCGTTCCTCGCCGCCAGCCTGGCCAACCAGGTCACGACCAGCCAGATGTGCCGGGTATTCCTCGGCGCGCCCGGGGCCGAGTTCGCGTTCGAGCCCGAATCGTTCCTGCGCCCGGCGCTGAAGGAGTTCACGCAGCGCGCGCGCAACGTGCCCGGCGCACTGTACGCGCTGATCAGCGAGGCGATCAGCCACCCGTCGCGGATCGGGCGCCTGGAGTCCGTGGGCGGGCTGAGCCGTGTGCTGCCGACCGGCATGTTCGACAACGAGACCATCCACCAATTCGTCGCGCGCGTGCTCGAACGGCCGGGCCGGACCAACGATTTCCGGAAACTCGAGACCGTGCTGCGGATCGTCGCGATGGAGCTGGACACCGGCGCCGCCGTGAGGTTCGGCGAACCGGACACGGCAGACGTGCCGATTTCGCGCGCCGTGCAGGCCTCGGCCGCGCTGCCCGGCCTGTATCCGCCGGTCCGGATCGGCAACCGCTATTACGTCGACGGTGCGCTCCGGCGCACGCTGCACGCGTCGGTGGCGCTCAACGAGGGAGTGGACCTGCTGGTCGGCATCAACCCGCTGGTGCCCTACGACGCCGAGGTGCTGCACGACCCCAGGCACTCGCTCAGCGAAAGCCGGATGGTGGCCGGCGGATTGCCGCTGGTGCTGGCCCAGACGTTCCGTGCGCTGATCCAGTCGCGCATGCAGATCGGCATTTCCAAGTACGCCGGCCAGTTTCCGGAGTCGTCGATTCTGCTGGTCGAGCCCAACCGCAACGACGAGCGCATGTTCTTCACCAACATGTTCA
>JAVVDX010000117.1:0-7443 GCA_032251475.1 Wenzhouxiangellaceae bacterium | reverse complement strand
CGGCAAGCACTTTGCGCGCCCATGCGGGCTGCGGTCAGGCTTGTTTTGTCAAGCCGTGCAGTATAGCCGCAAGGCCGTCGTCCTGTCCAGCCTGGAACTGGTTTTTTCACGCGCCGGGCGGCTCGCGCGTCAGTCGTGGCCGAGGCGGATGAAGTCGGTGCGAAAGGTTTCCACCGCAGTATGAAAACCGCTCGAAAATACGCTGAAGCGCGAATCCGTCAAGTCGTCGAACGAAAGCCGGCCGGGGCTGCCCGAACCGAGAATCAGCGTTGTCATTGTGCACCGCGAAACGACCGCCCCGGAATCATCGGCGCGTTCGAACCGGCAAACGATCTCGGCATCGTCGACGAGATCGTCGAGGGTCTCCACGGGGCCATCCACACCTTCCGGCGTCGCGACCGGGTAGACCACTTCGGCCAGCACCTCGCCCGGCCCCGCCTGTGCGTTGCGCGTGATCACCGGCTCGCCGATCCGCACGGCGCCCGTCTCGAGCAGCGGGCCCGCTTCCCAGACTTCCTTCGGACCGCCCCAGTGGCCGGAAACCGCGAATACCCAGGTCCCGGTCAGGTCCGGCAGGAATTGGCGCGGCCGGTCGGGGTTGAACTGCCGGGTATTGACGCCGAAGTAGAACGGCGCGATCGGGCGGACCTGGCCGTCATCGATCGTGAACGCGGCCTCGTTCCGGCCGGTGAATTCCAGCGCGATGCGCCCGGCCTCCTGGCTGACCGGCGTGCCGGCGACCTCGCCGGCCGGGCAGTCGAAGACGCACGCGCTGCCGGTGGTCAGAAACAGCGCCGTCTCGAGTTTCCAGCCCTGCTGCGAGCCGTCTTCGGTCGGAAACCGCTGCTCGAGCCGGCCACTGAACAGCAGCCAGGTGTTGTCGCCGGCCGCATCGGCGCCGAACAGCGCGCCGACCAGAATGCCGTCCTGGACCTCGAGAATGATACCGGTGCCCGAGCCGTCGTTCGGAAACCACATCCCCGACTCGGGGTACGGGTTGAAGAACGGCTGCTCTTCCTCGGTCGGCGGCGGAGGCGGCGGCGTCAAGCCGTTCACCCCGGAAGGCCACGACAGCCCTGCCGAAAGAACGAATGCCATCGCCACCGGCGCGGCCCCGAAAAAGCAAATCCCTGATCGTCCGGTCATGCTGCCACCTCGCTGCGAAAAGAACCCTCGTGGGGCCGGACGCTGCGCTGCCCCGCACCTTCGCTCCCGGAAGCCATTCTACCCCCCGCGGGAATCGATCCAGCCCGCCGCCCGCTGCCACGCTTGCGGTGGTTTAACCCGGATATTGCATGAATTTCCGGATGCAGGAGCCCGGAGAGTAGTGTTTCCGGGGCGTGGCGCGGAGATTTTCCACCCGGAGCATAGTTCACACTATGTGAGGACTGGAAAATCGAGCACGCGCCCCGGAAACGCTGCTATACCGGGCAGTGTAGCGGTTCTGTGCCGGAAATTTATGCAATATCCGGGTTAGTATCGGCAGGACCGAAGCGGTATTACCGACCCCCGGAACGAAGCGATGTGCGGACGCGGTGCGCTGGACTACGACTGGAAGACGCTGTGGGCCTGGCTGGACCTGTCCGGCACGCCGCCCGACGGCGGCGTGCACCGGCTCAACGTCGCCCCGAGCACGCGCCGGCGCGGCGAGGTCGAGTGGAAGCGGCTGCCGGTCGTGCGTGCAGGCGACGAGGGCCGGCGCGTCGACGAGCTGGTCTGGCCGTTGATCCCGGCCTGGACCAAAGGCGACCTGCCGAAGTTTTCCACCGCCAATTGCCGCAGCGAGCCCGAGCAGCCGTTTTCAGCCACGGTCGCGAAAAAACCGGCCTTTCGCAACGCCTGGAACAAGGCCCGCCGCTGCCTGGTGCCGATGTGCTGGTTCTACGAATGGGACAAGCGCCCGCGCGAGCACGGCGAGGCCAGCCAGCCGTGGCGGGTGTTCCCGGCCGATGACCCGCTGCTGGTCATGGCCGGGCTGTGGGAGCGCTCGCCGACGGCCGGCGGCGACCCGCTGGAAAGCTTCACGATCATCACGACATCGCCGAATCGGCTGCTCGAATCGATCGGGCACAGCCGCTCGCCGGTGCTGCTCCGGCCCGAAGCCTTCGCGCCCTGGCTGACCGGGACCGACGACGAGGCCGAAGCCCTGATCGGTCCGCCGGACGACGACCTGCTCGAAGCCGAGCCGGTCACGCGCCGGGTCAACAATCCCGAATACCAGGGCAAGGACCTGGCCGGCCCGGCGCGCGCCGGCGTGCACGACCGCGCATAATGAATCCCGGTCTCGACCCCGGAGTCGCCGATGCCCGAACGTGACGCCAACACCGCCGACCTGCATCCGGAATCCGACGGCCGGCTGTGCGCGACCGGGCCGTGGGTGCTGGATCACGTCCAGGCGCTTGCAGACAAGGTCGACCGGCTGGCCGGCTCGGCCCGGGAGTTCGACGCCAGCGGCATTTCGCGGCTGGACGCGTCCGGCGCCCTGCTGCTCGAGCGCATCCTTTGCCGCACCGGGATCGAACCGGAACGGGCCCGCCTGCCGCGCGAGTGGCGAGCGCTGTTCGACGCCGTCCACGGCAGTTGCGACGACGCCCACGAGCCCGAACCCTCGTGCGAGCCGCAATGGCGCCAGGTGCTCGAACGCATCGGCCGCTCGTGCGTCGAGGTCGCGCGAAGCACGCGCGAACTGCTGCATTTCATGGGCGTGACGGTGCACCGTCTGGGTCGTACCATCGTTCAGCCGCAGCGGCTGCGGCTGACTGCAACCGTCCACCACATGGAGCAGACCGGCCTCGACGCTGCGCCGCTGCTGGTGCTGCTCAGCGCGCTGGTCGGCGCGGTCGTCGCGTTCCTCGGCGCAACCGTCCTGCGCGCATTCGGCGCCGAGCTGTTCGTCATCGATCTGGTCACGTTCGCGTTCGTGCGTGAATTCGGCGTGCTGCTGACGGCAATCCTGCTCGCCGGGCGCACCGCCAGCGCGTTCTGCGCCCAGATCGGCATGATGAAGACGCGCGAGGAAATCGACGCGATCCGGACACTGGGCCTGGACGAGATCGAACTGCTGGTGCTGCCGCGCCTGATCGCGCTGCTGATCACGCTGCCGCTGCTGGCCTTCATCGCCACGGCCTCGGGGCTGCTCGGCGGCCTGGTCGTGTCGGTGCTGTCGCTGGACATCAACCTGACCATATTCCTCGACCGGGTGACCCAGACGTTGAGGCTGCAGGATTACCTGGTCGGCATGATCAAGGCGCCGATCTTCGCGACCATCATCGCGCTGATCGGCTGTCTGGAGGGCATGCGCGTGGCCGGTACGGCACAATCGGTCGGCGAGCACACGACGATTGCCGTGGTCCGCAGCATCACCATGGTCATCGTCATCGACGCACTGGCCGCGATCTACTTCCAGGAGATCGGATGGTGAACGCGAACCCGTCGCCGATCGCCGACCAGGACGGACGCGAAGTCATCATTCGCGTGCGCGACCTGGTCAACCGGTTCGACGACGACCAGGTCCACGACCGGCTGGACCTCGACGTGTATCGCGGCGAGATCCTCGCCGTGGTCGGCGGTTCTGGCACCGGCAAGTCGGTGCTGATGCGCTCCATCCTGGGCCTGCTGCGGCCGACGGCGGGCTGCATCGAGGTCCTGGGGCAACGGATCGAAGAAGCCGAGGACGCGCGCGAGATCATGGCCCGGCGCGCCGGCGTGCTGTTCCAGGACGGCGCGCTGTTCTCGTCGCTGACCGTGCTCGAGAACGTCGAGCTGCCGCTGAAGTCGCACTATCCCGAGATGCCGGTGCAGCTCCGGCGCGACCTGGCCCGTTCCAAGCTCCAGCTGGTTGGCCTGTCGGAGAATGACAGCCCGAAGATGCCGGCCGAGCTTTCCGGCGGCATGCGCAAGCGCGTCGCGCTTGCCCGTGCACTGGCGCACGAGCCGGAACTGCTGTTCCTCGACGAGCCCACAGCCGGACTGGATCCGATCGGCGCGGCCGATTTCGACCGCCTGCTGCGCACGCTGCAGCAGGCGCTCGGACTGACCGTTTTCCTGATCACGCACGATCTCGATACCATTTACACGATCTGCGACCGGGTCGCGGCGCTGGCCGGGCACAAGGTCGTCGCCACCGGCCCGGTGGCCGAAGTCGAGCGGCTGGACCATGAGTGGGTCCAGCGATATTTCCACGGCCCGCGCGCCCGCGCGGCCCGCCACGAGGACGAGTAGCCAACGATGGAAACCAAGGCCAATTACGTCGTCATCGGCGCATTCACGTTCACGATCGCCGTGGCCGCAGTGCTGTTCGGATTGTGGGCGGCCAAGTTCACGGTCGACACGGCCTGGAACCGCTACGAGGTACTGTTCACCGAATCGGTGATCGGTCTTTCCGACGGCAGCCCGGTGCTCTACAACGGCGTCAACGTCGGGCGCGTCACCGACCTCCTGCTCAACCCCGAGGACGTACGCGAAGTCATCGCCACGATCCAGGTCGAGGCCACCGTGCCGATCCACGAGGACACCGTCGCAACGATCCGGCTGACCGGCCTGACCGGCACCGCGGCGATCCAGCTCCGCGGCGGCACTCCCGGCAGCCCGCTGCTGAAAGCCCAGCGCGACGAGCTGCCGCGGATTCCGTCCGTGTCGTCGCCGCTCAATACGCTGCTCGAATCGTCCGAGGGCATCGTGGTGACCGCGAACCGGGTCATGAACCAGATCGACAAGACATTCAGCGAAGAAAACGTCAAGCGGATCAGCGGCGCCCTGGCCTCGGCCGAGCGTCTGGGCAATTCGCTTACCGATCCGGAAGGCGACTTCGCGCGCCTGCTGACGAACATCTCCGAGGCCAGTACCGGCCTGCCGGAACTCATCGCCCGACTGGATCAGACCACGCGCCGCCTCGACGAGGTGCTCACCGGCGTCGACCGCGATCTGGTCGAGCACCTGCCGGAACTGCGTGCGCGACTGGATTCGACGCTCGCGAATCTCGATTCGCTTTCCGGGCGCCTCGATGCGATCGTGGCACGCAACCAGGACGAACTGAGCCGGATCGGCGGCATCGGCATGCGCCAGGTCTCCGGCGGCCTCGAGGAACTCCGCCGGCTGATCCGCGACATGTCGGCCGTGCTGCGCCAGATCGAACGCAACCCGTCGCAATTTCTGTTCGGCGGCGAACAACCCGAGGAGTACACCCCGCGATGAAACCCGGCCCAGTCTCCCTTGTGACCCTCGTGCTGCTGGCGTCGATCGGCGCCGGTTGCTCGGTATTCCCCGAATCCGCCCCGATGCAGTTGCTCGACCCGCGGCTGCCGCCCGCTGATGCCGCCGCCGGCGCGGGCGCGTCGTGGTCGCTGGACGTTGCGCGGCCCGAAGCCGACCCGATGCGCGATTCGACCCGAGTCCTGGTCCGCACCGGCGGCGGCCGGCTTCAGGTCCACGCCAGCGCGCGCTGGGTCGCGGCCAGCCCGGACCTGTTCCGCACGCTGCTGGTGCGCTACATGCGCGACCGCGAGATGCTGGAAGGGGTCGGCGGCGACGTGCCGCTGGCCGAGCGTACGCTGGCACTCGACCTGCGCCGATTCGAACTGGCCGAGGATGACGGCGGCTCGTTGGCCGCCGACATCCGGATCGAGGCCCGTCTCTACGACAGCGCCTCGGCCGAACTGCTGGCCCGGCGGCTGTTCGAGGCGCGCCGCTCGATCCCGTCGTCGGACGCCGCCGCGATCAGCGCCGGATTCGAAACGGCGCTGGCCGAAATCATCCCGGCAACGGCTGAATGGGCCGTCGCGCACGGGCGTGCAGACTGAGTCCGGACCGGACCGGACCGAACGCTCGGTGCGATAATGAGCACATCACTCGTGCCGGCCGTGACCACGGCCGGCCCCGAGCCATTTTCCGAATCCGACCAGAGGAGTTGCAATGTCCGATCGAGCGCAGAAGATTCTCGATGCCCTCGGCCTCAAATCCGAAAACCCCGGCGCCTGCTTCGGTCCCGGTCAATGGTCGACGACGAACGACGCCGGCCGGGTCGATTCGGTCAATCCGGCCACCGGCGAGGTCATCGCCAGCGTCCACGCCGCCTCGGCGACCGACTACGAACGGATCCTGCAGCAGGCCGTCGAGACCGCGCGGACCTGGCGCCAGGTACCGGCGCCGCAGCGCGGCGAGGCCGTGCGCCGGGTGACCAACGCATTGCGCGAGTACAAGGACCCGCTCGGCAGCCTGGTATCGCTGGAGATGGGCAAGATCAAGCCCGAAGGCGACGGCGAGGTCCAGGAAATGATCGACATCGGCGATTTCGCGCTCGGCCAGTCGCGCATGCTCTACGGCAAGACCATGCACTCCGAACGCCCGGGCCACAGGATGTACGAGCAATGGCACCCGCTGGGTGTGGTCGGCGTCGTCACCGCGTTCAACTTCCCGGTCGCGGTCTGGGCATGGAACGCGATGCTGTCGGCAATCTGCGGCAACGCAACGGTCTGGAAACCCAGCCCCAAGGGCGTCCTGTGTTGCAGCGCAGTCCAGAATATTGTCAACAATGCGCTGGACAGCACTGATTTTCCTGCAATATTTACCAGCTTCATGGAGCCCGGACACGAACTGGCCCAGCGCTTCATCGACGACGAGCGCGTCGACCTGCTGTCGTTCACGGGCTCGTGCGCGGTCGGCCGCCAGGTCGGCGAGCGGGTCGCCGCGCGCATGGGCAAGAGCCTGCTCGAGCTGGGCGGCAACAACGCGATGATCGTCGACGAGACCGCCGATCTGAAGCTCGCGATCCCGGCGATCGTGTTCGGCGCGGTCGGCACCGCCGGCCAGCGCTGCACGACGACCCGGCGGGTGTTCGTGCACGAATCGATCGCCGACCAGGTCGCCGGGAAGCTGGTCGATGCCTATGGCCAGGTGCGCATCGGCGATCCGCTGGACGAAGGCACGCTGATGGGCCCGCTGACCGACGAGACCGCGATCGAGCGCTACTTCGACGCGATCGAGCGTGCGAAAGCCGCCGGCGGCGAGCTGCTGACCGGCGGCAGGCGGGTCGAGCGGGACGGCTATTTCGTCGAGCCGGCGATCATGCGCGCCGAGAACCACTGGGACATCGTCCAGGAGGAAACCTTCGCCCCGATCCTGTACCTGATGACGTTCAAGACGCACGAGGAAGCCGTGGCGATGCACAACGACGTCCGCCAGGGGCTGTCGTCGGCGATCTTCACGACCGACCTGCGCCGCGCCGAGTACTTTCTCGGCCACCTGGGATCCGACTGCGGTATCGCCAACGTCAACATCGGCACCTCCGGCGCCGAGATCGGCGGCGCGTTCGGCGGCGAAAAGGACACCGGCGGCGGCCGCGAATCGGGCTCCGACGCCTGGCAGAACTACATGCGCCGGCAGACCAACACCATCAACCATTCGACCGAACTGCCGCTGGCGCAGGGGATCAGGTTCGATTTGTAG
>JAVVDX010000116.1:5750-7593 GCA_032251475.1 Wenzhouxiangellaceae bacterium | reverse complement strand
TGGCCCGGGTCGGCGGCAAGTATTCCGACGACTGGCACCGGCTGCACCTGATGGACCCGCGCGCCGTCGTGCCCGAATCGAACATGCCGGCCTACCCGTGGCTGGCCGGGAAGCTGATCGACCCGGCCGTCATCCAGCAGCACATGCGCGCGCTGCAAAGTCTGGGCGATCCGTACACCGACGAGGACATCGAGGCGGCGTTCGACGAGCTTGCCGGCGTGACCGAACTTGACGCCGTGATCGCCTACCTCCAGGGTCTCGGCCGGGAATGGGTCGGCCAGCGCCCGCGCAGCCAGGCGGCCGGAGGCGGGCAATGACCGGGGGCATCATCACGTTGCTGGCATTGCTGGGGTTTCTGGCCGTCGTCGTCTGGGTCTTCATTGTCAAGCGGCGCGAGGATTTCGACCGGCAGGCACACCTGCCGCTCGAGGATCGCGACGACGCGGACAACGGGGGTGAACAGACCGGGCACGAATCGGAGAACAACGACGGGAGCCGATCATGAGCACGTTCTGGCACTGGTACATCATCATCATCACCGTCGGCACGCTGATCGCCACGGTCTGGTTCCTGTTGTGGACCAGCCGGATGAAGGTGCCCTCGACGACCGAGGAAGACGGCGCCGAAACTACCGGCCACGTCTGGGACGAGGATCTGCGCGAGCTGAACAACCCGTTGCCGCGCTGGTGGCTCGGTCTGTTCTGGATCACGGTCGTGTTTTCAGTCATCTACCTGATTCTCTACCCCGGGCTGGGGCGCTTCGAGGGCGTGCTCGGCTGGTCGCAGGTGAAGCAGTACGAAGAGGAGATGGCCGCCGCGCGCGAGGCGTTCCGCGAGCGTTTCGGGCATTTCGACCGGATGAGCCTGGTCGACCTGGCCAGCGATCGGCAGGCCGTGGAGATGGGCCGCAACCTGTTCGCGCACAATTGCTCGACCTGCCACGGTTCGGACGCGCGCGGCGCGCCGGGCTACCCGAACCTGACCGACGACCACTGGATCTGGGGCGGCCGGCCCGCGCAGATCGAGACCTCGGTGCTCGAGGGCCGGCGCGCCGCCATGCCGGCATGGGGCGATGCGCTTGGCGAGCAGGGCGTGACGCAGACGGCCGTTTACGTCCAGCAGCTGGCCGGCAGGCCGACCGATCCGGTCATGGCCGCCGCCGGCCGGAAGAATTTTCAGCAGTACTGCGTGGCCTGCCACGGCCCCGAGGGCAAGGGCAATCCGATGCTCGGCGCCCCCGATCTGACCGCCGGCGTCTACATTTACGGCGGCGACCTGGATTCGCTGCGTGAAACGATCCGCAACGGCCGAAACGGCGTGATGCCGGCGCAGAAGCCGTTGATCGGCGAAACCAGGGCGCGGCTGGCCGCGGCATGGATTCTGAGCCTGCAGGCCCCGGCCGATGCGCGGGCCGAACAGGCCAGCCCGGGCCGGTAGCCGATGCCGCAGGCCGAACAGCCAACGTTCGATCACCCGCCGCGACCGCTGGTCCAGCGCCTGGGCGCGATCCTGTGGCCGTCGTTTTTCGCCGCGGGCGTGTCGACCATGGTGCTGTTCGCGTTCGTCGATCCGCTAGACCTGGCCGCGATCAGCTTTCCCGATATTGAAATCTCGCGCCAGGCAGGCCACACGATCGCGTTCCTCGGTTTCTGGTTGGGCTATGCCTCGGCGTGCACGTTCACCTGGATTCTGCTGAAGCCGCGCACGAGGTTCCACCGATGAGGGAAACCCGTGAGAGCCGTCCACAGATGAACACAGATGAACGCAGAAAGGTATGAATCAAGGAAAACCCAACAGGGTGTAGGTCGGCTTAGGCCGCAGGCCGTAAGCCGACGACAAGCCT
>JAVVDX010000116.1:0-5650 GCA_032251475.1 Wenzhouxiangellaceae bacterium | reverse complement strand
CTATTCGTGATTTCCCGCTTTTTAATCCGTGTTCATCCGTGTTCATCTGTGGACGAACTTTCTGCTTCTCCGGGATAGCTGAATGACCGAAACCACGTCATCCGCCAGCGAGCAGGAGATCAAGCTCTACGTCAAGGCGCCCAAGGTCTATCCGCGCGAGACCGACGGGCGGTTTTCGCGGCTGCGCGTGCTTGCCGCGTGGGTGCTGCTGGGGTTGTTCTACGTGCTGCCGTGGATCAATCTGAACGGCCGGCAGCTCGTGCTGTTCGACCTTCCGGCGCGCGAGTTTCACATCTTCGGGCTGACGTTCTGGCCGCAGGACTTCGTGATGCTCGCGGTGCTGTTGGCGATCGCCGCGGTTGCCCTGTTCTTCTTCACGGCGCTGGCCGGCCGCCTGTGGTGCGGCTACGCCTGCCCGCAGACGGTCTGGACCGAAGTGTTCTTGTGGATGGAGCGGTTTGTCGAAGGCTCGCGCAACAAGCGCATGCGGCTGGACAAGCAGCCGTGGAATGCCGAAAAGATTCGCAAGAAGACGTTCAAGCAGTTCCTCTACATCACGTTTTCCCTGTGGACCGGCATCACGTTCGTCGGCTTCTTCACCCCCATCCGCGAACTGGTACCGTCGCTGTTCGCGTTGCAGGCCGGCGGCTGGGAAATGTTCTGGACGCTGTTCTACGGCTTCGCCACCTGGGGCAACGCCGGCTACCTGCGCGAGCAGGTGTGCAAGTACATGTGCCCGTACGCGCGCTTCCAGTCGGCGATGTTCGACGACGACAGCCTGGTCATCTCCTACGACGAAGCCCGCGGCGAGCCGCGCGGCAAGCGCAGCCGCGACGCCGACAAGCAGGCGCTGGGCCTGGGCGACTGCATCGACTGCTACGGCTGCGTGCAGGTCTGCCCGACCGGCATCGATATCCGCGACGGCCTGCAGATCGAGTGCATTGCCTGCGCGGCGTGCATCGATGTCTGCGACGAGGTCATGGACAAGATGGGATATCCGCGCGGCCTGATCCGCTATACGACCGAGAACGCCCTGGTCGGTCGCCGGACGCGCATCCTCAGACCGCGGATCTTCATCTACGCCGGCGTGTTGCTGGGGCTGGTCGCGCTGTTCTTCGCGCTGCTGGCCGGGCGCGAGATGGTCGACCTGGACGTACTGCGCGACCGCACGGCGCTGTACCGGATGGCCGGCGACGAGATCGAGAACCCGTTCGCCCTGAAGATCACCAACCGCACCGAGCAGGAGATCGAACTCGAGGTGACGGCCGCCGGCCTGCCGGGCTTGCGCGTCGTCTCGCCGGATGATGAAATCGAGATCGCGCCCGGCGCGGTCGCGAACCGGCCGTTGACGCTGGCCGTGCCGGCCGGCGGGGCAGGTCCCGGGATGCACGAAATCGAGATCGTGCTGTCGAACGAGGACACCGGCGAGCAAGTGGCGCGCGCGGACACCCGTTTCTATATCCCTGGCCGGTAAGTGAAGACGTTTCCGGAGAGCGAAAGCACATGACGCAGGACGAGTCCACCCCCTGGTACCGCCAGTTCTGGCCCTGGATGATCATCGGCATCCTCGGCTGGGGCGTCGTTTCGTCGGCGATCACGCTGACCGTCGCGGTGCGCAACCCGCCGCAGATGGTCGACGGCGACTACGCCGAGCTCGGCAAGCTTCTGGTCGATACGCACGAACGCGCCGACCGGGCCCGGCAGCTCGGGCTGAACGGGACGCTGTCGTTCGCGCGCGATCGCTGGCGGCTCGATCTCGGTTCGAGCGCCGCCGCCGGAGAGCTGGACGAAACCCTGCTGCTGCTGATCCGGCATCCGGTCGATTCCGCCCGGGATAGGCAGGTGCTGCTCCGGCGCGAAGCCGAAGGCCGCTACACGGCGGCCGCCGCGCCGGTCCCGGCGCGCGGGCGCCTGATCGTCTCCGACCCGGCGCAATCGTGGTGGATTTCGGGCGCTTTCGGCACAGGTGAAGGCGGCGGCAACGGCGAGTTCGCCGTCGCGCTCAGGCCGGAGCGGCTCTGACCCGGATTATTCATGGCGCCGTCTCGCTACGTCCGGGCCATAACTAAGCCGGGTTTAAATTTCGACCGGCCCGGTTTTTCTGGTCGCCCTGACCCTTGATTCCCGAGCCGCCCGTGCCTTCGGCCCCCGAAACGACCTGCTACCACTGCGGCGAGCCCGTCCCGGCCGGGGCCGACCTGTCGCTGGAGATCGACGGCCGGCGCCGGCCGATGTGCTGTGCCGGGTGCCGGGCGGTGGCGTCGATGATCCGCGCCGCCGGGCTCGGCCGTTACTACGACTTCCGCACCGAATTGGCCGGGCGCCCCGAGCGCGAGGCCGATCCGGGCCGGTTCGCGGCATGGGACCGCGCCGCCGTCCTCGACTACCACGCCGTGGCCGCCGACCCCGTCGAAAAGGGCCGCCGCAGCCTCGTGCTGGTGCTCGAGAACGTTCACTGTGCCGCCTGCGCGTGGCTGGTTCGGCGCTATCTCGAGCGCTTCGCCGGCATCGGCGAGGCGCGCCTGGACGTTTCCGACGGCCGCCTGCGGCTCGATTTCGATCCCGCCCGGACGCCGCTTTCGACGATTGCGGCCGGCCTGGAGGCGCTGGGCTATCCGCCGCACCTCGACGCTCCCGGCTCGGGCGCCGAGCGCGACCGCAACGAGCGCCGCCGGATGCTGAAGTACCTGATCGTCGCGGCGCTGGGCATGATGCAGGTCATGAGCTACGCGCTGGCCGGCTACCTCGGCGCGGCTGCGGCCGGCGGTAGCATGGATCCGGAGACCGGGCACTTCTTCCGGCTCGTGAGCATGCTGGTCGCGGTGCCGGTCGCGCTGTACGCCGGCCAGCCGTTCTATCGCTCGGCCCTGGCGCACCTCGCGCGCGGCCACCTCGGGATCGACGTGCCGGTGGCCGCGGCGATCCTGCTGGCGCTGTTTTCGAGTGTGGCGCTCACGCTGTTCGGCGACGGCGAAGTCTATTTCGACTCGGTGGTGATGTTCATCTTCTTCCTGCTGCTGGGCCGGTTTGCGGTGATGCTCGCCCGGCAGCAGTCCGGCGCCGCGCAAAGCGCGCTGGCCCGGGCGCTGCCGGCCCGGGCGCGGCGCCTGACCGCATCGGGCAGCGAGGACGTCGGCCTGGTCGAGCTGTCCGCCGGCGACCGCGTGCTGGTCGCAGACGGCGAGGTCGTGCCGGCCGACGGCGAGGTCGAGTCGGGCAACGGCCGGGTCGACGAGGCGCTGATCTCGGGCGAATCCGAACCGCGTGCACGCGCACCGGGCGATCCGGTGCTGGCCGGCAGCCTCGTGACCGGCGGCGGCCTGACGGTGCGCGTCACCGCGACCGGCCGGGCCACGGTGCTGTCGGGCATCGTCGATCTGCTCGGCGAGGCGCGCCGGCGCCGGCCGCGCCTGGCCCGGCTGGCCGACCGCGTCGCCGGCGGGTTTATCGTGCTGATCCTCGTCGCCAGCGCGATCGCGGCGCTGGCCTGGTGGCAGATCGACCCGGCGCGCGTGATCCCGGTGGTGCTTTCGATGCTGGTCGTCGCCTGTCCGTGCGCGCTCGCGCTCGGCACGCCCACGGCGCTGGCCGCGGCGACCCGCGGGCTGGCCGCCGACGGCGTGCTGACCGCCAATCCTGACGCGCTCGAGGCGGTGCCGCGCCTGACCCACGTCGTTCTCGACAAGACCGGCACACTGACCGGGCCGGCGATGCGCATCGCCGGGATCGAGGTGCACGGCGGCCTCGGGCGCGACCGGGCGATCGCGATCTGTGCCGCGCTCGAGCGCGTCAGCACCCACCCGATCGCGCGCGCGTTCGAAGCCGGCCACGAGTCCGAGCATTCGGACACTGCGGCCGGGGCGGTGGCAGGGATCGCAGTGCAGCAGCCCGAAAGCCTCGCCGGCGCCGGCGTCTCGGGCGTCATCGACGGCGTTCGCTACTGGCTGGGCCGGCCCGACTGGGTCTCGGATCGGGCCGGAATCGACATCGACGTGCCCGAAAACGGCACCCGGGTCGTGCTCGCCGGCGGCGGCCGGTGTGCGGTGATCCGGCTCGAGGCCGCGCCGAGGCGCGGCGGTCGCGAACTGATCGAGCAATTGCAGAACGCCGGGGTCGAGGTCGTGCTCGCCTCGGGCGACCGCGAAGCCGCCGTCGCCGAAACCGCTCGCGGCATGGGCATCGCCGAATACCACGCCGGCTGCTCGCCCGACGGCAAGCTCGCGCTGATCCGGCGCCTGCAGCGCGCGGGTGGCGTCGTCGCGATGCTCGGCGACGGCATCAACGACGCGCCGGTGCTGGCCGGCGCCGACGTTTCGATCGCGCTGGCCGAGGGCGCGGCGATCGCGCGTACCCAGGCCGACCTTGTCGTCACCGGCCGCGACCTGCACCCGGCCGCGCGCGCGTTCGAACTGGCGCCGCGCGTTCGGCGCATCGTGCGCCAGAACCTCGGCTGGGCGCTGGCCTACAACGCCGCTGCGCTGCCGCTGGCGGCGATTGGCCTGATCCCCCCGTGGGCCGCGGCGATCGGCATGTCGCTGAGCTCGCTGGGCGTCGTGCTCAACGCCCGCCGGCTCGGTCGCGCGCGCGGCCGCACGCCCGGAGCCGCCCGTACCGGTTTTTCTCCGGCCCCCGAAGCCGGCGCTTCGGCATGAAAGCCATCTACATCCTGATTCCGCTGTCGCTGGTGCTGCTCGGCATCGCGATCTGGGCGTTCTTCTGGGCCGTGCGCAACGACCAGTTCGACGACCTCGACACGCCGGCGCTGGATATTCTTGATGATGACGAGAACGAGCATGAACGCCGGGAGACGCAAAAGCGTGAACAGATCTCGTAGGAGCTTGCCTTGCAAGCGAATTGTTTTTGCGGCCGATGCCGTCGTCCAATCGCTTGCAAGGCAAGCTCCTGCGCGGGTTTCGAACGGACCTTTGCAGATACCCTGATGACCCCGGCCGCGGCCCTGATCACCGGCCTGCTCGCCGGGCTGTTCGGCTCGCCGCACTGCATGGCGATGTGCGGCGGGATCATGGCCGTGCTGCACGGGCAGGTCCCGCGCGGGCGCGACCGGCTGGCGATCGGTTTTCACGCCGGGCGCCTGACCAGCTACCTGGTCCTCGGACTGGCACTGACGACGATCGGCATGCTGCCCGGCCAACTGGCGCCGGCGGCGGGGCCGGCAATGCGCATCGCGCTGGGCGGTCTGCTGGTGCTGATGGCGGTCTACATCGCGTTGCCCGGGCGCGTGCGCGACGTGCTCGGCGACCTGGCGCGGCCGCTGACCGCGCGCGTGATGCCGCTGTTCGCCCGCATGTTGCCGGCGGAGACGTGGTCCAGGGCGGTCGGCCTGGGGCTGCTATGGGGGCTGCTGCCGTGCGGGCTGCTATACAGCGTGCTGGCCGCGGCCGTCCTGCTGGCCGATCCGGCCGCGACCGCCGCGATGGTGCTCGGCTTCGGCCTGGGCACGCTTCCGCTGCTGCTCGGCGGCGGACTCGCCGCGGCCCGGCTGCGCGGCCGGATCCGTGCACCGTGGCTGCGGCTGCCAGCGGCGGCCGTGCTGGTCCTGACCGGCGTGCTGGTCGCGGCCGGCCCGTGGCTGGCCGCCCGGCTCGGTCACGGCGGCGTCCACGCGCTGATCGGGCACGTTGCCGGCTGA
>JAVVDX010000115.1:0-7646 GCA_032251475.1 Wenzhouxiangellaceae bacterium | reverse complement strand
GCCAGGGACTAGGAGCAAGGGCCAGCCAGGGATCGGAGAGACTTGCCAGTCCCCAGCCCCTGATCCCTTTCCCCTAGCTTTGCAGACTCTGGTGCTTGCCGACGATCAGCATCGAAAGCTCCAGCGCCTGCTCGTAGTTCAGGCGCGGGTCGACCGTGGTCTTGTAGGCGCGCGACAGGTCGTCCTCGGCCAGTTCGCGCGCGCCGCCGATGCATTCGGTGACGTTCTCTCCGGTCAGCTCAAGGTGCGCGCCGCCCAGGCGCGAGCCGCACGCGGCGTGGATTTCGAACGCCTGCTCCAGCTCGGCCTGGATGTTCGAGAAGCGCCGGGTCTTGACGCCCGAGGCGGTCTTTTCGGTGTTGCCGTGCATCGGGTCGCAGATCCACAGCAGCGGCGTGCCGGTCGACTTCGCGGCCTGGATCAGCGGCGGCAGCTTGTCGCCGATGCCGTCGGCGCCCATCCGGTGAATCAGCACCAGCCGGCCGGGCTCGTCGTCCGGATTGAGCGTGCGGATCAGGGATTTCAGCCAGTCGGGCGACATGCCCGGCCCGACCTTGACGCCGACCGGGTTGCGCACGCCGCGGAACATCTCGACGTGGGCGCCGTCCATGCCGGCCGTGCGCATGCCGATCCACGGGAAATGGGTCGACAGGTTGAACCAGCCCCACTGCCGCGGCACCTCGCGCGTCAACGCCTGCTCGTAGTGCAGGTGCAACGCCTCGTGCGAGGTGAAGAAGTCGACTCGCCGGACGCTGCCGGGCATCTGGCCGGTGACCGTTTCCATGAACCGCACCGAGTGGCCGATCGAGTCGGCGATACGGTGGAACTGCTCGGCCAGCGGCGAATGCTCGACCCAGCCCAGGTCCCAGTATTCGGGGTGGTGCAGGTCGGCGAAGCCGCCGTCGACCAGCGCGCGCACGAAGTTCATCGTCATCGCCGAACGCGCGTAGGCCCGGATCAGCCGCTGCGGGTCGGGTCGCCGCGCGTCGGCGGCGAATTCCGGCGAATTGACCACGTCGCCGCGATAGCTCGGCAGGTCGACGCCGTCGCGCGTCTCGAAATCATCCGAGCGCGGTTTGGCGTACTGGCCGGCGAAGCGGCCGATCCGGACCACCGGCATCTGCATGCCGTGGATCAGCACCAGCGACATCTGCAGCAGCACCTTGAGCCGGTTGGCAATGATCTCGGGCCGGCACTCGTCGAAGATCTCGGCGCAATCGCCGCCCTGGAGCAGGAAACGCTTGCCGGCCTGGGCGTCGGCGAGCTGCTGCTTGAGGTTCAGGATCTCCCATGACGTGACCAGCGGCGGCAACCCGGACAACTGCTCCATCACCGTCTGCAACTCGCCGGGATCGTCGTAGCGCGCCTGCTGCAGCGCCTGCTTGCGCTTCCAGGCATCGGGCGCCCAGTCCCTGGCCGGCGTGATCGACTTCAGCGATTCGCTCATGCTTGTGTCCTGCCTGCCCCCGCGCGCAGCGCGAGGGCGGTGATGACCATCAGCACAACATACCAGATCAGCGTCCAGCCCGGCATCGACAGGCCGAGAAACGCCCAGTCGACCTCGGCGCATTCGCCCGAGCCGGTGAAGGCCTCGCGGATCGCCTCGCCGACCGAGAAGAACTCGACCATGAACGCGAAGCCGGGGCCGCAGTCCGGCACCTGGTCCGGCGGCAGGCTTTGCAGCCACAGGTGGCGGCCAGCGGTTGCCACGCCCCATGCACCGCCGGCGAACACGACGGTCCAGTATGCGAACCGGGCAGGGCCGCGGCTTCCGTGGACCAGGCCGGCGAGCGCCCCGAGCGCGATCGCGATGAACGCGAAGCGCTGCAGGATGCACAGCGGGCACGGTTCGAAGCCCTGTACGAACTGCGCGTAGTAGGCGTACCCGAGCAGGGCCGCGGAAATCGCGAGGACCAGCCCGAAACCCTTGCGGGGATGGAGATCGATGTTCATGCCGGTATTCTGCCATGCCGCGGCCGCGGCCGCGGCCGGTCCGGCCTACCGCCCCGGATTCCGTTGTGCGAACATGCGCGCATCGACAGCGATCGACCGGGGCCGCAATGCTCAACTGCATTTCCATCGCGCAACTGGACCGCGACCTGGACCGGCGCATGCTGGAACTGGCCGGCGACGACGCGCCGGTCGGCCGGTCGCGCCGCCACGTCGAGGCCGCGCTGGCCGGGGACGACCCGATCTACGGCGTCAACACCGGCTTCGGCGCAATGGCCAGCAAGCGCATCGCGCCGGAAAGGGTCACCGAGCTGCAGCGCAACCTGCTGCTGTCGCACGCCTGCGGCACCGGCGAGCCACTGAGCCCGGAGATCAGCCGGCTGATGCTCAGGCTCAAGATCCACGCGCTGGCGCTCGGTTATTCAGGCATCTCCGAGCCCGTGTTCCGGCAGCTGCTCGCCTTCGACCGGCACGAAGTCGTGCCGTGGGTGCCCAGCCGGGGCAGCGTCGGCGCCTCGGGCGACCTGGCGCCGCTGGCGCACATGAGCCTGCCGCTGATCGGCGCCGGCCAGTGCTGGAACCCGGCGCGCAACGGCCCGGAGCCGGCGTCGGAAACCCTGGCCCGGGCCGGCCTGAAACCGGTGTCGCCGGCGGCCAAGGACGGGCTGGCGCTGATCAACGGCACCCAGATGATGTCGGCCATTGGCGCATTCGTCATGCGGCGCTGCATCCGGCTGGTCATCGCGGCCGACATCCTCGGCGCGATGAGCCTCGAGGCGCTGCAGGGCTCGGCCCGTCCGTTCGACGAGCGCATCCACGCGCTGCGTCCGCACCCGGGCCAGCTCGCGGCCGCGGCCAACATCCGGCGGCTGCTCGAGCAAAGCGAAATCCTCGAGTCGCACCGCCACTGCGGCAAGGTCCAGGATCCGTATTCGCTGCGCTGCATCCCGCAGGTGCACGGGGCCAGCCGCGACGCGCTGCGCCACGCGCTCGGCATCGTCGAACGTGAAATCAATTCGGTCACCGACAACCCGCTGGTGTTCGACGCTTGTCCCGGACACCGATCCGGGAACGGCGACATCATCTCGGGCGGCAACTTCCACGGTCAGCCGCTGGCGCTGGCGCTGGACTACGCCGCGATTGCGCTGGCCGAACTGGCAAGCATTTCGGAGCGCCGCACCTACCTGCTGCTGGCAGGCCACGACGGCCTGCCGGAGCTGCTGATGGCCGACACCGGCGTCAATTCCGGCTTCATGATTCCGCAGTACACGGCCGCCGCGCTGGTCAGCGAGAACAAGGTGCTGTGCCACCCGGCCAGCGTCGATTCGATTCCGACCAGCCTCGGCCAGGAAGACCATGTCTCGATGGGCTCGATCAGCGCGCTCAAGCTGCTTTCGGTGCTGCGCAATACCGAGCAGGTGCTGGCGGTGGAAATGCTGACCGCGGCCCAGGCGCTGGATTTCCGCGCGCCGCTGAAGCCGGGCCTGGGCGTGCTGATCGCTTACCGGGAGGTACGCGAAGTGGTCGAACACGCCGAGCACGACTACGAGGTCGGGGCCGATATCGAGAACTGCGCGCGGCTGCTGCGCGAGCAGCGACTGGTGGGGGCTGTGGAAAGCCGGCTGGGGCCGCTCGAGCCGCTGTAGATCGGGACGGCGGTCCTGTGGGAGCCTGCTTGCAGGCGAACGGGTTTGTTCAGCCCTGTTCTTCGGGCGCGACGGCGGTCGCGGTCATCTCGACGTACAGCGGCGCGGTGTCGGGATCGGACTCGGCCTGGCCCTGTTCGACGACCGTAATCCGGCCGGGCTGGCCCAGCGGCGTACCGAGCATGGTGTCGGTGATGAACTGCCACTGCCCGTCGACGTACTGCTCGATGCCGACCTTGAGCCAGACCGCTCCGGGCGCAGCGCCCTCGTACTCGGTCGACGGTTCAACCTCGACGTTGAGCCGCCAGCGGCTGTCGGCCCCGTTGATCTCGAACTGCCCCGGCGTGCCCGGCACCAGCACCAGCTCGGGCTCGCCGCGCAGCGACCCGGAGCACCACACCGCCGATTCGACGCGGTACTTCGTCTCGGCCGGCTCGGACGCGCCGCTCGCACCGGCCGCGACAAGCGCGAGTATCAGACTGGCCCAAAGGCGGATCACGTTGTGCATGGTCATCACGAATTCCTGAATCGTTCCGGCAGAACTTCGGTGTCGGGCTGATCAGCACCTTCCTTGACCACCGGCATCAGATCCTGCTTGGACACCCCGAGCACGATCGCCGCGGTGCTGGCGACGAAGATCGACGAGTAGGTTCCCACGATAACACCTGCGATCAGCGCAAAGGCGAACGCGTGGATGATTTCGCCGCCGAAATAGAACAGCGCGATCAGCACCAGCAGCGTCGTCAGCGACGTCATCAGCGTGCGCGACAGCATCTGGTTGATCGACAGGTTGGTCAGCTCGACCGCCGAGCCCTTGCGCTTGACCCGGAAATTCTCGCGCAGGCGGTCGTAGACGACGATGGTGTCGTTGAGCGAGTAGCCGATCACGGCCAGCAGGGCCGCGACCACGGTCAGATCGAAGCTGATCTGCAACAGCGACAGCAGGCCCATGACGACGATCACGTCGTGGACCAGCGCCGCGACCGCGCCGACCGCGAATCGCCACTGGAAGCGGAACGAGACGTAGAGCAGGATCCCGATCAGCGCATAGAGCATCGCCAGCCCGCCCTGCTCGGCCAGTTCGTCGCCGACCTGCGGGCCGACGAACTCGACGCGTCGCAACTCGACCTCCGGATCGACCTCCGAAAGTGCGTCCAGCGCCCGCGTGCTGACGTCGGCGCCCTCCTCGGCGGCGACCTCGACCGGCAGGCGCAGCACGATCTCGCGCGCGGTGCCGAAGGTCTGGACCGTGAAATTCTCGAACCCGGCGCCGTCGAGCGCCGCGCGGACCTCGCCCAGGTCGGGCGGTTCCGGGTACGAGACCTCGACCAGCGTGCCGCCGGTGAAGTCCAGCCCCCAGTTCAGCCCCTTGACCGCCAGCGTGCCGATGCTGGCGATGATCAGCACGGCCGAGAACAGCGCCGCGGCCTTGCGCCGAACCATGAAGTCGAAATGCGTGTCGGTGCGAATGATGTCCATGGTCGACCTCCCGGCTCAGATGGCCAGCGCGGCGACGCGCTTGCGCCGGCCGTAAATCAGGTTGACGACGCCGCGGGTGCCGAAGATCGCGGTGAACATCGACGTCACGATCCCGAGCGACAGCGTCACCGCGAAGCCCTTGACCGGGCCGGTACCGAACATGAACAGCACCAGCGCGGCGATCAGCGTCGTGACGTTGGCGTCGGCAATCGTCGAGAACGCCTTGTCGTAGCCGGCCCGGATCGCGGCCTGCGGCGTGTTGCCGATCCGCAGTTCCTCGCGGATGCGCTCGAAGATCAGTACATTGGCATCCACCGCCATGCCGACGGTCAGCACGATGCCGGCGATGCCGGGCAGAGTCAGCGTCGCGCCGATCATCGACAGCAGCGCGACGACCAGCACCACGTTCGCCGCCAGCGCCAGGTCGGCGACCAGCCCGAAGATCCTGTAATAGATCGCCATCAGAACCAGCACCAGGCAGAAGCCGATGATCACCGAGTTGAAGCCCTGCTCGATGTTGTCGGCGCCGAGACTGGGCCCGACGGTGCGCTCCTCGATGATTTCGACCGGCGCGGCCAGCGCGCCGGCGCGCAGCAGCAGCGCGAGCTGGCTGGCCTCGCGCGCCGAACCCAGGCCGGTGGTCTGGAAGCGGCGGCCGAACGGCTCGCGCACCGTCGCCACCGAGATCACTTCCTCGACCCGGTGCGTCTCGCGCACCTCCTCGCCGTCGACGATCTTCGTTTCGGGGCGCTGCTCGATGAACACCACCGCCATCCCGTTGCCGACGTTCGCGCTGGTGAAGTCCAGCATCCGGCGCGCGCCGACCGCATCGAGCGTGACCTGGACGTTGGGTGCGCCGGTCTGCGGGTCGAACCCGGCCGACGCGCTGGTCAGGTTTTCGCCCGAGGCGATCACCCGGCGCGACAGCAGGACCGGGTTGCCCTGGCGGTCGTGGTAAAGCCGCGACTGCGGCGGCACCCGGCCGGTGCGCTCGGCCTCGAACGGGTCGTTCTGCTCGTCGACGGCGCGGTACTCCAGCGTCGCGGTCGAGCCCAGGATGCGCTTGGCCTCGGCGGTGTCCTGCACCCCGGGCAACTGGACGACGATCCGGTCCGTGCCCTGCTGCTGGATGATCGGCTCGGCCACGCCGAGTTCGTTGACGCGGTTTCTCAACGTCGTGATGTTCTGCTTGAGCGCGGTCTGCTGCAGCTCGGTCACGACCTCGGGCCGGACCGAGGCGCGGATGTTGAACGTCTCGCCGCCGTCGAACGTCTCCAGCGTCAGCTCGGGCAGTTGCCGGCCGATCTCGCGCAGTGCGGTCTCGCGGTCCTCGGCGCTGCGCAGCTCGACGACCAGCTGCTCGCGTTCGGCGCGCACCGAGCGATAGCGGATGCGTTCCTCGCGCAGCAGGTTGCGGATGTCGTCGATGAAGCGTTCGACCTGCTGCCGGCGCGCGGTCTCCATGTCGACTTCCATCAAAAAGTGCACCCCGCCCTGCAGGTCCAGGCCAAGCACCATCGGCTCGGCGCCGAGCGCGCGCAGCCAGTCGGGCGTGGCCGGGGCCAGATTCAGCGCGACGACGTAGGCGTCGCCGAGCTCCTCGCGCAGCGCATCGGCCGCGCGCATCTGGGCCTCGGTGCTGCCCAGGCGCACCATCAGCCGCTGCGGCGTGAAATCGGTCGAAAGCGGCTCGATGTTCTGTTCGGCGAGCACGTCGGTGACGACGTCCTCGATCGCCGGATCGAGATCGAAGCCGCGGGTGGAGGAAATCTGCACGGCCGGGTCGTCGCCGAACAGATTCGGCAGCGCATAAAGAATGCCGACGGCGATCGCGACGACCAGCAGCACGTACTTCCAGGCCGGATAACGGTTCATTGCGGATTCCCGGGAAAGCGGTTCTTGATCTTGTTGTCCCGACCGGTCAGGCCGCCGAGTCGAAGGTCCCCTTGGGCACCACCTGACCGACCGAATTCTTCTGCATCTTCACCGTCACGCCGTCGGCCACCTCGACCTGAATGAAGTTGTCGCCGATCTCGGTGACCTTTCCGAGCAGACCGCCGGCCGAGACGATCTCGTCGCCCGCGGTCAGGCCCGCGACCATTTCCCGGTGCTGCTTGGTGCGCTTCATCTGCGGCCGGATGATCAGCAGCCAGAAGATGACGACGATGAAGATCAGCGGCAGCAGCGACCCGAGAATATTCGGCTGCTCCCCGGCCGCCTGGGCCAGTGCCGATGGAATGAGCAGTTCGGAGACGAATTCGAGCATGGTCAAAAACCCTTGTCGAGAACTTGGCGAAACAGCCGGCCGCCGGACCGCGGCCGCGCGGCACCGTGCGTGACGGACGCATTATTAACCTGGCATCAAAATACCTACGGTATTTGATGCACGGCATTTGCGGCACATGTCCGCAAATGCCTTCGCTTCGCGGTCCCGGCCGTCCAGCCGGGCATTAACCCGGCACGCCTACTTGCATGCCGGGTTAATAACGCTTGATTATCCCACATCGGGGCGCCGCATGTCCCGGACAAGAGCCGGGCCGCTGGCTCGTTCGCCCGTTCGCCGGTTCACGC
>JAVVDX010000114.1:0-7762 GCA_032251475.1 Wenzhouxiangellaceae bacterium | reverse complement strand
CGGGCTGCTCGTTGAAGGCCTGACCGGCGCGAGTTTCCCGTGGCCCCCAGTTTTCGACGGCACAAAAATCCGTCGCCGGCTTCGCGCTCATCAACTTGCCGAAGGGCGATGATGATCCACGTTCGCGCAAGTCGGTGGCGCTGTAGTTCTGCAGCGCCACCCGCCCGCCGGAAAAACACACCAAGCCGCATTCCACCATCTTATGTCGAGCGGCCCTTGCCCAAAGACATCAAGCCGAGCATAACGCTCAGCGACGAAGACTACCAGCGAATCCGAACACTTCTGGCGCGCCAAGATCAGCACCTGCAACGGTTCTAAAACAACATCTACGATCTTAGCGCGCACAACGAGGATCTGATCGCCCAGCGCGACCGGGCCATGGATAGGAAGCGCGAGCTCGACGATGGCTTGCACGCAAGCTGCTGGCTTGAAGTCCCCGATCAGCTTTTCGGCTCGCTCGCGCGTTGAGAAGGCATGTTGTTTGGCTTGGGCCGACGATGGCGAGGCAAGTCTAGATATCGCGCGCGGTACGTTTGGCCGATACCCAGTATTGCGCGATATGAAGAATGTTCGCCATGCTCCAGTACAGCACCATGCCGGCCGGGAATGGGTAGAAGAGCAGGAAAAAGCCTGCAGCCATTAAGACCAGGAAGATGTTCTGGCGCCGGCGTTCGGCCGCAGAGGACGCCGGTGCCGGGGAGAGCTTGATCGTAGCCAGCGTTGTCGCGGCCATCAGCACCGGCAGCAGGTTGAACCAGGCGCCGAAAAACGGCACGTCGAACCCGAACCGAAACAAGCGGTCCGGCTCGGCCAGCGAATCGATCCACAGAAACGAGGCCTGTCGTAATTCCCAGGCCTGGCCGAGCACATGGAACATCGCAACGAAGATCGGGATCTGGATCAGTACGATCAATAGCGGCTTCAGCCCCGCCAGCGGGCTGATATCGTGCTTTTCATATAGCGCCAGGATGCGCTCGCTTTGCTCGCCGCCCTTGTAGCGTACCTTGATTTCCCGGATCCTGGGCTGGATGGTGTTCTGCATCTCGCTGAACCGCTGCTGGCTGGCCAGCGCCCAGCGCCCAACCGGCCACAGAAGGGCGCGCACCAGTACCGCCAGCAGGCAGATTGCCAGCCCCCAGTTGGGAACGAGCGCGTGCAGCCAGCCAAGCACCACCAGCAGCGCAATCGAAATTCCACGCATCCAGTTCCATAAGTCCGGAAACAGCAGCCCGCTGTAGTCGTGAGCCGTGTCTGAATCGCTTAGCACCGGTCTCGACTTCGGTCCGGCAAAGACCTCGAACGCCAGTTCCCGCGATTCGCCCATCGACAGCCCAGGAAGTTGCAGCTCCAGGGCAATCCAAGGCAGATAGCGCACTGGCAGGGATTCGGGGTCAGGTGAATCCGCCCTTCCGAACGCCAGACCGCGGATCGTTGTTGCTGCCTCCGGCGCCAGCAGCAGCGCGAAATAACGGCTGTTCAGGCCGGCCCATGCGATCGAATCCTCCATCTCGACAGGCTCGAAACGATTGCCGGCGGCCTCGCCTGAATCGAATCGGCGCAGGTCGCCCCCGATCCGGGCGATCGGTTCGACGAAAGAGTACATTCCGGCGGCAATGCCCATGCCGTCCAGCGGGACTTCGCCCAGGCCCGGGCCGAGCATCAATCGAAAGGTCTCCGGGTCGGACGACGGCGCGTCGGCAACGCGAGTGAGGACCAGCTCCATTCGCAACCGATACGCCTGCCCGGTCGGGCGCAAACGCTGCTCGAGCAACCACGCGCCATCGGGACTGCGCAGGTATCGAACCAGCGCCGTTGTCTGTTCGTGCGCTGCGCGCCCCGGCACGGCCTGCCACTCGAGGCCGGCATCGGTCGTGACGTTCAGGTGTCGGCTGATGCGAGTGCCGTCGGACTGGCGGCTTAGAAAAGAGCGTTGGCTGGCCGGTGCGCCAATCCGGAATGACTGCGGCGCCCGGGCCTCATCGCTCCACCCGATCTCGATGCTGCCGGTATTCAGGCTGTCGGACCAGGCCGAATTCGCCAGAAGCATGATCGCGGCCATCACGATCCCGCAACCGATCGACGCCTGCAGGAGAAAGGGGCGGGTTGGTGGCATTTCGGACGCTCGATTCAGCCTCGACGGACCCGCCCGGGCGCGCGGCTGGCCGGTCGTGGAAGGGGAACGGTCAGTCCCGCGAAGAACCCGGCTGCGAGGTGTCGGTAGACGGCGCCTTGGCGGTCTCATCGTCTTCCTGGAGGTTGCTCGCTTTGCGAATGCCGAGAAACCGCAGGATGCGATGCCAGTAGAGCTTGAGCGTGATGCCGATGGCTGCCAGTGCGCCGATGATGCCCTGGAGAATGGCGCTGCCGCTTCCGGGATCCAGGTACGCGTGTGCGCTCGGGGCGGCGACCAGCAGCAGCGAGAGCGCGAATATCTTCCATTTCATTTCAGTTCACTCCGTGGGTCCGACGCCGCGATTCCGCCAGCCCCGGAACCTTATCCCGAAAAAATGGATTCTATCATGTCACTTTGGTTACACGCCCGGGTCGCCGCGCCTTTGCAGCCAGTAAAGAGTGCGTTCCGAACCTTCGACCCGCCGCGTCTGGCGAATCTCGAAATATTCGGAGAATGCATGCTCGAATCCGGCCTCGTCGTAATGCGGGAAGATATCTTTGCGGGTCCTCAGGAGACGCTGAACCTGGCTGTCGTTCTTGGGTACGAATTCGATGATCAGGTTGGCGCAGATTCCAGCAAAGAACTCGGCCGCCTGGACGAGCGGTACGTTATTGGAAATCGCCAGGTGATGAATCAGTGCCAGCGCCATCACGCAGTCGGTGGGGCCGCGCCGAATGATGGAGTCACGTTCGCGACAGGCCCAGCCAATGCTGGGGCTGGGGTTGGTGAGATCCAGTACCAGCGGCAATATCCCTGTTTCGTTATTTTCTTTGGCTTGGCGGAAATTGACTTCGACCGCGGCCGGGTCGATATCGAAGGCCACGGTTGGAATCCCGCGTTTTGAGGCCAGGCGGCTGAAGTGCCCCGTGTTGGCGCCCAGATCCCAGACCTGCGCCGGTTGAATCTGGTCGAGAAATTCGTCGATTACGCCACTCTTGGCTGCAAAGGCATCGCTGCTGTAGTTGGTCGCTTGGTAATAGTCGGCCCATTCGGTGCCTGCTGGCTCCCAGTCGAGGGAAGCAACCAACTTCTGCAGCCCCTCTACGATGCCGATCAACCCGGTTCGGCTCAGGGGGCGCGCACTTTTCCCGGATCCCGTCCCGGTGTCGCTCGATCCGGCGTGCGCCAGCTGTGCTCTTGCGTGCAGGTGCAGATGCATCAACATTCCCGGTCTAAACCATGTCACGCGCGGCAGCAAGCGGCTGGCCAGATCCAGCGGAATGCCGTCGAGAAAGGCGCGCTGCAGCTGGCCAAGACGGATATCGGTGCGCGCCATCACGCTCAGCGGGGCCAGAAAATGCTGGCAGAACTGGCGATAGCCTTCCCAGATCTGGCCCTCGGTATAGCGGCCCAGGGAAAGCGTGTCGATCAATAGCGCGCGGCCTTCGTGGTACTGGATGTTGTAGGCCGAGGCATCCTTGAGGATCATCCCGTGATCGATCGCGGCCCGCTGTATTTTCAGCGTCGTCAACGCGGCGTGCTTGAGCTGGCCGAAACTCCACTCGAATGGCCACGACATGAATGGAACGCGCTCCGGGGCGATGACCAGTTCAGCGTTCTCCGGTTCGGCCGGCGGCACGTCGACTTCTTCGTGAGGAATGATCAGGCCGCTTCGGCGCAGGGATTTGTACAGTCCGGAGTCCATCAGCTGCCGGTACGACTCTCGACCGGCGCGGTTGACCTGGCGATAAAGCACGCCGTCGCGCTCGAACATGAACCCTTCAGGATCGCGAAATGAGCCATGGACCGGTGTGTAGCTTCTGCTTTTCATGTTTACCTTGCGCTTGTGTGTGGATCGGGCGTCAATTGTCGTCGTCGGCATTCTCGAGCTGCATCCCGTACAAGGCCACGCCCAGCCTGCGACTGTCATTGCTGCGTCCCATTTCAAACGGGGAGACTGCGTCGGGGAAATGGAACTCGAAACGGAGCCCATCCGCGTCTCGTGCGATATTGGCGGGGATGTCCATGTGGATCCAGCCGCGCTCGCTCAAAGCCCATCGTTTTTCGATGCGCCCGTTGACAGTCACGAAGACACGCGCCTGGTCGATCTGACCGCCGGCAGTGTAGGGCAACACGTCGAACCGGGCGCTCAGCGGCGGATTTCCGGGCTCATCCAGCGCAACGACGATTTCCGCACTTTCTCCATCGGACCATACCAGTCCACCGGGGCCCGGTTCGCTCCAACCATTGCCGAGCGCCTGGATTGCGGGAGAGCCGGGACGAAAACCGAATCGCTCGCCGAGCGGGTATGGCCATCTCTCGGCTTCTTCGGGCTCGCGCTGTGCACGGAAGACCCGTCCGGATGGACTCCAGCTTTCGGCCAGAAACGTCGGCCCGTCTACGCGGTATTCGGTCATGTCCGGAAGATAACTTCCGCTCCAGCCGTCGAAGGCGTAGAACCGGTAGAGTCGCTCGCGCTGCTCGCTCGCGGCTATGTCCAGGATGTTGCGACCCGTAAAGGAAAGTCCGGAGCCGGTCTCGACCGCGATGGTTGGCGCCAGGTCTGCCAGCGAAACGGGGGCGTCGGAAATGCGCAAGCGTCCTCGGGCGGAAGGTGGCTTGATAAGGGCGAGCGCCAGTCCCGATGCCATATGGCGCGCGGGGACATTTTTTTCCAGGGCGTTCAGGGCCAGCGGGTCGATGTACTCGCCACCGCCGTGGTCGGAGACAACGATCAACATGGACTGATCATAGGCTTCATGTTCCCGAAGAGTCTGGAAGAATCGCTTGACGACTTCCACTGCGCCCCTGGATTGGCGCATGAACCCCTCTTCGCCTGCCGGCAGTTGTCCGACTTCGAGATCTTGGTCGAGATGAAACGGCGCGTGCGGAATCATCAGGTGGTAGAGTTTCAACCCCGGGCGTTCAAGCGTCAGCTGCGTTTCGGTCTGGGCCTGCCGAAGAAACCTCAGGGCTGCGTGGCGTGGGGTGTTGTCGGACAGCATCGATTCGCCGCTCGCTGTCGCCGTGTTCTTGTCGGCAATACAGGTCTGAAGCAACTTGCTTGCAAGACGCCACTCATAACCATTCAGCCAGAACGGCTTGACCGGATGCGGGCTGATTCGAAACCATCCCAAGTCTGCGAGTTTGCCGCTTTCGAAACGTACGGTACGACAGTCAATGCTGGCGATTACGTTATCGGCGATCTCCGGTAACGGTGGTAGCACGCGCTTGATATGTGGAAAAAGGTCCACGCGCCAGCCGAGGTCCTTGAGGCGCCTGACAATGGAATCGTCGGCCAGGCTGTCGTTGACAAAGTCCTGGATGGGGATGTGGTTGTCGTACCATTTCCCGGCCAGCATCAAGACGAAACTCGGATACGTCTTGGAGTATCCCGCCAAGGCATTGCGGTACCAGGTGAAGCCGTCGAAATCCTCGTTGAGCGCAGGTTCGGTCTCGAGCAGGCGACCAAAAACATCGGACTGGAATGCATCGAGCACGACGATGATCACGTTGCGTTCGGGTGAGAAGGCGAACTTCTGCTCTTCGCTGAAGTTGTAGCGATGAAATTCCGGCGGGGGCTCGTACCGATACGCAAGCCATCCGGCTGGGACGCCCTGTATAAGCAGCAGGCCCAGCGCCAGCAACCCCGCGTGTCGCGCAACCCGGCGCCGCTGAATGAGTGCAAGCGCCAGCACCGTGATCCACAGCAGCGAGTCGAACACGGCCCGACCCGGCCACCCCATCCAGTCGATCGGGCTGCCGTCCAGTACGCCGTAATTTCTGATCAGCAATTGACCCTGAATCCAGACGAGCGCAGCAAGCGCGGCGCCCAGCGCCAGTAACGCTCGGTGCATTCGGCGCGGCAAAAACAGCGCGATCAGGCCGCTGACAGCTATCAGGACACCTGCCGCAGAAAGCAGCAGGGGGAAAATATCGTACAGGCTGGCGCCGAACTCGTACTGGTTGGCCGTGTAGATTTGCAGCGGAATGTAAACCAGGGGGGGCGCGATCACGGCCATCAAGACCAGCAACGTCGAAACGACGTGCCGCAGTCTGCCCGGTTGCCGATAGTTCTTTGCGGACTTATGCCGCCTTAACATACGTTGTTGTGCATCGATGGGTTCCAGACACTTTGCTCGGCTATCTGACAGCATTTGTTTTTTGTTTTGGGTACAAATCAGCGTGCTTGTTTGGTGCTTGCGCACCCGAGCAAAGGGCACGACAAGCTCATTTATATTAAGCCATAGATGCGGTTGCTGATCGAAAAGCTCCGATGGGCTTGCAGGCCACGACGTTAGGCCGGGAGCTCAGTGTCACCAGCATTGGGGCTTAATGTGACGATATCTTTTTCATCATTGCCATCAACGGAGTTCCTCGTTGCAACTTGCTACTTGGGATGGGCTGGTGGGCGGTCAAGACGGCTCAATCTGGCGAACCCGCAGCATCTTTCAGGTCGACTCTGGGGCGGATCTTAGACGAGCCGAGGTGGCTGAAATTTCACATTAGGTAGCCCAAGGTAGTCCAAAAAACCGCGCACTGGTCTCACCGGTCTGCGCCGCCAGCCGCGCCGGCGAGATGCCGCGCAGGGCCGCGACGGTGCCGCCGATCCACGGCAGCCAGCCGGGCTCGTTGCGGTGGGTGCGGACCTTGGGTCGCAGGTTGCGGGGTTTGAGGTAGGGGGCGTCGGTTTCGAGCATCAGCCGGTCAGCGGGGATCTCGGTGACCAGTTCCTTGAGCGAGCGCCCGCGGCGCTCGTCGCAGATCCAGCCGGTGATGCCGATGTGGCAGTCGAGGTCGAGGTAGTCGAACAGCGCCTGGCGGCTGTCGGTGAAGCAGTGCACCACGACCGCGCCGAGCCGGTCGCGGAAGTCGGCGAGCATGGCGCGAAAGTCCGGGTGGGCGTCGCGCTGGTGCAGAAAGACCGGCTTGCCGCAGCGCACCGCCAGTTCCAGCTGCTGCTCGAATGCACGCTGCTGGACCGGGCGCGGGGCGAGGTCGCGAAAGTAGTCGAGCCCGCATTCGCCGACCGCGACGACTTCGCTCGCGCGATGCAGTTCGGCCAGCCGTGCCAGCGCGTCGTCGTCGACCTCGGCGGCCAGGTGCGGGTGTACGCCGGCGGTTGCGGTCAGGGTTTGCGGGTGTTCACGGGCCAGCCGCAGCGCGATTTCGCTGCCCTGTACCGAGGCGCCGGTCACGACCATGTGATGCACGCCCGCGGCCTGTGCGCGTGCGATCACCTCGGCGCGGTCTTCGTCGAAGCTGTCGTGGCCGAGATTGCAGCCGATGTCGATCCAGTTCATGGTCTGAGCAGTGTACTGATCGACAGCGTGTCGCGGCGGTTCAGCGCTGCCCGCTCGGATGCAGGCGCACCGCCAGCCCACTGCCGACGATCGCGCCGACCAGCGGCAGTCCAGCCATGACCTGCAGCGCGCCAAATGCGCCGGCCGACAGCGTCATCAACAGCAGGTTCGATGCGGCGATCAAAGCGCCGGTTGCGATTCCGGGTGCCCGGCCGCCGCCCAGCAAGGCAGCCATCATTCCCCCGATCAAGCCGCCGCAGAAGCTGCTGAGTGCGAGCGCGAGCAGCAGGCTGTCCTCGATCCGCCCGCGCGCAAGCGCGTGGTTCAGGTTCGCTTCGAGCGAGAA
>JAVVDX010000113.1:3045-7868 GCA_032251475.1 Wenzhouxiangellaceae bacterium | reverse complement strand
CGACCTCGAGGCGGGTACGGAAATACCCCATCGCGATCTCCGCGGCCGCGGCGGCGGCGTCACGTGCGACCTCAAGCGCCCGGTCCAGGGCCGGGTCGGCCGGTTTCGTGTCGTCGCGCTTGGAACTCATGGTCGGATCCTGGCCGGAAATGGCAAAGCGGGCACTGTATCAAACCAGCTCGGCGAAGGCCGCTGCGTTATCCCGGGCCGGCGACGTCGGTCCGGCGCAACACGACGATGCTGTCGACCCGGCCGGGCTGGCCGCCGCGATCGGCGTCGAGCCGCTCGACCGCCAGCGGCCGCTCGGCGACCAGCGCCTGCAGCCAGCCCATCAGATCGGGAAACGCGGACTGCTCGAATGCGACGCGAATCTCTCCTTCGCTCACTGGCTCGATCCGCTTGAGCGCCCCGGCCAGGCCCGCGCGGCGCGCGCTCTGGTCGACGATCGACAGCGCCGAGCGCCCGTCCATCGAGCGCTCGGGCGCACGCCCGGCACGCATCCGCTCGACCTGCGGTTCGATCCGGTCGAGCCAGTCGAGCAGCGCGAGCTGCCGGGAAATTCGCGCGCGGGCCGCATCGCGGGCCGCGTCCAGCGGCTGCCAGACCAGCCCCCAGCCCAGCGCCAGCGCAATGACGGCAGCCGCCAACGCGACCAGCCGGCGCTCGCGCGAACTCAGGTTGGTCCACGCCTCGAACATCAGCCGGACACCCCGCCGACCGTAATCCGGCCGCTTGTGCCCTCGGGCTGTACTTCGACGTCACCGAGTTCGACGCGCAGTTCGTACGCGGCCAGTTGCCGCTGCAGCGCCTCGAGGTCGGCCAGGCCGGGCGTCGCCAGCTCGATCTCGAGCACGCCGTCGGCAAAGCGCAATGACCGGACGTCGACCTCGTCGGCGCCACTGAACACCGGGCTGACCCGGCGCATCAGTTCGACGAAGCGGTCGCGACTCGCGCCGCCAAGTGCCGCCAGCTCCCGCTCGACCTGCGCGCGCGGCCGAACGACGGTGGTGATGCCGGGAAACAGCTCGCTGATGCGCGCCTCGACGCGCGCCTGCAGGTCCGCGGCGCGACGCTCGAGCAGCGTGTACTCGACCGTCGCGCCGGCCAGCCACAGGAATACGGCCGCCGCGGCCAGCCATGCCAGCCGCGCCGCGGCGCGTTTCGTATCGACCGCGTCGCGCCCGGAGAACTCCCCGCCGGCGAGATCGATCGGGCTTTCAAGCGCGCCGGCGGCGAGTATGGCCAGCGGCGATCCGCCGGACGGACGGATGACCGGATCGTGCCCGGGCGTGGCCTCGGTCAGCACCTGCGGCGGCGATTCGCCGATCCACACCGGCCGCACCGGCCCGTTGCCGCGCTCGAGATATTCCGGCAGCAGCACCTCGAGAAGTTCGGGTTCGATGCGATCGAACTCGAACTCGCCGGCACGCACCAGCACGTGCCTGCCGAGCGGCAGCAGCGTCACTTCGCCCTCGGCGCGCGGCAGGCACGCGGCGTCGGGAACGACGCGCGCCGGCCGGCGCGGCAACTGTTCAAGCCAGCCCTGCATGTCGGCTCTGGCGGCCACCGCGCAGACCAGCCGGCCATCGGCCCGGCGGCGGACGGGCACGACGTGCTGGGCCTGGGGATCGCCGGCGATCGCATCCTCGGCCGCCCAGCGCAGTGCCTCGCGCATCTTCGTCGCGCTCATCTCGGGCACGTCGACCGCCAGCGTCGCGCAGCGCTCGGCCGGTACCAGCGCGATCAGCGGCAGTTCCGGCGAATCGCCGGTCGCCGCCGGCACGACGACACCGTCGGCGCCGCGCGCGACGGTCAGCGCCTCGCCGGTGGCGACATCGAACAGTCGGTAACGCGCGCTTTTCTTCATGGGGCCTTCATGGGTCCGGGGTCAAGGCACGCCCAGGCTCAGGTAGCGCGCATCATACCTGCTGGACGCAAGACCGATCAGCCGGAAGTAATCCCGGACCCGGCCGTCGAGCTCGACCTGCGCCTGGGCAAGGAACCAGTCGCTGTCGACCGCCAGCCGCGTGCGCAGTGCCGGAGTGTTCAGCGCGGCAAGTTCCGGCGCGGCCAGCGCCGCGTCCATCGATTCGAACGGGCCGCGCGCCAGCAGCGTGCGCGCGGCGTCGGCCGACAGGCCGTCGAGCAGCGCGGCCAGTACTTCCGGGCTGGCACGGTTTAGATTCAGCGGCGCGGCCGGGTCCGGCAGCGTCGCGATGTACGGTTGCAGGCGCTCGCGTACTCGCGCATCAAACCAGGCATGGCGCTCCAGCTCGGAGATGTGCGCGAGACCGATCCGGCGACCGTCCGGGCCCGGACGGTAAAGCGACGCGATCCGCTCGCCCAGTTCCGGAGCCAGCCCGAGCAGGCGCAGCAGCTCGGCAAGCGCACGCCGCGCGCGCGCGACGTCGGCCGGGTCGCTCGCCGCCAGCGCGTTCAGGTTGAAGCGCCCGCCGAGGTCGAAAAGGCGCGCGCGCACCCAGCCGCCGGGCACCGGGAACGTTTCGGTCCACTGCCCGTCGAGCAGTGCCGCGTCCGCGCCCGCCCGCTGCGCCTGCCGGATTCGATCGCGCGCCATCGCCTCCAGCCCCGCGGCCAGCTGCCAGGCGCGTTCGGTCTCGACCACCTGGGTGGTGCGCGCCACACTGCGCGCGGCCTGCTCGACGAGCTCGAGGGCCAGGACCGCAGCCAGCGCCACGGCGAGCAGCGCGACCAGCAACGCCGCCCCGCGCTGCCGGCCCACGGGCCGGTCGCTCGGTCGATACCGGCAGCCGGTCACGGTCACAGCACGATCAGCCGCCGGATGCGGCCGAACGTCGCGGTTTCGAATTCGTATTCGATCGCCGCCGGAAGCTGGCGCGGTGGTCCGCCGGCGGGCCACTGCCGGTGCCAGGCGCCGGCCGGATCGCGATACCGGATCGCGAGCGCTTCGACGGGGCCGAACCCGGTGCGGGCCACGGGCCGCTCGCCGGGGGCGGGTGCGACGTCGGCCCAGGCCAGGCGCGCGAGCTGCCCGTCCTCGACCCGCCAGGCGAACTGCTGCATCTGGCTGCGCGCGAGTCCGGCCGGGTTCGCGCGTCCGGCCCGGCGGCCGGTCACCGCGTCGCTCGCGCCGGCCAGCGCGGGCAGCAGGCGTCCTTCGGGCCCGCGCGCCGGGCGGCTGACCAGTTGCCGCAGGTCGCTGTCCAGCGTGGCAACGGCGCGCTGTATGCGCGCGAATTCGGTTGCACGTTCGCGCTGCCGGTCGACGACGCCGGTCAGGGTGTCGAGGCTGGTGTACGCGATCGCGGCAAGCAGTCCGAACACGAACACGGCCACGACGACCTCGACGAGCGTGAATCCCCGGCTGCGCAAGCGATGCCGGGCGTTCATCGCGGCAAGAACCCGGTGTGCGTCAGCACCGGCTCTCCGCCTTCGTCGAGCACGGCCACGTCGACCCGCCACAGCACCTCGCCCGGCGCCGGCTGCACCTGCGCGCGCCAGCGCCAGTCGCGCCCGGCCATCCGGGCCGTGCCCGAACGGCTGCCCGGCGCCAGCCGGTCCTGCTCAAGGCGCAGTTCGGCAATCCGGTTGTCGGCCACCCACAACGCCTGGGTACGCCTCTCCAGCTCGCGCTGGACGTCGAGCACCCGGGCGCCGGCCATGCCCAGCGCGCCGAGCGCGACGGTGACCACAACCAGCGCGACCAGCACCTCGATCAGGGAAAAACCACCCGCGGCATGCGCCCGGATCATTGTGGCCACGCGAATTCGAGCGCCTGCGGGCCGGCGCCGAAGCGGATTTCGAACGGGGTCGGCGGCTCGATCCCGGTGCACAGGACCTGGGGCGCGTCCGGGCTGACTGCACGCGCGTGCCGGCCCGCGACGACCAGCCGCAGCGAACGTTCGGCCGACCAGTCCGGATGCCCGGCCAGCGGGCCGGAGACGACCGGTTGCCAGCCGTCCGGCGCGAGCCGGAAGAACGCGTAGCCGGTATCGTCGAAGTGCACGCCGTGGACCGCAGCAGTCAGCAGCGCCTGGTCGCACATGAACTCGAGCCGGGCCTCGAGGCGCTGCAGGTCGCGCTTCACGCGCGCATTTTCGCCGGCCGGCGGCAGCTGCAACAGCGCGACTGCGGCAATGACACCGGCGATCACGACCACGACCAGGATCTCGACCAGCGTGAAGCCGCTACGCGCAGGGCGATTCAGAGCTTCCCTATTCCGACCAGTTGCCGATCTCGGCATTGATGCCCTCGCCGCCCGGCTGACCGTCGGCCCCGTTGGACCAGATATCGATCTCGCCGTGCATGCCCGGGTTCAGGTACAGGTAATCGCGGCCCCACGGGTCCTTCGGCAGACGCTCGAGATAGCCGCCGGGCTTGTAGGCGGCCGGCTCCGGCCGGCCGGCGGGCCTTTCGACCAGTGCCGTCAATCCCTGGTTGGTCGAAGGGTAGACGTGGTTGTCGAGCCGGTACATCTTCAGCGCGGTTTCGATCGCCTGGATGTCCTGACGCGCCTTGACCGCCCGCGCGCGATCCGGCTCGTCCATGAACTGCGGCACGACCACGGCGGCCAGGATGCCGATGATGACGACGACGACCAGGACTTCGATCAAGGTGAAGCCCGGGACACGGTCGGCGGAGCCGGCGCGACGGACGATGGTTGCAGGGATGCGAAGCTGACGCATGACGGGCGCTTTTCGACGTTGAAGTTCCGGCGCACGGGAATGCCGGCCCGCGTTCGATCATAGCAAAGAACCCCCTGCGCATGACGCGGCCGCGGCGTTGCACGCCGGCCGCGATCGTCCGACCGCGACGTCCACGGAAGGCCCGCCGCGCGGTTA
>JAVVDX010000113.1:0-2945 GCA_032251475.1 Wenzhouxiangellaceae bacterium | reverse complement strand
CTAACCTGAAACAGGCAATGCGCCGAAGGCCGCGTGCGCAACCAGTTGCCCCAGCCGGTCGAGATCGGGCACCAGCGCCTCGCGGTCACCGATGATGGCGCGGCCGGCTTCTGCAATGTGCTTGCCCGAATCCGGCACCTCGGTCATCCCGGTCTCGGTAATCGTGACCAGCCGCGGGAACCCTTGCGCCAGGATGCCGATGTACGGCATGCGCTCGTTGCTGACCAGGCTCTTGGTCACGCAGATCTTGGCCCCGGCGGCCGGCTCGGACTCCAGCGCCTCGGTCAGGACGCGGAACGCGACCACCGGCACCTGCCACCCGTGCCAGATGACGTTGCCCAGCAGCCAGTCCGGCGCCTGGTCGATCGGCTCTGGCGCCGAATACGCAACGATCTCTGCGATGGTCGCGTTGGGAATCAGCAGCTCGGCGTCGGCGATCGGCACCAGCACGCTTCGGATTTCGGTCTCGGCCATGACTTATTCCTGCTCTCCTTCCGTTTGGCCCGGGACCGGCAGTTCGAGCATCTCGAACACATTGCGGACCATCGTGGCTTCCTGGTAGGGCTTGATCAGGTAGCGATCGACGCCCAGCTGCCTGGCGTGCTCGCGGTGTTTGTCGCCGGAGCGCGACGTGATCATCATGATCGGCACGCCGGCCAGGCGCGTGTCGTCGCGCACCCACGTGGCCAGTTCGAAGCCGTCCATGCGCGGCATCTCGATATCGAGCAGCATCAGGTCCGGCACGCGTTCGTAGAGCATGTCCACGGCGTCGACGCCGTCGCGCGCGGTGACCACCTCGAGTCCGTAGTGCTCGAGAATGCGCGCCGTGACGCGGCGCATCGTGATCGAGTCGTCGACGACCATGACCAGCGGTGTGCGCTTGACTTCCTCCTCGGGCGTCTCTTCCTCGTACACCGCGACCCGGCCCGGCAGGCGCTGTTCGGCAAGCGCGCGTTCGATCAGCGGCGCCATGTCGAGAATGACGACCACTTGACCGTCGCCCATGATGGTGCCGCCGAGAATGCCCGGAATCGAGCTGATCTGCGGGCCGACCGGCTTGAGCACGATCTCGCGGTGCCCCTGGATGTCCGCCACGCGCAGCGCCGCGCGCTGATCGCCGGCGGCGATCATCAGCAGCGACAGACTGGCATCCTCGATCTCGGCGGGCTCGAAGCCGATCTGCGGCTCGAGCTCAAGCAACGGGTAGGATTCCCCACCGTAGCGGTACGTGCCGTCGGAGTCCAGCGCCTCGCGCCATTCGGCCGGCTGCACGCGCGCCACGCCGCGCACCGCCTGCAGCGGAATCGCAAACAGGCGCTCGCCGGCCTCGACGAAGATCGCCTGCATCACCGCCAGGCTCAGCGGAATGCGCAACGCGAACTCGGTCCCGTGACCGGGCGAACTGTCGACCGCGACCCGGCCGCCGACCTGCCGCACCTCGCTGGCCACGACATCCATGCCGACCCCTCGCCCGGCCAGCTCGCTCAACTCGCCTGCGGTCGAGAAACCGGTCCGGAAGATGACCTGCATGAGCTGGTCGTGATCCTCGGCCTGCCCGGGCGTGAGCAGCCCGAGCTCGAGCGCGCGGTCGCGAATCCGCTCCAGGTCCAGGCCGGCGCCGTCGTCGACGATCCGGATCAGCAGTTCGGTCGCCTCGCGCTCGATCATGATCGAGATCGTGCCGGTCTCCGGCTTGCCGGCCGCGCGCCGCCGGTCCGGCGGTTCGATGCCGTGCGCAACGGCGTTGCGCAGCATGTGCTCGATCGGAGCCGTGACGCGGTCGAGCACGTTGCGATCGAGCTCGCCCTCGCCCTCCATCAGGATCCGGAGTTCGGCCCGCCGGCCGGCATCGCGCGCGGCGTTGCGCACGACCCGCCGGAGCCGCGGCGCGAGCGTGCTGAACGACACCATCCGGGCCTGCATCAGGCCTTCCTGCAACTCGGTGTTGACCCGCTGCTGCTGCATCAGCAGCGTCTCGGACTGGCGTCCGGCGTCGTCCATGAGCTCGGTCAGGCTGTTCAGGTCGCTGACCGATTCGGCGAGCGCGCGCGAGAGCTGCTGAATGGTCGAGTAGCGGTCCAGTTCCAGCGGATCGAAGGTGGGGTCGGTCGTTCCGTGCTCGCGCTCGTAGCGCGACAGGATCTGGGCCTCGGTCTCGGCCTCGAGCTTGCGAAGCTGCTCGCGAAGGCGCGCGACGGTCTGCTCGACCTCGCTGATGTTGCCGCGGAACGCGCCGATCTCCTGCTCGATGCGCGAGCGGAAGATCGAGACCTCGCCGGCGTAATTGAGCAATTCCTCGACCCGTTCGGACGCCAGCCGGATCGTGCTGCTGCGTCCGGTGCGCGCCAGGTCGTCGTCGGTCGTCTCGCGCAGGCCGGTCTGCGCCCGCTCGGCCAGCGGTTCGGCCTCTTCCAGTTCGTCGGCACCGATCGCTCGAACCGGCACCGGCTCGCGCCTGCCGACTGCATCGAGCATCGCGTGCAGGTGGTCGCAACCCGATTCCAGCATGTCGATCGCCGCCGGCGAGACCTCCTGCTGACCGGCGGCGATGCTCTCGAGCAGATCCTCGAGCACGTGCGCGACTTCGCCGATCGGGTTCAGACCGGCCATCCGCGCACTGCCCTTGACGGTGTGGATGTTGCGCTGCAGCGCGGTGACCAGGTTCCGGTCCTCGGGCTCCTCGCGCCACTGCTGCAGCAGGTCGTCGGAATGCTCGAGCAGTTCCTGGCCTTCTTCGAGGAAAAGGTCGAGCAGGTCTGCGTCGAGCGCGCCGTAGTCGATGTCGGCGAATCCGCTTGCCGCGTGCTCGGCCGGCGCCTCTTCTTCGGCCGGGTAGGCGTAGGACGGCGTTTCGACTTCGGGCACCGCGGGCTCGTGTTCCTCGATCTCCGGCTCTTCCGGCTCCGGCTCTTCCGGCTCCGGCTCTTCCGGCTCCGGCTCTTCCG
>JAVVDX010000112.1:3733-7888 GCA_032251475.1 Wenzhouxiangellaceae bacterium | reverse complement strand
AAGATCTCGAGCCGGCCGAGCAGCATCGCGAAGCTCATCAGCCACTTGGTCGCGTCGCTCAGCCCGCCCCAGTTCGCCGCTGCCTCGCCCAGCGCCGGGCCCAGATTGTTGATGGCCGAAAACACGATGGAGATGGCGGTGACGAGATCGTTCTCAATGCTGGCGACGATCATTGTCAGGATCACGACGCAGACGATATAGAGTGAAAGAAAACCCCAGACCGCGTTGGCGACTTCCTCGCGCAGCGTCTTGCCGCCGAATTTCAGCGGCAGCACCGAGCGCGGGTGGATCAGCCGGCGCAACTCGCGCAGGCCCTGTTTCGAGACCAGGTAGACGCGCACGGTCTTGAACCCCCCGGTGGTCGAGCCGGCGCAGCCGCCCAGGCCCGAGATCAGGATCATCATCAGCGGCAGCGTGCCCGGCCAGACGCTGATGTCGGCCGTGCCGAAGCCGGTCGTGGTGATGTACGAGACGGTCTGGAACGCGCCCAGGCGCAGCGATTCGCCGAATCCCGCGATCGCGCCCTGGCCCCAGAGCTGCAGCGTGATCAGGCCGGCGAGGGCGACGACCAGTGTTGTGAACAGGCGGACCTCGGGGTCGCGCAGGTAGATCTGCATCGTCGCCCGCCGGGTGGCCAGGTAGTGCAGCGCGAAATTGAGGCCGGCGGCGAACATGAAGATTACCAGCAGCCATTCGATCAGCGGGTTGTCGAAATGACCGATCGAGGCGTCGTAGGGCGAGAAGCCGCCGGTGGCCACGGTCGAGAAGCTGTGCGCGAACGCATCGAACAGGCTCATGCCGGCGGCCCACAGCGCCAGCGCGCACAACAGCGTCAGGCCCAGGTAGATCAGCCACAGCGCCTTGGCGGTCTGGGCGATGCGCGGCGTGAGCCGGTTTTCCTTGACCGGCCCGGTGACCTCGGCGCGGTAGATTTCCATGCCGCCGATGCGCAGCATCGGCAGGATGGCCACGGCCAGCACGATGATGCCCAGCCCGCCCAGCCACTGCAACTGCTGGCGGTACCACTTGATCGAGATCGGCATCTCGTCGAGGCCGGTGAACACCGTCGCGCCGGTGGTCGTAATGCCCGAGACGGTCTCGAACACGGCGTTGGCCAACCCCGAATCGAGCACCAGCACGAACGGGATCGACCCGGCCAGGCAGACCGCGGCCCAGCACGCGAAAACGACCAGGAAGCCGTCGGCGATGCGCAACTCGCGCCGGTTGGCGCGCACCGGCAAATACAGTGCGGCGCCGGTGGCCGCGACGGCCAGCATGCTGGTGACGAACGCCGGAGCCGCGCCGTCGTGGGCGAACCACGCGAACAGCAGCGGCGGCACGAAGCTGATGCTGAGGAACATCAGCAGCATGCCGACCACGCGCTGCACCGGCGCGTAGGCGCGCATCAGACGAACATCGCCTCGACCGCGAACAGCCGCTCGACTTCGGCGATCCGGCGCTTGTCGGCGACGAACAGGATCACATGGTCCTCGGGCTCGATGACGACGTCGCGGTGGGCGATCACGATCTCATCGCCGCGCACGATCGCGCCGATCGTCGTCGATTCGGGCAGCTTGATGTCGCCGATCTGCCGGCCGACGATCTTCGAGCGGCCCGGGTCGCCGTGGGCGACGACCTCGATCGCCTCGGCCGCGCCGAGCCTGAGCGAGTGCACGCGCACCATGTGGCCCTTGCGGATCAGCGCCAGCAGCGCGCCGATCGTGATCTGCTGCGGGCTGACCGCGACGTCGATGCGGTCGGACTCGACCAGGTCGACGTAGGCGGCGCGGTTGATCAGCGTGATGACCTTGGCCGCGCCCATGCGCTTGGCCAGCATCGACGACAGGATGTTGGCCTCGTCGTCGTTGGTCAGCGCGCAGAACACGTCCATCTCGTCGATGCCTTCCTCGCGCAGCAGCTCCTCGTTTGCGCAGTCGCCGACCAGCACGATGGACGTGTCCACATCCTCGGCGATGCGCTCGGCGCGCGCGGGGTCGCGCTCGATGATCTTGACATGCATGTTCTTTTCCAGCCGCCGGGCCAGCGCCGCACCGATGTTGCCGCCGCCGGCCAGCATTACCCGCCGGGCCGGCCCCGACGTCGTGCCGAAGGTCGCCATGACTTCGCGGATCTCGGCCGTCGGGGCCAGGAAGAACACCAGATCGTCGACCTCGATGACGGTGTCGCCTTCGGGGATGATCGCCTCGTCGCGCCGGAAGATCGCCGCGACCCGGGCGTCGGTGCCGGTCGGCAATTCATCGGGCAGGGTGTTGAGCGCGCGCCCGACGAGCTTGCCCTCGGGCACGGCGCGGGTCGCCACGAGCTGCGCGCGGCCGTCGGCGAAGTCGAGCACCTGCAGCGCGCCCGGGTACTCGATCAGCCGCTGGACCTGCTCGGTGACGAGCTTCTCCGGGCTGATCAGGAAATCGATCGGGGTGTGCTCGCGCGTGAACAGCTCCGGGTGGGCGAGGTAGTCGGCCGCGCGCACGCGCGCGACCTTGGTCGGCGTGTTGAACAGCGAGTACGCGACCTGGCAGGCGATCATGTTGGTCTCGTCCGAATTGGTCAGCGCGATCAGCAATTCGGTGTCCTCGATGCCGGCCCGGATCAGCGTTTCGGGGTGCGAGGCGTGGCCGAGCACGGTGCGGATGTCGAGCTTCTCCTGCAGCTCGCCCAGCCGTTGCGGGTCGGTGTCGACGACCGAAATGTCGTTTTCCTCGCGCGACAGCGAGTGCGCCATGCCGGAGCCGACCTGACCGGCGCCGAGGATGATGATCTTCATAGCAACCCAACTATTGTATCGATGGCCGGATGTCAGAGCCCGGAGAGTAGCGTTTTCCGCGGTGTGGCGCGCAGATTTTTCAACCGCAGCATAGTCGAGCCCCTATGTGAGGATTGAAAAATCGAGCACGCGCCGCGGAAACGCTGCTATTCCGGGCAGCAGCGCGGTCTGGCGCCGGGAATCGATGCAACAGTTGGGTTTTATTCGTCCTGGATCTGTTTCGGATCGATGCCCAGCTGCTTGAGTTTGCGGTACAGGTGAGTGCGCTCCATTTCGACGGCCTCGGCGAGCTGGCCGACGCTGCCTTCGACGCGCCTGAGGCGGTGGATCAGGTACTGGCGCTCGAACGCCTCGCGCGCCTCGCGCAACGGCAGCTCGAAGAACGGCGAATGCACGGCCTCGATCGCGGCCGTATTGCCCGGGTCGGCGCGCTCGAGCAGCGCCTCGACCTCGTCGGCCTCGACCGGGGCGTCGCCGTTGGCCGCGAGCAGGCCGCGAACGACGTTGGCCAGCTCGAGCAGGTTGCCGGACCAGTCGTGCTGGCGCAGCCGGTTTTGCGCCGGTACCGGGAACGGCCGGTACGGCAGGTTTTCGGTGGCCGGCAGCTGTTCGGTGAAGTGGCGCACCAGGTCCGGGATGTCCTCGCGCCGTTCGCGCAGCGGCGCGACGTCGAGCCGGAATTCGGCCAGCCGGTGGAACAGTGCGCTGTCGAAATGCCCGGCGGCGACGCGCTGCTCCAGGCCCGGCTGCGCGATCGCGATGAGGCGGACCTCGGCGCGCGGGCGGGCGGTCAGCCGCGCCAGCGGTTCCAGGGCGCTCTCGTCGACCCTATCGAAGCGGTCCAGCACGACGGTCGCCGGTACTTTCGTGCGCCCGGCCAGGTCGGCGAGCGCTTTGCAACCGGGTGAGCAGACCATTTCGACGAGCTCGCCCTCGGCGCCTTCCGTGTGGGTGTGGATCCAGCGCGCCAGCGTCGAGCGGCCGGTGCCTGGCTCGCCCGAGATCAGCACGTTGCGGCGGCTTGCGGTGATTCGCTCGAGTGCCGCGCGCAGCCGTTCGGTCGCCGGGCTTCGGCCGACCGGGTCCGGCACGAGCGCGTCGCGATCCCGGTCCCGGACCGGCCCGGCCGGCGCGCGCGCCCCTGCCAGCGCCTTGCGGATGGTGTTGAGCAGGCGCGCCATGGAGACGGGTTTTTCGATGAAGTCGCAGGCGCCGTGGCGCGTCGCCTCGACCGCGGCCTCGACCGAGCCGTGTCCGGAAATCATCACCACCGGGCAGCCCGGGCCGTTGTCCTCGTTCCACTCGCGCAGCAGGCTGATGCCGTCGACGTCGGGCATCCAGACGTCGAGCAGGATCAGGTCCGGGTCGTCGCG
>JAVVDX010000112.1:0-3633 GCA_032251475.1 Wenzhouxiangellaceae bacterium | reverse complement strand
ACCAGCCGGTGCACGATCGCCAGCCCGAGCCCGGTGCCGCGCGGCTTGGTCGTCGCGTACGGTTCGAACACGCGCGGCAGGATCTCCGGGTCGAAGCCGGGGCCGTCGTCGGCGATTTCCAGCTCCAGCCAGTCGACATTCTCGCCGGTCACGGCGCGCGAGCGCACGGTCAGCCGCGGCCGGCCGGTCGGGTGCGCCTCGCGCGCGTTCTGGACCAGGTTGTTCATGATCTGCCGGAACTGGCCGGCATCGCCGGTCGGTTGCGCCCCTTGATGGTCCAGATCCAGCTCGAAGGTCACGCCGCTGTCGCCGGCCGACCACAACTCGACGACGCCGCCGACCAGCGCGTCGATGTCCAGCGGCTTGCGCGCGCCGGTGCTCGGGCGGGCGTAGTCGCCGAATGCGTCGACGAGCTGGCGCAGGCCGTCGACCTGGCTGATGATCGTCCCGGTGGCGCGCTCGAGCAGGCGCGCGCGGTCTTCGTCGAGGCCGTCGGCGAGCCGCATCTGCAGCCGCTCGGCGGCCAGCCGGATCGGCGTCAGCGGGTTCCTGATCTCGTGCGCCAGCCGGCGTGCGAGCTCGGCCCAGGCGGCCTGGCGCTGGGCCTGGTCGAGCATCGTCACGTCGTCGAATACGACCACGTGGCCGGCTCTGGCGCCGGCCTCTGTGCCCGGCAGCATGGAGCCGCGGCAAACCAGCGCCAGCGTCCGGTCGGCGCGCTCGAGCTTGATCTCCTCGCGCCATTGCTCGCCGGCCTCGCCGATGCGCCGGGCGATGGTAGCGAACAATTCGTCCAGTTCGGGGTGACGCCCGGCCAGATCGGCCAGCGTCTCGCCGCGCCAGTCGCCGAGTTCGACGCCGAGAATCGCCGACGCGCTGCGGTTGGACGCGCTGAGCCGCTGCTCGCCGTCGAACGCGATCACGCCGGCCGACAGTCGCCCGAGCAGGGTCTCGAGATAGTTGCGCTGCGATTCGAGCTGGTGCTGCGTGCGATTGAGCTCGGTAGCCATGTTGTTGAACGAATCGACCAGGAAGCCGAGCTCGTCGCGGCTGGCCACGTTCAGCGTCTCGGGAAACTCGCCGGCACGCATCAGTTCGGTGGCCTGGGCCAGATCGCGGATCGGCCGCACGACGCGGCGTGCGGCATTGAACGCGAGCAGGATCGCCAGCAATGCGGTGATGCCCAGCACCAGCGACAGGATCAGGATGAAGCTCTGCTGCAGGCGCTGGCGCAGGAAGGTCGCGTTCTCGTAGCGGAAATACGCCTGCTCGATGTTCGACGCGAGCCGGCTGAAATCCGGCGGTAGCGGGAAGATGCCCTGCAGGATGCGCTCGACCGTCTCGCCGTCGGCGGCCGGCAGCGGGATCAGTACCCGGATCTGCAGTCCCGGATCGCCGGCCTCGGCGGCGCTGTATTCCTGGCCGCGCGCGGCCTGGTTGAGCGCGAACGCCGACGGCAGGTCGGCGATCATGCGCTGTGGGTCGATGTGCACCAGCGCGTCGACCCGGCCCGACGGCAGCAGCAGTGTCAGCTCGGTCGGACCGGCCGACGAGACGCGCGAGAACAGGAAATCGAGCAGTTCATTCTCGCCCGCGCCGGCCGGCATGGCGCGCGCGATGCGCGCGAGCTGGTCGCGCGCCTGGCGCGTGCGCTGGTCGAGGAACAGCTGGCCCAGTTCGATCGAATCGGCCAGCGCGGGCTCGGCGCCGGTGTCGAACCAGCCCTCGATGGTGTTGTCGAGAAATTCCACCGAGAACAGGTAGACGACGACGACCGGCGGCAGCGCCAGCGCGCTGAAGATCGCGACCAGCCGCGCGCGCAGCCGGGCGCCCGGGGTGTCGGCACGCACCGCGCGGATCAGGCGCAGCAGCCGCATGGCAATCACGGCCAGCAGCACGACCAGCGCCGCCGCCGACAGCAGCAGGATGGCCAGGCTCATGCCGCCGAGCCCGGACGAGTCGCGCTCCACGCCGGCGACCAGGAACAGCGCCGCGAGCAGGCCGCCGGCGACCGCGGCCAGCGGCATTGCCCGGACCAGCCGGCTTACGAGCGTGCCGGTCGCCATGCGTGCCAGCGGCCGGCCAGCCGCCAATCGGGCGAGAACAGCGCCGGCAGGTGCATCGGCGCCGGCAGGGCCTCGCGGTTGAATCGCACGCGGGCCCGGACCTGCCACTGGCCGCGCGCCAGTTGCGCGCGGGTCAGCCCGGTTCTGAACGTGTGCGGCTCGGCCAGCGCGTCGAGCAGCAGCCACAGCCGCGGAAACGCGCGCTGCGCGCCGTCGACGCTCAATTGCCACTGCTCGGTCAGCGGCAGAAAGCGGATTTCGACCGGGTGCAACTGCTTTTCGTGCGGAAGGCGCAGCGGACCGATTCTGCGTTCGACCCGGGTGATCACGTCCAGCCTCAGGTCGACGCCGCTGTCGAGCGCTTCGCGCATGGCCGCAGACGGTCGGAACCGGATCGGCGTGACGATCATGAAGCGGTCGGCTTGCCACGCGGCCTCGGGTTCGAGGGCGAGCGCGCCGCCGGCTGCGGTCTCACCGCCGCAGCCGGCGCAGGCGCAGATAATAAAAACCGTCGCGATCCAGCCGGCCCGGCAGGATCTGGCGGCCCGGGGCGACGGCGACGCTGTCGGGCAGCTCGGCGTCGAATGCTTCGGCGTCGGCATGGTCGGCAATGAAATCCCTGGCCTGGTTCCGGTTCTCGGCGTGCAGTATCGAACAGGTTGCGTAGACAAGCAAACCGCCGGGCGCCAGCCGGGGCCACAGCGCCTCGAGGATCGCGCGCTGCACAAGCACGTTGCCGGCCAGGTCGGCCTCGCGTTTCAGCCAGCGGATGTCCGGGTGGCGCCGGATCACGCCGGTGGCCGAGCACGGCGCGTCGATCAGGATCCGGTCGTAGTCGCGCGCCGCACCCCACGCGTCCGGGTCGGCGGCGTCGCCGACCACGACCCGACCGGCCAGACCCAGTCTTTCGAACGTTTCGCCCACGCGCCGCGCCCGTGCCGGGTCCAGTTCGACCGCGGTCAAATCGACGTCGGCGCGCTCGAGGATGTGCGCGGCCTTGCCCCCGGGCGCGGCGCAGGCGTCAAGGACCTTCTGGCCCGGCGCCAGGTCGAGGAGGCCGGCCGCGGCCTGCGCGCCGGCGTCCTGGACCGAGAATTCGCCGGCAGCAAAGCCCGGCAGCGCGCTGACCCGCGCCGCGCGGTCCAGCCGCAGCGCATCGGGAAAGCGTTGGTCGGCGGCGGCGTCGATCCCGGCCGCGGCCAGCTTTTCGCCCAGCTTCGCGGGCGTCGTGCGCCGGCGGTTGATCCGCAACCACAGCGGTGGTGGCCGGTTGCCGGCTTCGGCGATCTCGCGCCAGCCGTCGGGACCCCCTCCTGAACCATCGCCGGGCCAGTCTTGCCGGATCCGGTCGATCAGCCAGCGCGGGTATCCGAGCCGGATCGCCGGGTCTTCGGGCAACGCGCTTTCGAGTGCCGCGGCGCGCCGCTGGTGGTTGCGCAGCACCGCGTTGACCAGCCCCGCCAGCCGGGCCTGTCCGGCCGCGCGCGCGGCCGCGACGCAGGCGTGCACGATCGCGGCCGGCGGTTCGCGGCCCTCGCGCAACTGGTCGATGCCGGTCAGCAGCAGG
>JAVVDX010000111.1:0-7910 GCA_032251475.1 Wenzhouxiangellaceae bacterium | reverse complement strand
CGAACGGGCTCGCCTGGAAAGTGAGTGTACGGTAACCCCGTACCGAGGGTTCGAATCCCTCCCTCTCCGCCAATTCCAGATTCCGGTTCCGGAGAGGTGGCAGAGCGGTCGAATGCACCGGTCTTGAAAACCGGCAAGGGTCTACGCCCTTCGTGGGTTCGAATCCCACCCTCTCCGCCAGACATGCAAGAACCCGCGCAAGCGGGTTTTGTCGTGTCTGGCGGAGAAGGTGTCCCGGATTCGAACCGTGAGTCACCTGTTGGCACCAATAACGGAAGACGGCTGCAGTCGGATGCTACCAGCGTGATTCGATCGGACGGGGGTCTGGTTCGAACCGAGCGAAGCGAGCTCGATGCGAAGCAACCCGGAGCGCAGCGGAGGGCAAGCCGGACACAGTCCGGCGCAGTCCATCCCACCCTCTCCGCCAGACACGCAAGAACCCGCGCAAGAACCCGTTCATTCGCGATCGTCGCGCCCGGATTGCAGCCGGGCCAGCGCCTGGCGGTAGCGGTTCTCGATCTCGATGTTGCAGAACGTTGGCGGCGGGCGATCCGGGTCCGGCGGCTTGAGCACGTAGACCGTGCCGCACCATTCGCATTGCTCGCGGCCAGTGCGGTGGATCGGGAGATACTCGCGCGGATGCGCGTTCCAGATTTCCATCTCTGCGGTCGGACACGAAAGCGGCAGTTCGTCCCAGCCGACCTCGCGGACCTGCTCCCGGCAGGCCGGTTCCAGCGGACCGTCTTTACTAACGTTCTCATTAGTACGTTTGGCAATCATCGTTTCGTCTGCTGGGCGGGGTCCGGGTCCGACGCGGACGCCTTGACAGCGCCGCTCAGCGCTTCAGGTATTTCAGCTTGCCCTCGACCCCATCCCACTCGTCGGCATCCTCGGGGGCCGGCTTCATCTCGGTGATGACGGGCCACTCCTGCGCCAGTTCGGCATTGAGTTCGAGGAACTTCTCCTGGCCGGCCGGCACGTCGTCGTCGGGGAAGATTGCCACGGCCGGACATTCAGGCTCGCACAGCGTACAGTCGATGCATTCCTCCGGGTCGATGACCAGGAAGTTCGGCCCCTCATGGAAGCAGTCGACGGGGCAGACCTCGACGCAATCGGTGTACTTGCACTTGATGCAGTTTTCGGTGACGACGAATGTCATCGCAGCGGTCTTGCAATAAAGATGTACATAGAATACATTAATAGGCGACAGTTCGCAACCTTCCTTCAACGATACCGGCACGGTACCAGGAGAATCTACATGAACACCTCACCGGCAAAGATCGGCTCGGGCGCCCTCGCTATGCTGTTCGTATTCGGCCTTGCGATTCCGGCCCACGCCGGAACCGGCGATCAGCACGCGCACGAGACGGGCGAGGGGCTGGAACTGCAGCTCGACAACGGCGCGCGCTGGGTCACCGACGAGTCGCTGCGCACCGGCATGACGGAGATTCGCGAAGCGTTCGAACGCAAGCTGCCCCGCTTCCGTGCCGGCACACTCGAACAGCAAGACTATGCCGAACTCGCCGGGACCGTGGACAAGCAATTGAACTTCATGTTCAACAACTGCGATCTGCCGCCGGCGGCCGATGCACAGCTGCACAAGCTGCTTGCATCGATCTCCGGTGCGGCCGCCGCGCTGCGCGAGGAAGAACGCGCGCCGAAGGGCATGCGCTCGCTGCATCGCGCGCTCGAAGCCTACGGCACGCATTTCGATCATCCGGGCTGGTCGGTGGAATCCGGATCCGGGTCGAACTGATCGCCGGGCGGCACTGAGGACCGCATTCTATCCCGGCAGCCCCGAAGTTCGTTCAGCGCGGTCCCGGGCCGGGCCCCGGAGCAGGGCACCGATCAGGACGACGAGCGCCAGCGACCAGGCCGCGCCGGCGGCGGCCAGAACGGTGGGATTGCCGCCCGCAAGCATCCGGAGCAGCGTCGCGACGCCGATCAGGGCGGTCATCCAGGCGAACGAACCGCCGCGCCAGCCCTGCCGGCGCGCCTGCAGCCGCCGCGTGCGCAACATGATGCACGTGCTGAGCGTTCCCAGCGCACCGATCGTGATCGCATGGGTATATGCCGGGTTGCGGTACGGGCCGCCGAGCGTTTGATCCAGGCCGACGAGCATCAGGCCGGCGGCGAGCCACCCATAGCCGATGCCGAGACAGACCAGGTCGATGCGCGAGGCGCAGCGCCACAATCGCCAGCGTGCCAGCCGGACCGCGGCAACGACGCCGGCAGCGGCCAGCAAACTGCCGGTGAAGACGCTTGCCCCCGGCATGAAGCCGAGAACCAGCGCCGCGATCATCAGCACGAGCACAGTCCCCTCCAGCCGCGGCTGTACGCGAGCCTCGAGATGCCCGCCGGCCTGCTCGATCGCGCCGGCGGCGGCCGGAGCGATCAGGCGAGCGCCGAAGAACAGCATCAGCAGCGCGAACAGCACGACGGCCTGCTGCAGCAACAGGTAGCGGAGCCCCCCGAATTGCGGCCAGCCGGCGAGGTGGAACAGAACCGCGGCCGCCCCGATCGCAAGCACGATCGGGCCGGTCAACCGGTTGCGCCACTTCTTCGCCCCGCGCATGAAACGCGGCGCGGCGATGCCGGCGACGATCGCGGCGAAAGCAATGTTGAGGCCGGCCGGAATCAGCGTATCCGGCCGCAGGATCCAGCCGGCGCGCGCGCCCAGCCAGCACAGCACCATCGCCGCCAGCGCGAGTGGGCCGGCGCGGTTGATCAGGAATCCGGCCACGACCGCCAATGCGTAGCCGAACAGCATCTCGTGTGCGTGTCCGAGCGGAAATGCCAGGCCCGGCAGACCGGTGATCAGGCCTTCCCGGACGGCAAGGGAGGCGGGCACCGACAGCGCCGCGTATCCGGCCGCGAGCGGAAACAGAACCGGCGCCACCAGATGCCGGACCGTCGACGACTTGTTCATCGTTGTTCGTGTTCCGGCGAATTGACATCACATTTTCAGTCTGCGAGCTTAACATGTAATGAAAATACATCTTATTCGGGAAAATCGACAGGCGGATAATGAACTTCTCCGCATTGTCGGCTTGGACTGGAGCAGCGAACGCATGATTCGACTGAAACGCATCTACGACGAATTCTCTGAAGGCGATGGAAAGCGCGTGCTGGTCGACCGCCTGTGGCCGCGCGGCATCTCGAAGCAGGACGCGGCGCTGGACGAGTGGTGCAAGGAAGTCACGCCGTCCGATGAACTGCGCAAGTGGTTCCACGACGATCCGGAAAACCGCTGGCCCGAATTCCGGGAGCGCTACCGAGAAGAGCTCGCCGAGGCGACCTACGAACTCGATCGTCTGGCAGAAATGGCCGATGATCCCGGCCTGACGCTGCTGACCGCGGCAAAGAACCGCGAGCGCAATCACACGGTGGTGCTGAAGGAAGACCTGGAAGAGCGCCGGTAGCTTCCGGCCGTCCCGGCGGTCGCCGGGACGGGGGCGGCTCAGAACGTCCACCCCAGCGTGCCGCGCACGTGCGTGCCCGGCTCGGCCAGCAGCGGCAGCGTCGGGTCGTCGGGCGGGCGGTTGATGACGCTGGCGTGGTTGAAGTAGTGCTTGTCGGTCAGGTTGAACACGCCCAGCGACAGGTCGACGTCGCGGGCGATGCGCCAGCGCCCGGTCAGGTCGAACACCGTGCTGCCCGGCGCCGAGAGCAGCGGATCGCCGGCCTCGTCGACCAGCCGCCGCTGCGAGCGCGTCGCGGTGGTGATGAAGCGGATTTCCCAGTCCGGCGTCGGCGCCCAGCTCAGCGCGGCGATCGCCTGCGGTGGACTGATGCCGGCCAGCGAGCGGCCCGTCCTGCGGTCTTCGCCGCGGGTCCACTCGGCGGCGACTTCGAGTCCGAAACCGTAGCCGAGTTGCCGGCGGCCCCGAAGTTCGAAGCCCTCGATCTCGACCCGCTCGCGGTTGATCGACTGGAACAGCAGCACGCCGGCCGCCGGGTCGAAGCCGATCAGCGCGCGGGTGTCGATGAAGTCCTTGAAGCGGTTGCGGAAGACGGCCACGTCGAGCATCGTGTTGCGGCTGCGGTAGCGAATGCCGCCTTCCAGCGTGTGCCCTCGTTCGGGTTCCAGGTCCGGATTCGGGATCGCGCGGATGCCGAAGCGCGGGATGTCCAGGCCGATGTTGACGTCCTCGAACGGCGGCGACCGGAAGCCGCGCGCGAACTGGAAGAAGAAATCCAGTTGTTCCGCGATCGGCCAGACCAGCCCGACCCGGGGTGCCCACGCGGTTTCTTCGATGTCGACGATGTCGGCTTCCGGGAATGCGGCCGTGAACAGCGGATCGGCGCTGCTGTCGAGTTCGTAGTAATCGAATCTCGCACCCGGGCTGAGCATCGGGCCGCCGGGCCACAGCCGAATCTCGTCGAAAAGGTAGACGCCGGCCTCGGTGACGCCGGACTTCGGAAAATCGCGCAGCGGGAAGCGCTCGCCGAGCACGTTCGTGCTCGTCACTCCGGTTTCGAGATTCGTCTCGGTCGCGAACCGGAGCTGTTCGAGGTCGCTGGTAACGGTCTCGAAACCGTAGCCGATTCGATGTTCGAAGCCGGCGAACCGGACATCGGTCTCGAAGTCGGCGCCCAGCCCGCTGTTCTCCTGGCGGAATTCGAAGCGGCGGAACAGGTCGACCGGCGTAGCGGCCAGCGGGCGCGATTCGAATGTCTCCTGCAGCGTGTCGGTGACCTGGTGCCACAGCCGCCACTGGCCGCGGTCGACCGGCCCGAGTTGTTCGAAGTGATGATCCAGCAGCACCCGCCACTTGTTTTGCCGGTCGTTGCCGATCAGTTCGGTGGTGTTGCGGAACCGGCCGGTGCCGAGCAGCGCGCGGATGTCGCTGTCGCGTTCCTCGCGCAGGCCGTCCAGCGTCAGCCGGATGCGTCCTGCGCCGGTCTCGCGCGCCAGTCGGAATAAAAAAGCGCCCTGGTCGCGGTCGAGCCGGTCGTTCTCCAGGCCGTCCGGGCGTTCGGCAACGTCGAGTTCGTCGGAGGTCTGCACCGTGGCCCCGAGCAGGCCGGACCAGCGGTCGCGACGCGTCGCGTGGGCGGCCGTGGCGCGCAGACGGTTGTTCTCGCTGCCGCCGGCGAGCGCAACGCGCGTGGCTCCGCCTTCGCCGAGCAGCAGGTCGTCGGTTTCGAGCAGCGACACGGCGACGACACCGCCGAGCGCGTCCGAGCCGTATATCGTCGAGGCTGGGCCGCGGAGGATCTCGATGCGGCCGACCAGCCCCAGTTCGAGCAGGCCGCGGCCCGAATCGGCGAAGTTGCCGACCGTGAAGCGGTCGGCCACCGGAACATTGTCGACGACCAGCTCGGTGCGGTTGCCGCCGATGCCGCGGATCCGGAAGCCGCCGAAGCCGAAGCGGGTGCCGCCGCCGTCGACCTCGATGCCGGGTTCGTAGCGCACGAGGTCGCGGATGTCGAGCGCCACATCGCGCTCGATGCGTTCGCGGTCGAATACCGTGATCGTGCCGGCCACCTCGGAAAGCGACCTGGGCTGGCGGTAGGCGACCACGGTGACGGCATCCAGCGGCAAGACGTCGCCCTGGTGCCGGGATTCCTCGTCCTGGGCCCGGGCCGGGCTCGCGGCCGCCAGTACGGCGAGTACAAGCGGTGCACGGGCGGCGACTGCAATCGTCTGACGAATCATTCGCAATTCCATTCAATGCATGGGAACAAAAGAATGCCCCGGCGCCGGATACGGCCGCCGGGGCATGGGTTTCGGGCTCAGTAAACCTCGTGTACCGTGTTGTATACGTTGAACTTCCCGGTCGGGGTCACGATTTCCGGGCCCTTGATCACGTGCTTGAGCGTCCGGGTCTTGTCGTCGACCACGACGATGGCCGATTCCTCCTCCATGCCGCTCCAGACCGAGAACCAGACTTCGTCACCGGCCTTGTTGTATTCGGGCTGCACGACGCGCTTCGGGCCCGGGCCCAGGTCGGCCCATTCGGCGATCGGAAGCACCTCGTAGCCGGCATCGAGGTTGTTGATGTCGAACACCGCGACCGACTGGCTGACCTTCGCCTCCGGGTGCAGCGGCGTGTCGACCCACAGGTTGGTCGAGTTCGGATGGCTCTTGACGAACAGCGATCCGCCGCCCTGGCCTTCGAGCACGTCGACCACCTTCCAGGCGTGCTCGGGGTGACCTTCCGGGTCGGTGCCGATCAGCGTGATGTTGGCGTTGCCCAGCGCGCTGGTCGTCCAGACCGGGCCGTATTCGGGATGGATGAAGTTGGCGCCGCGCCCGGGGTGCGGAATCCGCTCGACCGGGATCAGCGCTTCGAGTTCCTGCTCGCGCGCGTCGACCACGGCGATGCGGTCCGACTCGTTGGCCGCGGTCAGGAAGTAACGGTTGGTCCGGTCCCAGCCGCCGTCGTGCAGGAAGCGAGCGGCCGGAATGGTCGTGACCTGCAGGTTTGCGATGTCCTCGTAGTTGACCAGCAGGATCTTGCCGGTCTCCTTGACGTTGACGATGAACTCCGGGTGCTCGTGCGACGACACGATGGCCGCCACGCGCGGTTCCGGGTGGTACTCCTGCGTGTCGACGGTCATGCCGCGGGTCGAGACGATCTTCTTCGGCTCCAGCGTCTGGCCGTCCATGATCACATACTGCGGCGGCCAGTAGGCGCCGGCGATCGCGAACTTGTCCTCGTAGCCCTTGTACTTGGAGCTTTCCACCGACCGGGCTTCCAGCCCGATCTTGATCTCGGCGACCTTGGTCGGCTCGGGGAAGTACAAATCGATCAGATCGATCTTGGCATCGCGCCCGATCGTGTAGATGTAGCGACCCGAGCTCGACGTGCGCGAGATATGGACCGCGTAGCCGGTGTCGACGATCTTGACGACTTTCTTGCTGTCGCCGTCGATGATCGCGACCTGGCCGGCATCCCGCAGCGTGACGGCGAAGAAGTTGTCGATGTTGTAGTCGTTCTGTTTCTCGGTCGGCCGATCCTCGGGCGGGATGATCAGGTCCCAGCTCTCCATCATCTTCGGCATGCCGAATTCCGGCGGCTCCGGCGGCTTGTGCTGGATGTACTTGGCCATCAGTTCGACTTCCTCGGCGGTCAGCTCGCCCGACGTGCCCCAGTTCGGCATGCCGGCCGGCGAGCCGTAGTTGATCAGCGCCTTGAGGTATTCGGTGCCCTTTTCCTGGGTAACGTCGGTGGTCAGCGGCTTACCCGTAGCGCCCTTGCGCAGCACGCCGTGGCAGCCGGCGCAGCGCTGGAAGTAGAGCTGCCGGGCGTGGTCGAATTCCGCCTGGGTCAGGCTCGGGGCGCCGGGGGTGATGACCATTTCACCGCCTTCGACCGTTGACGGTGCGCCGGCGTACTGCATCTGACTCTCTGTGGTTTCCGGGTGCCGCTGGCCTTGCGAGCGGTCGGTCAGGCCGAGTTCGGCGCGCTTTTCGGCGACCTGCTCGACGGTGACGGTGCCGCCGTCGTTGCCCCACGAGGTGAGCACGAAATTCGCCGCCTGTGCGATCTGTTCATTGGTCAGGTGCTGCATCGGCGGCATCACGCCGTTGTAGGTCTGGCCCTTGACCGTGATTTCACCCTGCTTCCCGGCCAGGATGTTCTCGATGATGATCTCCGGGTTTTCCTGGATATTGGAATTGCCTGCCAGCGGAGGAAACGCGCCCGGCAGGCCCTGGCCGTTGGGCTGGTGGCAGGCCGCGCAATTGGCCTGGTAGACGGCTTCCGAGGCCTCGGCGCCGGTGGCGGCGCCCTTGGCGGCCTCGGCCTGGTGGACCTCGGCCTGCTGGCCGCAGGCGACGCTCGCGAACGCCAGCAGCGATGCGCCGGCGATCGTGTTCAGGAGGGGATGTTGATGCAACAGCGTGCGGATTTTCATGGTCGGCTCCCGATATTGGGGTTCTTGGGATGGTACATGAACAA
>JAVVDX010000110.1:5254-8007 GCA_032251475.1 Wenzhouxiangellaceae bacterium | reverse complement strand
GCCGAGGGCAGCTCGTACATCACCGAGCTGTCCGGGCACCGCAAGAAGCCCGAGTCGCTGGCCGATTTCCGCAACGTCATCAACATCGTGCGCGAGAACTACGGCCAGGTGCAGGTCAGCTTCGGCGAACCGATCCGGCTCAACCCGCTGCTCGACGAACACGCCCCGGACTGGGCCGAGCAGGACCTGGAGCCGCTGGCCAAGCCGGCCTGGCTGACGCGCGCCGTGGCCGATCTCGCGAACCGGATCATCGTCAACATCAACGCCGCGGCCCACGTCAATCCGATCAGCCTGCTCGCCGCCGCGTTGCTGGCCACGCGCAAGCATGCGCTGGACGAGGAGGACCTCGAGGCGATGATCGGCATCTACCAGCGCCTGATCCGGATGACCGCGTACTCGGACCGCATCACGATCACCGAACTGACCCCCGGCCAGGTCATCGAGTACGGCCTGGACATGGGCGTCATCCACCGCCAGGAACAAGCGCTGGGCGACATCATCCGCGTCGACCAGAAGAACGCGGTGCTTTTGACCTATTTCCGCAACAATATCTCGCATCTGCTGGCGATGCCGGCGTGGATCGCGTGCTGCTTCCTCAACAACCAGCGCGTGCGCAAGACGCGCGTGCGCCGGCTGACCGAGGCGATCTATCCGTTCCTGAAAAAGGAACTGTTCCTGCCGTGGCTGCCCGAGGAAGTGCCGATCGTGATCCAGCGCTGCACCGACGCACTGATCCGGCTCGGCCTGCTCGGCACCACCGGCGACTATCTGCAGCGCACGCCGGGCGGATCGGACCAGACCTATTACCTCAGGCTGCTCGGAAACGCGATGCTGCAGACCTTCGAACGCTACTACATCACGATCGCGGTGCTGGCCAAGAACGGTTCGGGACGGCTGGGCCGGCAGCAGCTCGAGCAGTTGTGCATCCAGAGCGCGCAGCGGATCTCGCTGCTGCACGAGTTCGACGCGCCCGAGTTCTCCGACCGTACGCTGTTCAAGACCTTCATCGAGGCGCTGCAGGAAATCGACATGCTGGGCCGCAACGACGACGGCAACCTGACCTTCGACCACCGCCTCGAGACGTTCGCACGCGACGCCAAGCTGGTGCTCGACAAGGAAGTGCGCCACACCATCATCCAGATCACGCCGCGCGTGCGCGACCTGGACCGGGAAGCTTCCGAATAACCGCCGGCGGCGGGCGCGACGGCGCCGGAAAAACCGGCCCACCGGGCCGCGCGCGGGGCGGCGGCTGGTAGAATCCGGTCAATGAGTGCTGTCAACCCCGCTACCACGACCCAGGAAAAAACCCCGCTGAGCGCGTCGGACTGGGAACACGCGGCGCTGGAGCTGATCGCCGAAAAAGGCGTCTCGGCGCTTGCCGTCGAGCCGCTGGCGCGCCGTCTGGGCATCACCAAGGGCAGCTTCTACTGGCACTTCGCCAGCCGCGACGAACTGCTGGTCCAGGCGCTCAAGCGCTGGGAGCGGCGTGACATCGAGCATCTGGCGCGCTCGCTCGATTCCGGCGAACCGGCCGCCGACCGGCTGGCCGAGTTCATCCTGCGCACCAGCCGCCAGAACACCAGCCACCAGATCCACGCCGCGCTGTGTGCGGCCAGCGACCACCCGCGCGTCAAGCCGGTCATCGAACGGATCACGCGCAGGCGGCTCGAATACCTGGCCAAGGCGTTTCGCGAACTGGGGCTGGCCGACGAAGCCGCGCACCACCGCGCGCGGCTGACCTACACCAGCTACGTCGGCTACATCCAGCTGCAGACGCGCGGCATGGCGCCCGAGCGCGGCAGCGAGGAGTTCGAGGCCTACGTCCGGCACGCGATCGCGACGCTGATTTCGAACTGATCCTTTCGAGACCCCCACCCATCCCCTCCCCCGCAAGCGGGGGAGGGGATGGTGCAGTCATATTCCCTCGCCGGCAAGCGGCGGAGGGGATGGTTTAGTCGTATTCCCTCCCCGGCAAGCGGCAAAGAAGAGGATCTTATCGGATCGCTTCACCGGCCGCCGCCGGCGGGCGGACGCGGTCGGGGGGACAGTGGAACGGGTCCCGGTCGCGTGCGCCGTGGTAGGCGTGGATTTCCTTGCCGACGCGCAGCCGGATCCGATAGCCGGGCACCAGCGCCTGGGTGTACATGTGGCCGGGTTCGGGGCAGCCCAGCGAGCCGTCCGACCAGGTTACGAACTCGGCGCCGGCGAGTTCGATCCGGTCGCGCTCGATTTCGAGCCGCTCGGCGAGGTCCGACACCGCCTGTTCGACGTGGTTTTCAAGTCCGGGGGCGATGTCCATGGCAATTTCCTCCCGCGAAGCCTGCGCGGTCGGAGCCGCGGCGTCATCGGCCGGCCCGCCGCAGGCCGCGGCGAGGATCGCCACGGCCGCCGCCACGACGATGCGCCGCGCGTTCAAAACGGCTTGGCCAGCGCCAGCCAGGCGATCGTGAAGAACACGCCCAGCGCAAGCAGGTAGACGAGCACGGCACGAGCGCGGTCGCGGATCCGGAACGCGAGCATGCCGACGACGATGTAGACGACGATCAGGACCAGCTTCAGGCCGAACCAGCCGACCGCCAGCGGCGAGAACTTCACGATCGTCCACAACCCGATCCCGGAGGCCAGCAGCAGCGTGTCGATCACGTGCGGCCCGAACCGGACCAGCGGGTGGACCAGCGGGCGCTGCAGCACCAGCCGGATGAAACCGCGCAGCGCGTAGCCGAGGCCGCTGATCAGCGCCAGCGTGATGTGCA
>JAVVDX010000110.1:1441-5154 GCA_032251475.1 Wenzhouxiangellaceae bacterium | reverse complement strand
CGATCCGCGGCCACCAGCGCGCCGGGACGCCGGCGGCATCGAGCAGCCAGTAGCCGGCGTGCTGCGCGGCGGTGGCGCAGCTGTGGTTGGGCAGGATGCGCACGCGCTGGCCGATCTCGAACGCGTCCGGGTCGATCTTGCGGCCGTCGCGGCGCGCGACGAGGCCGTGTTCCTGGTTGGTCGAGCGCACGATCAGCTCCGGCTTCAGCGGCCGCCCGGCCGGGTCGCAGACCGCGCCGTAGCCCTGGTCCACGGGCTGCGACGCGGTGCCGCGGTCGCGCGACAGCGCCATCCAGCCGGCGTCGACGACGAGTTCGCCGGCGCCTTCGCGGAAGCCGATGATCTCGGCAAGCACCGAGATCGCGATGTCTTCGAGCCGGCATACGCCCAGCCCGGCCATGACCAGATCCATGAACACGTGGGTGCCTGCGCGCACCTCGGTCACGCCGTCGAGCCTGCGGGCGTGGTACGCGGTCGGGGTCGAGCCGACGCTGACGATGGAGCACTCTAGACCGGCGGCGCGCAGCCGCTCGGCCGCGCGCACGGCGCTCGTGCGCTCTCTCTCGGCGGCATCAATCAGGCACTGCCTGGTGCGGCAGTCGTACGACGCGCCCATGTGCGTCAGCACGCCGGCGACGTCGCAGCCGGCCCCGGAAAGCATGCGCGCGGTCTCGAGCAGGCCCGCGTCGCAGGGCCGAAAGCCGGCCCGGTGGCGGTCGGAATCGATCTCGAGCAACACCCGGTAGCGGCAGTCGTGCTCGGCGGCCGCCTTGACCACTTCGGCGGCCGCGGCCGGATTGTCGAGCAGGATCTTCAGCTCGGCGCCGCGCGCGACCAGCCGCGCGACGCGCTCCAGCTTGCCGGGCGCGATGCCGACCGCGTAAATCTGATCGGCAATGCCGTGGTCGAAGAAGTATTCGGCCTCGGCCAGCGTCGAGACGGCGATTCCGGGCGAGGCGGGGCCCATCATCCGCCGCGCGATCTCGATATTCTTGCAGGTCTTGACGTGCGGCCGGAGCGGGGCCCCGAGCCGGTCCAGCCTTGCCTCGAGGACCTGGATGTTGCGCGTCATTCGCTCGACGTCGAGCAGGAGACACGGCGTGACTGGTTTATGCTCGGCGTCACCGGCCATGCGGATCTCCACTTCGCGTGTACGGAACTGTCATTCCGGTTTCATATTAGCCAAAATCGATAGACAAGAGGGACGCGCGTGCCACGAAAATCCCGAATCGATCCCGCGCTGGATGCGATCGTCGACCGCATCATCGACCGGGTCGGCAAGCGCATCGTGCTCGGACTGCCGCTGGGGCTGGGCAAGCCGAACCGGCTGACCAACGCTCTGTACCGGCGCGCCCGCGCAGATTCGACCCTCGACCTGGAAATCGTCACCGCACTGTCGCTGGACGTGCCGCAGACCCGGCACTGGCTCGCCGAGCGCCTGATGACGCCGATCGTCGAGCGGCTGTTCGGGGCCGACTACCCGCGGCTGGAATACCTGGTCGATCTCGAGCGCGGCCGGGTTCCGTCCAACATCAGCGTCACCGAGTTCTACTTCTCCTCCGGCGCGGCGCTGGGCGACCCGGTGCGCCAGCGCAACTACATCTCGTCGAACTATACCCACGTCGCGCGCGACCTGACCGATCGCGGCGTCAACCTGATCTTCCAGCTCGTCGCACGCGCCGACGACGGCCGCCTGAGCCTGTCGTGCAACCCGGACGTGACGCTGGACCTGTTCGACCACCTGCGTGCCCGTCCGGAGCACCGGCTCCACCGCGTCGCCCAGGTCCATCCCGACCTGCCGTTCATGTACGGTGACGCGATCGTCGACGCCGACGCGTTCGACGAGGTCGTCGAGACCGACCCGCACCAGCGACTGTTCGCGGTGCCGCGCCAGCCGGTGTCGCTGCAGGATCACGCCGTCGGCGTGCACGCCGCGCGGCTGATTGCCGACGGCGGCACACTGCAGATCGGCATCGGCTCGCTGAGCGACGCGCTGGTCCACGGCCTGATCATGCGCCACGACGACAACCCGGCCTGGCGCGCGATCGTCGCCGGGCTGGACCGGCCGGTGCCGGACGGCATCGGCGACGACGCTCCGTTCGAGACGGGGCTGTACGGCGCCAGCGAGATGTTCATGGACGGGTTCATGCATCTTTACCGGGCCGGCATCCTCAAACGCGAGATATTCGACGACATCACCGTGATGCGCCGCGCCAATGCCGGCATGCAGGTCGAGGCCGCCGGGACCGGCGCGGTCATGGAAGGCGGCTTCTTTCTCGGCAGCCGGCCGTTCTACGAGTTCCTCGCCGGCCTCGACGAGACCGAGCGGCCGCGCTTCCGGATGCACGGCGTCGGCCGGATCAACCAGCTCTACGGCGGGCGCGAGGCGCTGGAGATCGAGCAGCGCCGGCACGCGCGCTTCATCAACACCTGCATGATGATGACCGCCACCGGCGCGGCCGTCTCCGACGGGCTGGCCGACTACCGGGTCGTCTCCGGGGTCGGCGGCCAGTACAACTTCGTGGCGATGGCGCACGCGATGCGCGACGGACGATCGGTGCTGATGCTGCGCGCCACGCGCGAATCCGGCGGCGAGACGAGTTCCAACATCGTCTGGCAGTACCCGCACAACACCATCCCGCGCCACCTGCGCGACCTGGTCGTGACCGAGTACGGCATTGCCGACCTGCGCGGCAAGACCGACGAGCAGTGCATCCGGGCGATGATCGGCATCGCCGACGCGCGCTTCCAGGACGAGATCGCCGGCCAGGCCCGGCGCGCCGGCAAGCTGGACCCGGCATGGGAGATCCCGGCCACGGCCCGCGCCAACACGCCCGGCGAACTGCGCCGGCGTCTGGCCCCGTTCGGCGAGCGCGACCGGTTCCCGGCCTACCCGTTCGGCAGCGACTTCACGCCGGCCGAACAGCGGCTGATCGGGGCGCTGCAGCGGCTGAAGCGGATGGGCAAAAACAAGTGGGCGCTGGCCCGGGCGGCGCTCGGCGGCCGGCCGGCGCAATTCCCCGACGAGCTGGCCCGACTCGGCCTCGACAAGCCCGCGACGTTGCGCGAACGGCTGACGGCCCGGACCGTCGCGGCGGCGCTGGCCGACCCGGAAGGCGAGGATCCGAACGGTTGAGGCGCCGGGTTGTGTGACCGGGATCACTGACTTTTCCCTTGAATCTTTGACTTCGGTCAACTTACACTCGGCGCGTGACGCTGGAGTTGGTCCGTTGGCTTGCCGATTCCGACCCGGACCGCGCGCCCTGGCAGGTTCCGCGGAGCGGATTGCGTCATGTCCCCCGGGCCTGGTCGCCCGTGGACCCGCCCGCAACTGAATCCAAAGCCCGCGGGCGAGCATTCACGACTCGAATACAAACCGCATCAAGGGAGAATCGAATGAAGACCAGAACCATTGTTTCCGCCATCGCGCTGGCCGCCGCCGGCCTGGCCGCGTCGGTGGCCGTCGCACAGCCGCCGGAAGGCCGTTTTCTCGACGTCATCGTTTCGCTCGACGCCGACACCGGCTCGCAGCGCGGCAACCGCGACTTCGCCGCGACGGTGGCCGGCCAGCACGCGATCAATGCGCGCCATACCTACGGCACCGTGTTCACCGGATTCGCCGCGCGCATTCCCGAGGCGGCCTACGCACGGCTGCAGAACGACCCGCTGGTCCAGAGCATCAGCTTCGACGGTACCGTGCACGCGAGCATGGG
>JAVVDX010000110.1:0-1341 GCA_032251475.1 Wenzhouxiangellaceae bacterium | reverse complement strand
CCGCACAGACCGTGCCGTGGGGCGTCGACCGGATCGGCGCACTGACCGCTTCGAACACCGGCGCCGGCGTGCACGTCTACGTCATCGACACCGGCATCGACGCCGACCATCCCGACCTGGCCGCGAACATCGGCAACGGCTTCGCCGCCACGACGTGCAAGGGCAAGTGCGGCGCAGACTGGGACGACGACAACGGCCACGGCACGCACGTCTCCGGCACGATCGGCGCGATCGACAATGACATCGCTGTGGTCGGGGTCGCACCCGACGTGACGCTGCACGCGGTCAAGGTGCTGTCCAAGAGCGGCTCGGGCTCGTTCTCCGGCATCATCGCCGGCGTCGACTGGGTCGCCGGCGAAGTTGCCGCGCGCGGCGCACCGGCGGTGGCCAACATGAGCCTGGGCGGCGGCGGCAGCAAGTCCGGCACCTGCACCGACTCCGGCTTCACCGGCAGCGACAACCTGCATCGCGCGATCTGCAACGCCAAGAATATCGGCGTCGTGTTCGCGGTCGCGGCCGGCAACGAAGGTGCCGACGCCGCCGGCAGCGTCCCGGCCGCCTACGACGACGCGGTCGTGAGCGTCAGCGCCACCAACAGCGGCGACGACTGGCCGAGCTGGTCGAACTGGGGCGACGATGCCGCCGCGTGGACCAGCCAGAACTCGGCCCCGGTCGCGATCGCCGCGCCGGGCGTGGCGATCCCGTCGACCTGGAACGACGGCGCCACCAACACGATCAGCGGCACGTCGATGGCCTCGCCGCACGTCGCCGGCGCGCTCGCGCTGTGGCTGGGCGGCAGCGCCCAGGGCGCCGGCGCCTCGGCCTTCAACAACGGCCGCAACGCACTGCTTTCGGGCGCCGAGAGCACCGCGTCGTTCAGCAACACCTCGGGCAACCCGCACAGCGAGGATTTCCTCGACGCGTCCGGGTTCTAACTGCGCCGGCGGCCGGGGCCCGCTGCCCGGCCGAAACCGCACCGGGCCCCGGTTCGAGCCGGGGCCTTTTTCGTGGCCGGTTCGATTGCGACGGCCGTGCTGCGATCTACTGTCGGGCGCGGGGCGTGCAAGAATGAGCGTGTCCGGCAGGTCGAGTAGCGGACGGACGGAGAGACGACATGTGCCGATTCACGTTCTACATGGGCGACAACATCGCGGTGGCCGACCTGGTCACGCGGCCGGAGAATTCGCTGATCCACCAGAGCGCGCACGCGAAGGAGCGGCCCGAGCCGCTCAACGGCGACGGCTTCGGGCTGGCCTGGTACGTGCCCGACGACCCGAAGCCCGCACGCTTCCGGTCGCTGACGCCGGCCTGGAGCAACGCCAACCTCGCCGAACTGGCGCG
>JAVVDX010000109.1:0-8048 GCA_032251475.1 Wenzhouxiangellaceae bacterium | reverse complement strand
AACTCAGGAATGATCAACCCGCAAGCGGGGGAAGGAACTCAGGAATGATCAACCCTTGCATGCGTGCGCATTCCGGCCGGGTCGCGGTGTCCGCGCAGGCGCTGCATCAGCGCGGCGACGTCGTCGCCGATCAGGTACAGGATCGGGATCAGCACCAGCGTGATGATCGTGGCGAAGACGATCCCGAAGGCCAGCGATGCGGCCATGGGGACAACCAGCTGCGCCTGCAGGCTGTTTTCGAAGAACACGATCGGCGCCAGCCCGAGAAAAGTCGTCGCCGAGGTCAGCACGATGGCGCGGAAGCGGGCGCGCGTGGCCTTGAGCGCGGCGTCGATGCGCGCTTCGCCCTGGTGGCGGTGGTGGTTGACGAAATCGACCAGGATCAGGCTGTCGTTGACGACCACGCCGGCCAGCGCGACGATGCCGAACATGCTCAGTATGCTGACCGGGATGCCGAGCACCCAGTGGCCGAACACGGCGCCGATGGTCCCGAACGGGATCACCGACATGATCAGCAGCGGCTGCAGGTACGAGCGCAGCGGAATGGCGATCAGCGCGTAGATCAGGAACAGCGCGAAGATCGTGCCGGCGACCAGTTCCTGCTGCATTTCGGCGGCGTTGCGCGTCTGGCCGGCGATCCGGTAGCTGACCCCGGCGTGCGCGGCCATGATGTCGGGGATGATGTCGTTGCGCAGTTCTGCGGTGATCTTGCCCGGCTCGGCGATTTCCTTGTCGACGCGCGCGGTGATGCTGATCGAGCGCTGCCGGTCGAAACGACGGATCGCCGCCGGGCTGGTGCCAATTTCGATGTCGGCCACGGCGCCGAACGGCACCTCCTCGCCGCCGGGCGTGCGGATGCGCATGTTTTCCAGGTAGCCCCGGGACGTGCGCTGCTCGCGCGGGTAGCGAACCATCACGCGCACGTCGTCCTGGCCGCGCTGGATGCGCTGGACTTCCTCGCCGAAGAACGCCGCCCGCACCTGGCGGGCAAGGTCCTGCTGGGTCAGTCCCAGGATCTCGGCCTCGGGCCGGATCCGGAGCTGGATTTCGCGGATTCCGCCGTCGTAGCTGTTGCGGACGTCGTAGGTGCCGTCGAATTTCCTGACCGCCTGCTCGAGTTCGGCGGCGGCCGATTCGAGCTGCTCGAGGTTGCGGCCGACGAGCTGGAACGAAATGTCCGGGCCGTCGCCGCCCGGTCCGCCGCCGGCGCCGCCGACCCGCAGCGTGCGCGCGCCCGCGATCTGCCCGACGCGTTCGCGCCAGCGCCGCTCGATTTCCTTGGTGTCGAACTGGATGTCCGGGTTCTTCTGCAGCTCGACCAGCATGCCGCCGGTGGTCTCGGAGCCGGACCATGCGAACGCGGTCCGCACGACGGGTTCGTCCAGGCCCAGTTCCTGCTGCATCTCGCGATCGACCTCGCGCAGTGCCTGATTGAGCTGGTCCATCGCGTTGTGCGTGACGTAGGCCGGCGTGCCCTCGTTCATCTCGAGTTCGGCCTGCATGAAATCGCCGGCGACTTCAGGAAACAGCACCACGCGCATGAACGGCCCCATGATGAAGCCGACCGACAGCACCAGCACGGCGACGAACGCTGACAGCGTGAGGTAGCGGTTGCGCAGCAGCACCTTCAGCGACGGCAGGTAGACGTTGTCCACGAATCGGTACAAGCCCTCGGAGAAGCTGCGCTGGAAGCGAACCAGCCGGTTCGCGGTGTCGGCCTGGTACGACCGGGTCTTCATGTGCGCCAGGTGGGCCGGCAGGATCAGCTTCGACTCGATCAGCGACATCGCCAGCGCGATCACGACGACCCAGCCGATCGCGGCGAAGAACTGACCCGAGATGCCGCTGACGAGCAGGATGGGCGTGAACGCCGCGATCGTCGTCAGCACCCCGAACGTGGCCGGGATCGCGACCTTCATGACGCCGTTGACGACGTTCTCGGCGGAGTGGCCGTGGCGGCGGATCTCGGTATAAGCCGACTCGCCCATCACGATCGCGTCATCGACGACGATGCCGAGCACGACCAGGAAGCCGAACAGGCTGACCATGTTGATCGTCACGCCGACCGCCGGCAGCACGAATACGGTGCCGCAGAACGCCACCAGCAGGCCGACCATGACCCAGAACGCGAGCTTCAGGCGCAGGAACAGCGTCAGGATCGCGAACACCAGCAGCGCTCCGACAAGCAGGTTCTTGCCCATCATGCTCAGGCGGTCGCCGAGGTAATAGGCGACGTCGGCCCACCAGTTGACGCTGATCCCCTCCGGCATGGTCGCCCGCCGCTGATCGACGTATTCGCGCACCGCCTTCGAGGCCGCCAGCGCGTCCTGTTCGCCGACGCTGAGCACCCGGATCGCGATCGCCGGCTCGCCGTTGTGGCGCGCGTAGAACTCCCGCTCGACGAATCCGTCCTTGATCTCGGCGATATCGGACAGCACCACGCGCGAGCCGTCGGGATTGGTGCGGATGACGATGTCGGAGAAATCGCGCCCGAGGTAGGCCTGGCCCATCGTGCGCACGAGGATGTCGCCGCCGGCGGCCTCGATCCGCCCGCCGGGCAGGTCCATCGACGAGCGCCGGACCGCGTCGGCGACCTCGGCCAGCGTCAGGTCGTAGGCGCGCAGCGTCTCCTCGCGCACCTCGATGCCGATCTCGTAGGCGCGATCGCCGACCAGCTCGGCCTGCGATACCGACGGCAGGCCGGTGATGTCGTCGCGGATCTGGCGCGCGACCTCCTTGAGCGTGCGCTCGGGCACGTCGCCGAACACGCTGACCCAGATCACCTCCTGCGACCAGGTATTGCGCTCGTAGCTCGGGCGTTCGGTTTCGGCCGGGAAGGTCGAGATCGAGTCGACCCGGTTCTTGATCTGATCGAGGACTTCGGTGACCTCGTAGTCGGCCTCGACCTCGACCGTGACCGTACCGACGCCCTCGCGGCCGGTGGCGATGATCTCGCGGATGCCCTCGATGTCCTGGATGGCCTCCTCGATCTTGATCAGCACGCCCTGCTCGACGTCGCGCGGCGTGCCGCCGCGGTACGGAACGGTGACCGTGACGTAGTTGGTCTCGATCTTCGGCTGGATTTCCTTGGTGATCGTGATCGCCGTGTACAGCCCGCCGACGATCAGCGCCCACATCAGCAGGTTGGCCGCGACCGAATTGTTCGCGAACCACGCGATGATGCCGCCGTACCAGCCGCGCTGATTCACGACCGGTCTTCCGCCGAGCTGGCGGCGAGCTCGCCGGCCGGCAGGATGCGCAGCCGGGGTTCGGTTTCGGCCCGCTCGCGCACGTTGAGCTTCAGGCCCGGGATCGGCGCCGGGATCGCGGTCGTGATGACCCGGTCCTCGGCGGTCAGCTCGCCGTCGATGTAGACCTCGCGCGGCGTCGTGCGCACGACGTCGACGGTGCGGATCTCCAGGCGGTCCTCGGCATCGGCCATGTAGATCCGGTTGCCGTCGTGCACGGCCTCGGTCGGCAGCACGGCCAGCCCGCTCGCGTCGCGGCCGGCGATCCGTGCCTCGACGAACGTGCCGACCGGCAACGGAAGCGCGTGCCGGTCCGATTTCAGATCATACGGATCGACGACTTCGGCGACGACCCAGGTCAGGCGCGTGTTGCTGTCGACCACGCCCTCGGTACGCACCAGCGTCGCGTCCCAGGTCGCGTTTCTTCCGGCGACCGAGCCGGTCAGCTTCACCGGAATTTCCAGGCGCTTCTGGGTACCGGGCGGCGGAAGATCGAGAAATTTCAGGTCGGACGCGCCCAGCGACAGGCGCACCTCCGCGCGATCGGTCGAGAACGCCACGCCCAGCGACGTGCCGGTCGAAACGTACTGACCGAGGTCGACATTGCGCTCGCGCACCATGCCGTCGAACGGCAGCGTGATCCGGGTGCGCTCCAGATCGCGCCGGGCGCGTTCGACGGCGGCCTCCCGGGCCTGCACCGCGGCCCTGGCCCGCGCGACCTGGGGCAATCTCAACATCAGGTCGCCGGGCTCGCGCGAATCGCCGTACAGGCGCCGGAAATCGGCGCGCGCGGCGTCCGATCGCGCCTGCTCGTCGGACAGCGTCGCCCGCGCCGCGGCCAGTTCGGCCTCGGCCGCCAGCAGCGCGGTTTCGTAGTCGCTGGGGTCGATGCGCGCCAGCACCTCGCCGGACTCGAACACGCCGCCGGCGACGAACTCATCGGACTGCCAGATGACCTTGCCGGAGACCTGCGAGACCAGCTCGGCCTGGTTGCGCGGCGTCACCGTGCCCTGGGCGTGGATGACGAACGCATCGCGGTTGATTTCGGGGCGGACGACGTCGACCAGCAACGCAGCCCTGGGCGCCTCGCGCCGCTCGGGTTCGCCGCCGGCCATCGCGAGCAGAATCGCAACCAGGGCGGCCGCGGCGACGATCAGCACGGGCACGGCAATTTTCAGGGCCTTGTTCATGGATGAAAGTGTGCGGGACCGGGGTGAATGTTGTGGCAAATGCTCGCACGCGCAACCTGTTCGGGCCAGTGCCGGAAGGCATGGGCCGAAGGTCATGCGCGACCGGATTCGGACCGGAACTGGCGAATTTCACGCGCTGCGATATAATTACCGGTTTCGCCATCCGACAATCCGTATCACTGCAGGTTCGATGCGTTCAAGCGCCCACCAGGAAGGAATCCACCTCAAGACGCCCGCCGAGATCGAGGCGATGCGCGTGGCCGGCCAGCAGGCCGCCAGCGTGCTCAGGATGATCGCGCCGTTCGTCGAGCCCGGCGTGACCACCGGCCGGCTCGACGAGATCTGCCACGCATATATCGTCGACGAGCTCAAGGCGGTCCCGGCGCCGCTGAATTACCGCGGGTTCCCGAAGTCGATCTGCACGTCGGTCAACCACGTCGTTTGTCACGGCATTCCGGGCGATCGCGTGCTCAAGGACGGCGATATCGTCAACATCGACGTTACCGTGATCCAGGACGGCTGGCACGGCGATACCAGCAAGATGTTCTACGTCGGCGAACCGTCGATCAAGGCGCGCCGGATCTGCGAGGTCGCGCACCAGGCGATGGTGACCGGTATCGAAATGGTGCGCCCGGGCGTGACGCTGGGCGATATCGGCCACGCGATCCAGACCTGGGCCGAATCGAAGCGCTGCTCGGTGGTGCGCGAATACTGCGGCCACGGCATCGGTCGCGGTTTCCACGAGCCGCCGCAGGTGCTGCACCACGGCCAGCCCGGCAAGGGCGTCGTGCTCGAGCCCGGCATGACGTTCACCATCGAGCCGATGGTCAATCTCGGCAAGCCGGGCACGCGCCTGCTGGCCGACGGCTGGACCGTGCTGACCCGCGACCGCAGTCTGTCGGCCCAGTGGGAACACACCATGGCCGTGACCGAGGGCGGCGTCGACGTCCTGACCCGGTTGCCCGGCGACGAGTTATGACCGACCCGTTGCCCGGCGACGAGTGATGACCGACAGGCTCCTGGCACCGCCGGCATCGCGCAACTGCCTCGATCTCAACGCGCTGCACGCGCTGGTCTCGCATCCGGAAAAGCTCTCGGCCGAACTGGCCGCCGCGCGCCGTCATGCCGACGGCGTACTGGCGCAGGCGTTCGCGCGCGGCACCGACATCCGCGAGCTGGTCCAGGCCCGGGCCTGGGTCATCGAGCAACTGGTGCTGACGGCCTGGCGCGCGTTCGTGCCCGCCGACGCCGGGCTCGAGCTGTTGGCCGTCGGTGGCTTCGGCCGCGGCGAGCTGCACCCGCATTCGGACGCCGACCTGTTGATCCTGTGTCCCGACGACGCCGGGGCGCCGGTGCGCGCACTCGAGGATTTCGTGCGTGCGCTCTGGGACGCCGACCTGCACCCGGGCCACGGCGTGCGCACCGTGGCCGAATCGATCGAGCAGGCGGCCGGCGACGTCACGGTCGCGACCAACCTGATGGAATCCAGGATGATCGACGGCAGCGGCAAGCTGTTCGAGGCCATGCGCCGGGGCACCGACGCGCCGGCGCTGTGGCCGGCCGACGAGTTCTTCGCGGCCAAGTCCGGGGAACAGCAGCAGCGCCACGACCAGTTCGAGGACACCGTCTACAACCTCGAGCCCGACATCAAGAACGGCCCCGGCGGATTGCGCGACATCCAGATGATCGCGTGGGTCGCGCAGCGCCATTTCGGCACCTCGACGCTGCACGGGCTGGTCGAGCACGACTTCCTGTCCGAGCGCGAGCACGACGAGCTGGTCGAGGCGCGCAACCGGTTGTGGTCGATCCGCTGGGCGCTGCACGAGATCTCCGGCCGGGCCGAGGAGCGGCTGCTGTTCGATTATCAGCGCAAGCTCGCCGCGACATTCGGCTTCGAGCAGCCCGACGACAACGCCGCGGTCGAGGCGTTCATGCAGCGCTACTACCGCACCGTCATGCACGTCGAGCGGCTCAACGAGCAGTTGCTGCAGATCTTCGAGGAGGAACTGCTGGCCGGGCGGCGTCACCTGCCGTCGGCGACGATAGACGAGAATTTCCGGCTGCACCACGGCTACCTCGAACTGGTCGACGAGCAGGCGTTCGTGCGCCGGCCGGAGCTGCTGCTGCGGGTGTTTCTGGTGCTGGCCGACAACGCCGAGATCCGCGGCGTGCGCGCCTCGACGATCCGGCTGATCCGCGAACACCTGTACCTGATCGACGAGCAATTCCGCACCGACCCGGAGCACCTGGACCTGTTTCTGCGGCTGCTCAGGCGCGAGCGCCGGGTCTACTCGCAACTCGAGCGCATGAATCGCTACGGCGTGCTCGCCGCGCTGATCCCGGCGTTCGGGCGCGTGACCGGGCGGATGCAGTTCGATCTGTTCCACGTCTACACCGTCGACCAGCACATCCTGTTCGTGATCCGCAACCTTCGTCGCATCGCCGGCGGCAAGTACGCCGAGCAATTCGGCAACGCGATCGAGATCTTCGCTCGCATCGAGCGGCCCGAAGTGCTGTACCTGGCGGCGCTGTTCCACGATATCGCCAAGGGCCGCGACGGCGACCATTCCGAGCTTGGGGCGGCCGACGCACGCGATTTCGTCGACCGGCTGGCCATGCCCGAGGAGGACCGGGCGCTGGTCGTCTGGCTGGTCGAAAAACACCTGCTGATGTCGATGACCGCGCAGCGCCGCGACATCTCGGACCCGGACGTGATCGCCGAATTCGCCGGCGCGGTGGGCAATCAGCGGCGGCTTGATCACCTTTTCGTGCTCACCGTGGCCGATATCGCCGCGACCCGGCCCAAGCTGTGGAACTCGTGGAAGGACTCGTTGCTCAAGGAGCTCTACATCGCCACCCGCGAGCATCTGCGCGCCGGCGGCGAGGAGCAGCGCGACCGGGCCGGGCTGGCCGCCGGGCTGCGCGGCGACGCCGCCGGCACGCTGGCCGCGGCCGGATTCGATCGCGAGCGCGTCGAGTCGGTGCTCGGGCGGCTGTCCGACGCCGCGCTCGTGCGGCTCGACAGCGACCAGCTCGCCTGGACCGTGCGCAGCGTGCTCGAGTGCGGCGAGGCGCCGCTGGCGGCGTGCCGCAACCTTCCGGCCAAGGGCATCTCCGAGGTGTTCGTCTACGCGGCCGATTTCGAGGGCCTGTTCGCGCTGACGGCGCGCGAGTTCGACCGCATGGAACTCAACGTGCTGGCCGCGCGCGTGGCCACGACCGCGGATTCGATGAGCTGGGACCTGTTTCAGCTCATGGACGCCAACGGCGGCTCGCTCAACGCGTCGGACACCGAGCGGCTCGAGCGCGCGCTGGTCCAGCAACTGCGGCGGCGCGACATCCGTCCGCTGCCGGGCCGGCCGATCCCGCGCCGGCTGCGGCATTTCCTGCGCCGCTCGCAGATCCGGTTCGAGCGCGAGCCCGAGGCGACCCGGCTGGAAATCACGACCACCGACCGGCCGGGCCTGCTCTCGGCGATCGCCGAAAGTCTGCTCGGCGCCGGCATCCGGCTGCACGACGCACGCATCGCGACCTTCGGCCAGCGCGTCGAGGACGTGTTCGTCATTTCCGGTCCGGACGGCCGGCCGCTGGACGACGAGGCGGCCGCGAC
>JAVVDX010000108.1:0-8054 GCA_032251475.1 Wenzhouxiangellaceae bacterium | reverse complement strand
CGCGATTCGCGCTTCGCCTGGCCCGACCCGTTCGCGACCGGCATGCCGTGGGATTTCCTGCTGCTCGGGCGCGTGTTGCGGCCGTGGCTGAAACGCGCGCTGCCGGAAAGCCGGTTCATCGACAACGTCGCCGTCGAGGCCGACTCGCCGCAGGAAGACGAGATCGCGCTGGCCTCGATGCAGACGCTTTCGTACTACCACGCGCTGTATTTCCCGGAGGCGTTCGAGCAGCACTTCGCCGCCGGCGTGTTCGCCGATCCGGACGAGGTCGATGAAAGGCGGCTGGCGCGGCGCAAGTGCATGCTGCTGCACTATTGCCGCAAGCTCCTGATCGGATCGGCCGGCGACACGCTGCTGATCAAGAACCCGGTCTACACCGGCCAGGTCGCGGCGATGCTGAAGCTGTGGCCGGATGCGCGCTTCATCCATATCCACCGCAACCCCTACACGGTGTTCGAATCGACCCGCAACTTCTACCGCAAGCTGCTGCCGCAGTACGCGCTGCAGCCGTTCGACGCCGAGGCGATCGAACCGTACATCCTCGAGACCTACCCGCGCATGCTCGAGCGGCTGTACGCCGACACCGCGAAGCTGCCCGAGTCGCAGTTCATCGAGATCGCCTACGACGACCTGGACGCATCACCGCTGGAATGCCTGGAGCGGATCTACGCCCGGTTGGAGCTCGATGACTTCGATGGAGTCCGCCCCGTGCTCGAGCGCTACCTGGAAAGCATCACCGGCTACCGCAAGAACCCGCACCGCTTCGACCCGCAAAGCCTGGACAAGATCGATGCGGCCTGGGGCGAGTGGCTCGAACGCTGGGGCTACGAGCGGCCGGATGCGTACGGTCCTCAGAGCGATTAACGGAAACGATAATGCATCGCGGCCTGGAGGCCGCTCCTACGGGGGTGGTGCCGGCTTGTCGTAGGAGCGACGTCCACGTCGCGATGATTCAAGATCTGCGGATCGCGGCCTGGAGGCCGCTCCTACCGGCGCACGCGGGCCCAGCTCGGCGTAGCACTCGACCCAGTCGCGCACGTGGCGTACCAGTCCAGGTAGTGCTGCTCAGTCATGCCCCAGCCGGAAAAAGTCCGTTCGCGTAACATTGAAAACGTCATCGGACGAAAATACCGTAAAACGGGAATCGGTAATGTCGTCGAACGGAACGGATCCCACCGACATCGGCGCGAATCCCGGCACCATCGTGCACGATGGGACTGCGCTTTGCGGATCCTCCCGGCGGCGGAGGCGGCATGAGAGTTCACGTTCGCTACCGCCAGCGACGAACTCGATCGGATACACAATCTCGACCACGACCTCATCAAGCTCCGCCGAGGGATTGCGCATGATTTCCGGCTCGCCGATGGTTACGGTCGCAACCTCTTGGCTGTCGTCAAAGTCGCCGTCATCCCGATCCGAAACCAGAACCCATGTACCTGTCAATTCCGGCAGGAACTCCAGTGGTCGTTCAGGATTCAACCGTCTTGCCAGAACTCCGAAGTAGAACGGGGCGATCGACTTGACCAGGCCACCATCGACCGTAAACGTCGCCGTGCTGCGGCCGGAAAAATCGATTTCAACCTGCCCCGCTTCGGCCGTGACCGGTGCGCCGGGATTCTCGCCCGGCGGGCAGTCGAGGATACAGGCGCTGCCGGTAGTAAAGAAAAGAGGTGCGTTCAGCGTCCAGCCAGCATGCGAATCACCCTCCTCCGTAACGCCCGGCATCAACTCGCCGCTGAAAAGTAACCAGGTATTGTCGCCGTTAGAATCGGCGCCAAACAGCGCGCCGACCACAGTTCCGGCCTGGACTTCCAGGATAATCCCGGTCCCGGAACCGTCGTTCGGAAACCACATGCCGGTTTCGGGCAAGGGGTTGTTAAATGGATCCGCTTCTTCAGTCTGCGCTAAAGCCGACAGATTCACACCTGCAATAATGCCCAGGATGCCAAAAAAATCCCAAAATGCTCTGATCTTCATCGCGCTTCTCCGTTAAAAGCAGCCGTCGACCCAATTGGCGCTCTTCTGATTGCTCCAGCCGCTGCATCCGCCAGAATTGCATGCTTTGACGCGCAAATACCATGTGCCCGGTTCGGGCGGACCCGGTATATTGATATTCGTGGACGTTCCCGACCCATCGTATATCAAGGTAGGCGAGGAAAATCCGGATGTAAATGAACGAAATAACCGGTAATTCGACGCGCCCGTGACCGCCGTCCAGTTGACGGTGGAAAACCCGAAACAGAATCCGGGGATCACGTCAAGAACCGCGCTGAAGTGGGTGGCGGCGGGTCCTGGAAGTAGCCGGACACGATCGGCATGCCGCTGGTTTCCAGCCACGTTTCCATGTCGGCTTTAAACTGAACATTAACATCGCCAGGCGTTCCCGTGATCGTAGTCGCTCCCAGCGCCGGAACAAAATGACCGTTTATGGTGGCTGATTTGGCCGGATTGGAGAAATACGGGATTCGCTCGCAAGGCTGTGTGACGGGATCCGGATTGTCGAAGTCAAAGGCACATCGATTCGCCGTTGAAGCACGATAGCCTCCCATGATGGTTTGCCATTCGCCGGCGTTGTTATTATCGAATCCGTGTGCGAATTCTCCATTCAGAAAATCCATCTCTTCTGGGATCGAACTATCAGCATGCCTGCCACCGAGCGAATGGCCTATTTCGTGTAATGCTGTGAGATCTCCAAGCGCAAACGTTTCACTCGACATGGAAAATGGACTTTGTGAGTGATCCTGAATTCCAGTCTCTCCGGGGAAGAATCCTGTTGATGCTCCACCAATTCTCGATGGGGCGGCAAATGTTTCAGTCGTCGGACAATCTACGCTTACTGGGCCGTTTTCGACAATCAGGAAGGCAATGTCGGCAGCATTATCATTCATCCATTGATCAAGATTCGTGAATGGCGAAATGCGCTTATGCATATCGTATAGAATTTTACCTTTGCAATCTTGCTCTCCGATAAAACCGCTCGCGACTGTAATGATTCCGACTGACGAAAGTTTATTGCTGCTCGCCACGCCACTCCTTGACAGTGCATTATTGAATTCAGAGATAATGGTCGAAGTCATCAACGACTCGTTACCAACATTATTGGCAAACAGAAACAACGTCCTTACGTCCCCGGACCCAGTCGACGAAGCTCCAGTAGTTGAAAATGTATCGGTTGTGCCGGACGTATTCTCAGGATTTGACGGAATAGTGTCGTCGTCAATTGGCAACAACCCCCGGTCGACCATGATCAGTTCATGGCCTTCGGTGTCGCCGTTGGGGCGGACAATCACGGCAACGTCTCCGATCAGAATTCTTCCGAGTGACTTTCGGCCTTCGACGGAAAATGTGAAGAATGCCTCGGCATCTCCCGCAAGCGACCCCGAATAAGTCACGACACCATCGACGATCTGCTCGACTTTGTTCACTTCGAGCGTCATAGGCTTGGCTTGACCGGGCAGGATGATATCGAAGGTGTGACCGACCAGAATCCCGTGCACCGGCACCTTAATTTGCCGGAATTTGGCTGGGACCGGGCGTTTGGAGTGCACGGAGATTCACTGCCAGCGGCCGCGCTTCCATGACCGCCGCACCCAGGCGTTCATGCCAGTTCGATAGCCGCATGCCCGGTGGCAAGGAGTTTCCGTCGAAGAAAATACGATCCTGGTCGGCGCGTGCGCTTTGGCTTTGAGCCTCCGCCGGAGTCAGGGAGATAACGAAGAAAAAAAACGGCAACAATTCTGATTGCGTTCATATGCGTCCCTCTACTTGCCAGTTAATGCTCCCTAGGTTCAGGCTTATAGCACCGGAGCGCTCTAGTGTCAATTGAGTTTCCCCTTGCGTCTCCTCATTCTCAATCGACCTTCCGGCGGCAAATTCGCCTAACCCGGGCGCGCTGACGCGATTCCTGTTCCAAGTTGCCCCGTTCATCCTCGCCGTCATCCGCGCATGCTCGAGCGACTCTACGCTGACACCGCGAAGCTGCCCGAGACCCAGTTCATCGAAATCGCCTACGACGAACTGGACGCCTCACCGCTGGGATGCCTGGGGCGGATCTACGCCCGGCTGCAGCTCGATGACTTCGACGGAGTCCGTCCGCAGGCAGAGCGCTACCTGGAACGCATCACCGGCTACCGCAAGAACCCGCACCGCTTCGATGAGGCCACGCTCGACAAGGTCGATGCGGCCTGGGGCCGGTGGCTGGAGCGCTGGGGCTACGAGCGGCCGGATGCGTACGGTCCTCAGAGCGAATAACGGAAACGACGGTGGATCGCGGCCTGGAGGCCGCTCCTACGGGGGTGGTGCCGGCTTGTCGTAGGAGCGACGTCCACGTCGCGATGATTCAAGATCTGCGGATCGCGGCCTGGAGACCGCTCCTACCGGCGCACGCGGGCCCGGCTCGGCGAAGCGTTCGACCCACTCGCGCACGTGGCCGTACCAGTCCAGCGAGTTGTTTGGCTTGAGGATCCAGTGGTTTTCGTCGGGGTAGTAGACCAGCTTTGATTCGACGCCGCGCACCTGCAGCGTGCGGAACAGTTCGAAGGCCTGGCCGACCGGCACGCGCAGGTCCTTCTGGCCGTGGATGATCAGGCTCGGGGTGTCGAATTCGCCGGCGAAGTAGTGCGGCGAGATCGCGCGGTAGATGGCCGGGTCTTCCCAGTACGGGCCGAAGCGCTCGGCGTGGACCGCGAAGTCCGACGCGCGCTGCGCGTACAGGTCGTAGACTGCAGCGTGGATGACCAGCGCGTTGAACGGATGCTCGCGCCCGAGCAGTACCGTGGACAGGTAGCCGCCGTAGCTGCCGCCGCCGGCGACCATGCGTTCGGAATCGATCCACGGCTTCCCGGCGAACCATTCGGCCGCGGCGATCACGTCGGCATACGGTTTGCTGATCCAGTCAGGATTGATCGAGTCGGTGAATTCCTGGCCGAAGCCTGAGGAACCGTGGAAATTCGGCCACGCGGTGACATAACCCCACGACGAGAACGTGTGCGCGTTCCAGCGAAAGTGGAACTGGTTGGTGATGGCGCCGTGCGGCCCACCGTGGATGAGCAGGAACAGCGGCCAGCGCTTTTCCGGATCGAAGCCGGGCGGGTAGTGCACCCACATCTGGATTTCGGCGCCGTCGGCCCCGGTATAGGTGACCGACTCGTAGCTGCCGGTGTCAACTTCGGCCAGCACCTCGTCGTTGAACGTCTCCAGCCGCGACGCTTCGCCCGACTCCGGGTCGACTCGAACGACGCGCGGCGGAAACACGAAGCTCTGGTTGCGCGCGATCAGCGTGCCGTCGCCTGCGATCGACAGCGCGTCGAAATCGGTCTGACCCGTGATCGCGACCGGATCGGCGCCCGACAGCGGCAGGAAGTGGACGCGGCGCATGCCGGCATCGTCGATCGCGCCGAACAGGCCGGCCGAGTCGGGCGACCAGATCAGGCCGTCGGCCGAGCGGTCCCAGTCGGCGTGCACCAGCCGGGTACGGCCGGTGGCGAACTCGTGGATCATCAGTTTATTTTGGTCGCCGTAAAAGCCCGGGACGTGCTGGCGCGCGAACGCCAGCAGCAGGCCATCGGGCGAGAAAAGCGGCCGCGTGTCCGGCGCGGTGTTGCCCCGGGTGAGGTTGTCGGCCTGGTCGGCGCCGGGCGCGAACACGAAGACGTCCGGGTCCGGGTAGACCGCGTCCGGGCGGCTGTCGGCGACGACCGCGATCCGCTCGCCGTCCGGCGCGACGTCGTAGTCGCCGGTATCGGCCGACGACTTCGACAGCGCCAGTCCGACCGGTTGCGTCAGCGGCTCGATATCGCCGCCTTCGGCCGGTACGCGGAACAGGTGGTTCTCGCGTTCCTCGTCGATCCAGGTGTCGAAATGGGCGTAGGGCAGGTCGGTCCAGACGTGCGAGGAGACCTTGCCTTCCTTCTCGGCCTTCAGCGCCTCGGCCATCTCTTCGAAGGTCTTGCCGGGCCACACGCGCGAGACGAAATAGATGTGCTCGCCGACCCACCTCAGCGCCGAAGCGCCGGTCGGCAAGTCGACGAGCTTCATCGCCTCGCCCGGTGCGTCCATCGGCAGCACGTGGATCTGGCCGTTGTCGTCGTCGCCGCGCTTGCTGACGAACGCCAGTTTTGAACCGTCGGGCGAGAACACCGGGTCCGAGGCGCTCTCGCCCTCGACCGTAAGCGGGCGCTGGATGGCGTCGTCGCCGGCCGACAGCAGCCAGAGCCGGATCTCGGACTCGTCGCTTTCGGTGTCCCAGGTCGTCACCGGCACGACGACGTACCCGCCCTCGGGCGCGATCACCGGCTCGCCGACCCGGTCGAGCTTCCACAACACTTCGGCCGACAGGCGCTCGCCGTCCTGGGCCTGAATCGCCGGCGCGAGCAGGGCCATGAAAATAAGCAAGGCGGATTTTTTCATCTCGACGGTTTCCGAAGTCGCGGGGGCCAACATCTTACCCACAACGGTCTGACAACAACGATCCGGGCAATGGCGGATCAATACAGCGTCAGCGATGACACGTCCATCGTGTACGCCGAGTCGGCCGTCTCGTTGCTGACGTCCTCGATGTGCAGCGTGCCCTGCATCCAGAACGCGTCCCAGATGTTGACCATTTCGACCGGTTCTTCCAGCCGGCCGTAGATGATCTGGTTGGCCGGCGGCGGCGGGATGTGGATGCAGGCGCCGAAATACGGCACCAGGAAGAACTCCGACAGCTTGCCTTCCGGCGTCGTTTCGACCGGCACGACGAAGCCCGGGATCCTGACCTGCTCGCCGTCGAGTTCGCCGACCGTGGTCGAGGACTGGAACGCGGGCGACGGCCCGGCGCCGGTGTGGTCGACGCTCATCTGATTGTCGATCCAGGCCTGCGACTCCTCCTCGGGCATCAGGTCGGGCCATTCGAGCTCGCGCACATCGGCGGCGGCGTGCAGCGAGAAGGCGGTCAGCAGGAGCAGGGTCAGGTTTCGAGTCATCGGGATTGTTCGTTGCATGGGGTTCATGGACTGCGGCGATTCCGGATGGTTCGCAGGGCAGGCGCCGTCACTGCCGCACCTGCATGCCGGCGGCGACGGTGCGGCGGTAGGCCATCGCGGCCGGGACCAGCGCGACGAGCACGCCGGCGACCCAGACCGCGGCGAGCACGGCCCACTGCCAAGGCGCCGGCCACGCGAATGATACGGCGACGCCGAAGCGCTCGAGCAGCCACGGCGCCAGCGCCCATTGTGCGAGATACGCGACCGCCAGCCCGGCGACGATGCCGATCAGCGCGATCGCGCCGGCCTCGATGAGCAGCAGCCACGCGATCTGCCACGGCCGCGCCCCGCAGGCGCGCAGGATCGCCATCTCGCGCCGGCGCTCGCCGAGCGTGGCCAGCAGCGCCGTGAGCATGCCGAGCAGCCCGGCCAGCACGACCAGCGCCGAGACCACCCGCAGGATCTGCTCGGCCAGTTCGGTGATGCGCCACAACTGCTGCAGCGCGAGGCCCGGCAGGATGGCCAGCAACGGCTCGCCGTCGCGCTGGTTGATCCGGTACTGCAGCCCCAGCGCGGCGGCCCGGGTCTTCAGCCCGAGCAGGAAAGCCGAGATTTCCGGCCCGGCGGATCCGTCGGCCGCGTCGCCGGCATGGTCGCTGGCGTGGTCATGATCGACGCCGTGGACCCGGGCTTGCGCCTGTTCCCGGGTCAGCGTCCGGCCCGGCTCGGGCACGCCGCGCTCCCAGCCGACGTGGATGGCCTGCTGCGCGTCGAGGCTGATGAAAAGCGCCCGGTCGACCGGCGTACCGGTCGCGGCGAGTGCGCCGCTGACCGTGAACGGCAAGGCGTCATGCCGGTTCAGGCTGACGTTGCCGCCGCCGTGCGCGAGAACCAGTTCGTCGCCGGTCGCCAGTTCCGCCTCGCGGGCGACGCGCGCCCCCACGACGACGTCGAACAGGCGGGAGAATTCGTCTCCGGCGGCAAACCGCAGCGGCTCGCCGCCGGCATAGCGGTAGTGCGCGAACAGCTCGCTTGTGGTCGCGACGACGCGGAAGCCGCGCCACGAATCGCCCAGCGACAGCGGTACGGCCC
>JAVVDX010000107.1:0-8350 GCA_032251475.1 Wenzhouxiangellaceae bacterium | reverse complement strand
AAATCGCGAGTGCAGCCGCGGCCCAGCGGCTGCACCAATAAACTTAGTTCAGCCCGTGCCGGGCCGAGAATTCCCACGTCCGGGTGATCGTGAGGATGTCGGTCTCGGCGCGAATGTCGGGCGGAAGTTCGGCGTACGGCGCCGCCAGCCGGACGATCCGCACTGCGGCCTCGTCGAGCAGGTCGAAGCCCGACGAGCGCAGCACCTGGATATGCTCGACCGATCCGTCCGGCAGCACATCGACGCTGAGCACCAGGCTGCCCTCGAGGTTCTGGCGCCGGGCCTGCTCGGGGTAGTTCATGTTGCCGACCCGCTCGACTTTCGCGACCCATGCGCGCATGTAGCTGGCGTACAGATGCTCGCGCGTGTTCGCCGTGACGAACTTGCGCCGCGGACGCTTGGGCAGCACGCGTTCGATGGCCATCGGGTCGGGTGCGTTCTGTGCCAGCCGCCGGGTCTGGGCGAGCAGTTCGCTGGCATCGGGCAGCGGGCGCTGCTCGGGGGCGTTTTCGTCCGGTTGCACGACCGCTTGCGCCGACGTCTCGGTCGCGACGAGCTCCTGCTTTTCGGGCACCGCCTCGGGCTGAGGCTGCGGCGTCGGCTCGGGCTCGGGCGCCTGCGTGCCGGCCGGCTCCGCCGCCGGCGGCGACGTCGGACGTTCGAGTTCGTCGTTGTCGCCGCCGCCGACCTGGTTGGCCTGGGCCAGGAAGTCGGCCTCGTCGGGCGCTTTCTCGCTGGCCCGGTCGACCAGGATGACGTCCAGGTTCGGCGCCCCCTGGCGGGCGCCGGTGTTCATCCAGTCGAAGTGCAACTGCGTGATGACGGCCACGTGCAACGCGATCGCCAGCACCAGTGCCAGCGACAGGGTCTCGGTCTCCGCGCTCGCGGGCTTCGGCTCAACCTTCATGACGGAGAAGCGAATCGAACAGCATCCCGGCAATATTGATTCCGAACTGCGCGTCGAGTTCGCGCACGCAGGTCGGGCTGGTGACGTTGACTTCGGTCAGACGGTCGCCGATCACGTCCAGCCCGGCGAATTCGATGCCGTTTTCGACCAGCACCGGTCCGACCGCCTCGGCGATGCGCTGCTCGGCGTCGTTGATCGGCCGGCCCCGGCCCCGGCCGCCGCGCGCGAGGTTGCCGCGAAAGTCGTCCGCGCCGGGAATGCGCGCGAGTACGTAGGGCACCGGCTTGCCGGCGACCATCAGGATCCGGTTGTCGCCGTCGGCGATCGCTGGCAGGTATTCCTGCACCATCGCCGCCCGCGTGCCGTTGTCGGTCAGCGTCTCGAGGATCACGTTCAGGTTCGGGTCGTCGGCCGAGGCCAGAAACACGCCGCGGCCGCCCATGCCGTCCAGCGGCTTGATCACGGCTCGCTGGTGCTCGAGCACGAAGCGGTGGATCGACGCCGCATCGCTGGCCACGCGGGTCGCGGCGATCAGCTCCGGGAAGTGCGCGATCGCCAGCTTCTCGTTGAAATCGCGCAGCGCCGCCGGGCGGTTGACGACGCGCGCGCCGTCGGCCGCGGCGCGGTCAAGCATCAGGGTCGCGTACATGTAGCCGGCGTCGACCGGCGGGTCGCTGCGCATCAGCACCAGGTCGCCCTGGCCGAGTTCCCGCTCGGTCTCGCCGTTGATCTCGAACCAGCGATCGTTGTCGTCGAACAGCTCGACCTGCCGAAGCCGCGCCCGGCAGCGGCCGCCTTCCAGCGAAAGATCCGATTCGTTGGCGTACCATACCGGCAGGTCCCGTCGCCGGGCCTCCAATAACAGCGCCAGGGTCGTGTCCTTGACCGGCTTGATCGCGGCCAGGTCGTCCATGATGCAGACCACGTCGGTACTCATGCAAACCTGCCTGAACGTGCGTGCGCGACAAGCGGAGACCGCCGCGAACAATGTGACGGCGGCCGCGAAAAAACTTTGTGATGGACTGGAATCAACGGTTTCAAACGATTAGACTGGGGTTCGAAGAAGCTACTATAACCGCCTGAAACTCCAAGCTGAAGCGTAGGGACGAGCGTATTTGCGATGAGTGACGATACGACAATCAACCCGGCCAACGGGGCGCCGGCAGACCTCAAGGGGCTCAAGGTCATGGTCATCGACGACAGCCGCACGATCCGCAAGTCGGCCGAGACGATGCTGGGGCGCGAGGGATGCGAGGTGCTGACCGCCGACGACGGGTTCGAGGCGCTGTCGCTGATTCACCAGCACCGGCCCGACCTGATCTTCGTCGATATCATGATGCCGCGGCTGGACGGTTACCAGACCTGCGCCATCATCAAGAACAACGAGAATTTCCGTGCCACGCCGGTGATCATGCTGACCAGCAAGGACGGGCTGTTCGACAAGGCGCGCGGCCGCATCGTCGGTTCGGACCATTACCTGACCAAGCCGTTCACCAAGGATGAGCTTCTGGAGGCGGTGCGGGAAAAGGCGCCGGTCAAGACGGCGGCGTGAGGGATCGGCCGCGGGTTGATGCACGGCCTGACGGTCGCGGCTTCAACCGGAGAACTGAAAGCGCCCGGCAAGGCGCCTGTTCGCGGCATTCCGGACAAAGGGAGGATTGAGCTTAGCCGATGGCAACCAGAGCAGCGAAATCGCTTTTCGGGCTGCTGGCCGATTTCGAGCAGCGCAGCGTCGAACACGACGCCAGTACAGCCTCGCAGCGCGACCGCGAAAACACCTGGGACGGCGTGATCTTCCGGCTCGGCGGTCACCAGTTGACGGCCGGCATCACCGAGGTCGACGAAATCCTGCCGTTGCCGCAGGCCACCCCCGTTCCCGGTGCGAAGGACTGGCTGCTCGGCATGGCCAACGTGCGCGGCAACCTGGTCACGCTGGTCGACCTCGGCTGGTTCCTGTTCGGTTCCCGTACCCCGATCACGGCCCGCACCCGGGTCATCCTGACCCGCCTGCAGGGTCGGTACCTCGGGCTGATCGTCGACGAGGTCTACGGCCAGCGCCACTTCAACGTCAACGACGTGGTCGACGAAAAGCCCGACGACGAAGCGATCGCCGGGCTGGTGGAGCAGTACTTCGCGCAGGGCGAGGATCGCTGGGGCCGGTTCCGGACGCACCAGTTGATGACCGATCCGGCCTTCCTCGACGGGGCGGCTTAGTCGGACGAAAAACGGGCACGAATCGCCCGGAAACAACAACGAGCAACAAGCGAAAGAATCGAGAGGCCAAGGCATGAGCAGCAAAGCAACCCCGATCACCGAACGACGGCTATCGCCGTTTCAGGTGTTGATGTTCCTGATTCTGGTCGGCCTGGTGGGCGCCGTGTCGCTGAACTTCTTCCTGCTGAACCAGCGCAACGCCCAGGAAACGCAATACCTGGCGCTGACCACCGAAATCCAGGTCCGCGCCCAGCAACTGGCCAAGGCGGCCGGGGAAGCCGCGGTGGGCAACTTCGACGCCTTCGACGAACTGGCCCAGACCCGCGACATCATCGCCGAGTCGATCGCCCAGCTCCGGAACGGCAACCCGGAAACGGGGTTGCCGCCGTCGCCGCCGCAGGTCAACGACAGTCTTGCCACGCTCGAGGAAATCTGGCACGGGATCTCCGAACAGGCCGAGCGCATCCTGAGCCGCTCGGAGCTGGTGCTGGACCTGGCCGATGCGGCGGCCGCGTTCGGCAGCAACGTTCCGCGCCTGCAGGCGCTGTCCGACGAGGCGGTCCGGCTGATGATCCAGACCGGTACGCCGACCGCGCAGATTTACCTGGCCAGCCGCCAGCTCGTGCTCGCCGACCGCATGCTGCGGCGGGTCGGAGAAATCCTGGGCGGCGGCTCTGCGGCGATTACCGCGGCCGACGCGTTCAGCCGCGAGGCCGAGCTGTTCGACCAGGTACTGCAGGGGCTGATGCTGGGCAACGACGAGCTCAACATCCCGGCGGTCCGGAACCAGCAGGTGCTCGAAAAGCTGGCCGAGATCCAGCCGGTGTACGACGAGGTCAAGGTCGACGTGGACACGATTCTGACCGGCTCGTCCGATCTGTTCGAGGTGCGCGAGGCGGCCGACGAGATCTTCCTCGACTCGCAGGAACTGACGACGCAGGCACGCACGCTGGCCGGGGAATACGCGACGCTCGGCGAGGGCCGGTTGTGGCCGTCGCTGATGGCCGGCATCGTGCTCGCAGCCGCGGCGTTGCTGGTGCTGTTCTTCGTCGGTCTGAACCTGTACGTGGCCCAGCGCCGGCGCGCGCTGGAGACGGCCAAGGTCAATCAGCGCAACCAGGAGGCCATTCTGCGGCTGCTCGACGAAATGAGCTCGCTGGCCGACGGTGATCTGACCGTCGAGGCGACCGTGACCGAGGATGTCACCGGTGCGATTGCCGACTCGGTCAACTTCGCGGTCGAGGCGTTGCGCGACCTGGTCTCCGGGGTCAATTCGACCGCCCGCCAGGTGGCCGCGCAGGCCCAGGAAACCGAGGCGACCACGACGCAACTGGCCGAGGCCAGCGAACACCAGGCGCGCGAGATCCGGGTCGCGACCGACACCGTCAACCAGATGGCCAAGTCGTTCGACGACATGGCCAAACGCTCCAGCGAGTCGGCCGAAGTCGCGCAGAACTCGGTCAAGATCGCCAACCGCGGCGCCGACATGGTGCGCCAGACGATCTCGGGCATGGACCAGATTCGCGACCAGATCCAGGACACTTCGAAGCGCATCAAGCGCCTCGGCGAGTCGTCGCAGGAAATCGGCGACATCGTCGAACTGATCAACGGCATTTCCGAGCAGACCAACGTGCTCGCGCTCAACGCCGCCATCCAGGCCGCGTCGGCCGGCGGCGCCGGCAGGGGCTTCGCGGTCGTTGCCGACGAGGTCCAGCGCCTGGCCGAACGCGCGACCAACGCGACGCGCCGGATCGAGACGCTGGTCCAGACGATTCAGTCCGACACCTCCGAGGCGGTGACGTCGATGGAAGCGACGACCTCGCAGGTGGTCAGCGGCGCACGTACGGCCGAGGACGCCGGCGAGGCGCTGGAATCGATCGAGAAGGTCTCCAACGATCTCGCCAACCTGATTCAGGACATTTCCGCGCAGGCGCAGCAGCAGTCGCAGAACGCCGGCAAGATCGCCCGGCTGATGAACTCGATCCGGGACGTCTCGGTGCAGACCGCCGAGGGCACGACCAAGACTGCCCGCTCGGTGGTCAGCCTGGCCGACCTGGTGCGTGATCTGCGCGACTCGGTGGCCGACTTCAAGCTGCCCGAGGACCAGGACTGACAGGGGGTTGGACGTGTCGCATCAGCCAAGCCATTCGAGGCGGTGCCAGTGAGGCCTGCATGTTGAACGCGATCGCCGCTGCACGCGCCCAGGGGGTCAGGTGGACGCGGCCGTACCTTGCTGCACTGTGCGACACGATTCGCCAGGCACTGGAGGCCTGGGCCGGCCCGGACGCCGGCGCGTCCGATGCCGATGCCCCGGATCTCGGCCAGGCGCGCTCGGCCGCCGGGCAGCTCACCGCCACGCTGGAGACGCTTTCGGTGCCCGGAGCCGCCGGCCTCGCGCAGGCGCTGGAGAAGGCGCTGGAAAAGATCGAGCAGCCCGATGCCGAAACGGCCACGGTGCTGCTGGAATGCATTGCCGTGTTGCCCGATTACCTCGAGCGCCTGGAGACCGGGGCGCCGGATCTTCCGGGCGTGCTGGCGCAATACGCCAATCGGGCGCGCGCCGTCGCCGGGCTGGAACCGGACGCCGACGATGCGGCCGCCTCGCCGCTGGATGACGACGGCCGCGGAGACTACGCCGAATCCGACCCGGCGCATCTCCGCCGCGCGTATCAGCGCGCGCTGCGCGACTGGCTCAAGAACAGCGACGACACCGAGGGCCTGGACTGGTTCGCCCAGAAGCTCAAGCGTTCGGCGACGCCTTCGCTGCGCCGCGTCGGGCGCGCGGTCGAGGCCGCGTTCCGCGGCCTGGCCGGCGGGCAGTTGCGGCCGGGTCCGGATCTGCAGGGCCACCTCGCGGCGCTGGACCGGCTGCTTCACCAGTGGAGCGATTCGGGGGATTCGGAGGCCGCGGCCGCCGAGGCCGATGACGTCGCGGCCGGCCTGCTGTCCGATCTCGAGAAGGCCGAGCCGGGTTGCGCCGAGATCGACGCGATCCGCGAGCGCGCGGCAGCCGCAGAGCCGCCCGACGAACGCGAGCTCGAACGCGCCAGGCGCGTGCTTGCCGGGCGCAATCGCGAGTTGTTCACGGCCATGGCCGAGGCGGCGCGCGGCGAACTGAACCAGGCCAAGGACGCGCTCAACGAATTTCTTCTCGGCCAGCGCGAGGAGGCTGCGACGGTCTCCAGGCAGGCCGACGTGCTGCGCTCGGTGGCCGAGAGCTTTTCGATGCTCGGGCTGGACCGGCTGGCCGAACGGGTCCACCATCAGGCCAACCGTCTGGGCGAGCTCGATGCCGACCCCGAAAACCCGGCGCTGCTCGAGGTTGCGCGCGAACTGCTGCTGGTCGAGTCCGAACTCGACGAGGCCGTTCTGTACCTCGGCGAAGTACCCGAATCCGACCTGCTCGAGGGTGACGGCCGCCACCTGCCCAGGGCGGAGCACCGCAGGGTCATGCGCCAGCTCCTCAGCGAGGCGCTGGATGATCTCGGGCAGGCCAAGCACCTGCTCGACCAGGTCTACCGCAACCCGACCGGCGACGACAGTGCCGAGCAGGCCGATCGAATCCTCCGGCGCGTCGCCGGCGTGCTGCGCATGGCCGCGCTCGACGCGGCGGCCGAGATGCTCGAGGCGAGCGCGGCCTGCATTGCCGAGGAAATGGTCGCCCGGCCGCTCGAGTCGGCCGACCGGGAGCGGCTCGCGGGTCTGGCCGAGGCCATGGTCGTCGTCGAGTTCTACCTCGAAAGCCTGACGCGCCTGGACGCGCGCGGCGTCGAATATCTGCACTCGGCGCGCGAGCGGCTGATGGATCTCGGTTACCTCGGCGGGCGCGAGGCCGAACCCGCGCCCGAGACCGAAACCCGGCCCGAACCGGCGGCCGAGGAAGCCGGGCCCGAAGCGGAGGCCGAGTTCGAGCATGTCGAGGGCGAGGCCGCGGCACCGGAACCGGACGTCGGGACCGAGGATGAAACGAGGTTCCCCGAGTCCGAAGAAGTGCCTGAAGCCGACGCGGCCCTCGAAGCCGGCGATGCGCTCGAAGCCGAAGAGGGGCTCGAAGCCGAAGAGGGATTCGAAACCGGGGAGGCGCCCGAAATCGAAGAAGCGCCTGAAGCCGAAGCCGAGGCCGAAGCCGAAGAGACGCCCGAATCGGAAGGCGGGGAAACCCTCGAGTCCGAAGCTGAAGAGACGCTTGAGCGGGAACCCGGGGCCCACGCCGAGTCCGGGGCCGAACAGGGCGGCCCGATTCTCGCCGACGAGGAAACGGCCGAACCGGCGGCCGGCGAAGGGCCCGGTCCGGGCGGATTCGAGGGCGGGCTGGAGCAGGCGCCTGCAGAAGCCGCTATGGGGCCGGCACCCGAAGACGCGGACGAACGCGATTCGGCCGACGAGCAAGCGGGCCGGGGCGAGCCGGAAGAGACGGATTCCGCGCTGGCCGGATCGGATTTCGACCTCATGGAGATCTTTCTCGAGGAATTCGACGAGGAACTCGCCGCGCTGCAGCAGCGGCTTCCGAAGTGGCGGCAGGACCCGACCAGCCAGTCGCTGCTGACCGAGATTCGCCGCTCGTTCCATACGCTGAAAGGGTCCGGGCGAATGGCGGGAGCGCAGGAGATCGGCGAATTCGCATGGCAGGTCGAACAGTTGCTCAACCAGACGCTGGACGGCCAGTACGAGCCCGGGAACATCGTGGGCGTGACCGGCGATGCGATCGAGGCGCTGCCCGGCCTGCGCGCGCGGCTGACCGGCAAGGAGTCCGATCTCGAGGATGTCGATATCGAGGCGATCCTGGCGCGCGTCTTGCGGGTCGGCGAGGAGTCGTATCTGCCCGAGCTCGAGGGGCTGGACCCGACGCTGATCCGGCTGATGATCAAGGAGATCGGCGACCACCTCGAAACCATCGACGGCTGGATCGAGACCAGCCGTCGCCAGACGCGTGCGGCATCGGTCGACCGTGACCTGATCCGCGCCGTGCACACGATCAAGGGCACGTTGCGGCTGGCGCCGATCGGCAACGAGGCCGACACGATGCAGCTGGTCGAGGAATACCTGCAGGAGCTCGTCGATACCGATGCCGAACCGTCGGATGCCGCGGTCGACATGATGGAGGATCTGCGCGGCATGCTCGGCAAGCGCCTCGACCGGCTCGAGCGGCGCGCGGTCTCGACCGAGCATTTCGAGACCGGTGCGCTGGCCGAGGCGGCTCGCGCGCTGATCTCGGCACTGCACCGCGAA
>JAVVDX010000106.1:0-8484 GCA_032251475.1 Wenzhouxiangellaceae bacterium | reverse complement strand
GCCCTGCAGGACTTGAACCTGCGACCTACCGATTATGAGTCGGCTGCTCTAACCAGCTGAGCTAAGGGCCCGTGAACATGTGGGCGGCTATTCGCCGCCGTTTTGCTTCGACTTGCGGATCTTCTCGGCGTGCGGGGCAGTGACGGTATTGCCCTCGGGACCCATCGGCCGGGCTTCCTTGCCCTGGGCCTTGAGTTCCTGCTGCTTGCGTTCCTGGATGTAGCCGAGGTTGTTCTTGTACATCTCGGCGACCTTGTCGACCCCGCTCGGCGCGAGATAACCCTCGTTGCCGGCGGTGATGAAGGTCGCGTAGATGCCGGAGGCCGCCATCAGCGCGGCCGAGACGATCTTGACGTCCTGACCCTCTTCCCTGGCCAGCTTGTTGGCCAGGTCGATGAATGCGGTCGTCGCGCGGTTGTGCGCGGCCAGCTGCTTTTCCTGCTCTTCGTTCATCAAAAATCCGTGTGTTTGATTCAGTTTAGGCCCGGCGGCATCGAATTCAGCCGTCGTCGTCGAGCTCGGCGGTGAGGTGTTCATACCCGCCGGCGTTGACCAGGCCGTGGAAACCGCGTGCGCGCAGTGCGTCGATCGCCAGGCCGGCGCGGCGGCCGGAACCACAGTACAGGATCACGGTACGGTCCTTGTCGCCGATGAACTCGGCCAGCGCATCGGTTTCGGTATGCGGGATATTGGTCGCGCCGGCGACCATCCCGGTTTCCTCGACCTCCCCGGCCGAGCGCACGTCGATGACCGGTACGTCGAACTCGTCGTTTTCGATGAGCTGCGCGGCCAGCGCCGGATAGATATTCGGCCCTTCCGGGTCGGATTCCCCGCCCTGCGTCTGCGCGGTCGGTTCGGCCTGCCGGTTCTCGTCTTCGCTCGAAGCGTCTTGCTGCGCAATCGCGGCCATGGCCATGGCCAGCAGCAGCGCCGGAACCAGTCGAACGAGTGTGTGCAGGTTCATTGGCCACCTCCCGGGTGTCGGGTCACCTGTCTATGATAAAGCTGACATCCGCGCCGGTGTCGCGTTCGCCGGACGTGGCCCTGAGTCCCCAGCGCCGCGACAGCTCCCAGCGCGCGGCCAGCACGTTGCCGGTATCGAACAGCCCCAACCCGTAGCTGACGAACACGTTGGGCAGCACCCAGAAACCGACGTTGAACGCGCCCTGGCCGGTGGCGTGGTCGAAATTGGCGCCGGTGAGGACGTAGGCCAGCGCCTTCTCGCGCGTCGTCGGCGGGCTCGTGAACAACGTGATGTTCGGGTTCTGCGCCGGGCCGCGGATGCGCACGCCGGCCTGCTCGACCTGCGGGTCGCCGAAGATCTCGCGCACCGCCTCGATGTCCAGCCGCGGGTTGTCGATCGGGTGGGCGGTGAAGAGCACTTCTCCCTCGGTCACTTCGAGATTCTGCCCGTAGGCCTGGTAGGAGCCCTTGACCAGCCGGATCACGCCGCGGCCGTTCGGCAGCGGCTCGCCCGGCGTCCACTCGATGTCGAGTCCGCCGGCCAGGTGGGTTTCCAATCCGGCGGCGGCCAGCCGCACGTTGTCGCTGAGCGTGATTTCGACCCGGCCGGCAATGTCGCGCGCCGGAAGTTCCTCCTCCGACTCGTCGCGCTCGCGCTGGCCGCCGACGACGACCACGTCGGACGAGACCGGGACACGCTGCTCGGCACCCGGCGGCATGCCGAGGCGGGCGCGATCGACGTGCAGCTTGCCGTTGAGATCCACCCGCTCGGGCCGAACCTCGAGTTCGAGGTCCGGTGAGACGGTCAGGCGCAGCCAGTCGATGTCGGCGACTTGCATTTTGCTGCCGCTCACCGCCAGCCGGCCGCGCCAGCCGGCCGCGCCGCCGAGATCGAGCCGGCCGGAGATGTCGCCGCGCCCATCGCCGGCCAGCAGATCACCTTCGATGCGCCCGCCGCCCTCGTCGGCGGTGAGCGTGACGTCGAGCCGCTCGACGCGCGAGCCGAGCGGCGCGTAGAAGAGCTCGCCGTCGCGGATCGCGACCCGGCCGTCGAAATCCGGTGAGCTCAAAGGCCCGGAGAACCGGAACTCGGCTTCCAGCCGTCCGCCGAGTCGATCGAGCTGGGGCACCAGGCGGTTGAACGCGCCGAGGTTCGGCAGGTTCAGGTCGGCGCGCGCATCGAGCTGCATCGCCCCGGGCGCATTGAGATCGGGGATCTCGGCGCGCGCGGTCAACTCGCTTTCCTCTTCGAGCCGGAGCACCAGCGCCGCGTCCAGCGCGCCGTCACGCGGCGAGGTCAGGTCCAGCCGGGCGCCGCGAATCCGGAGCAGGTCCTCGTCGCCCTCGAGCATGCGCAGGCCGCCGGGTCCGACCACCAGCGCGCCGTCGACGCTGCGGATGCCGGCGGCGCCCCAACTGACGCGCGCATCGCCCTTCAAGTTGCTGCCGACCGTGAACACCGGATCGGCCGGCAGCAGCAGCAGGTCCATCGGCACCGAGTTGAGCGCGATCTCGACCCGTCCGGTCTCGCCGGCCTCCAGGCTGTTCAGGCACAGCCGGCCGTCGCTGGCCACCGTCCACAGGCAACCGGGTCCGGCGCGCAGCCGGCCGCCGCGCACCTCGACCGGCAGCGGCCCGGCCAGTTGCCAGGCGCCGACCGGCGTCTCGGAGATCGCCAGACGATCGATGCGCCCGGTCCAGTCGGCCGGCGCTTCCAGGCAACCCGGCAGCGCGCCCGAAGCGCCGAATTCCAGCGTCGCGCGGGTGCCGCTGAAATACGTCGTGAATTCGTGCGCGTCGCAGTTGCCGGCGAGCTTCACTTCCAGCTGGTCCAGCCGCTCCCACGGGTTCAGGTCGATGTCGGTGCCGTCGATACGGGCGTCGACCGACGGCGCCTCGCCCCATTGCGCGCGGCCCTCCGAGGTCAGTTCCGCCGCGCGCAGGTCCATCCACGCGACTTCGGAGGCGCGCAGCGTCCATTGCGCCCGGGTCTCGAATAGCTGCACATCGGCGTCGAGCTCGACGCTGCCGGCCAGCTCGGGCCAAAGCTGCGCCAGCCGGTTGGCCTCGACGCGCAGCCGCCATTCGCGACCGCTTCCGGAGTCGACCTGGACCCGGTTGTCGCCCAGCGACAGCCGGAGGTCGGCGCGCTCGACCGCCTGATCCGCGATTGCCAGCGCGCCGGAGCCGGTGAGCTCCGCGCCGCGCAGTACCCCGTCGAGCCGCTCGATCGCGACCGTCGCCGCGAGCGGATCGAAACGCAACAACTCGAGCCGGATGGCCCCGTCGATTTCGCCGGGCAACGGCTCGACGAACGCACCCGGGTCGAACGCTTCGAGCACCAGTTCGAGCTCGGCACCGGGCGCTTCGCCGTAACGGACATTGCCGGTCAGTGCCACCCGCCCGGCACCGTCGATCCGGATGCGGCCGTGGCGCAGCCAGGCCGATTGCGCGTCGCCGTCGGCCTGCAACTCGACCCGCGCGCGCGGCGCCTTTTGCTGCGACAGCGGCGGCAGCGAAAGCCAGGCCTCGAGCTCGGCTTGCCATTCCTCCAGCGTGCCGCTGGCCTGGAACCGGCCGGATTCGCTGGAAAACAGCGGCTCGGCCTCGTCCAGCACCGGCGGCCACGTCAGCGCGCTCCATTCAAGCGTCGCGTCGAGTTGGCCACTGACCGTATCCAGCGCGGCCCGGCCGCCGAGCTGCAGCGATGCCGGCGGGGCCCGCAGCGCGATTTCGCGGACTTCGAGACGGGAGCCGTCGAACGTCGCGTTGAGCCCGCCCGAGACGCGCGCCTGCTCCGGCCATTCCGGGTACAGCGCGGTGAAGTCCAGCCCCTCAAGCTCCAGCGACGCCCGGGCCGTGACCGGGTCGTCCAGGTTCGCGTGGCCGGCCAGCCGCACGCGGCCAGCCAGCGTCGAGATTACGCAGCGGCTCAGTTCGATGCGCGCGCTGCTGCCGTGGGCTGCAAGATCCAGATCGGCCGGCGGCAGCTCCGGCCACTCGACCCGCCCTTTCAGTTCCGCCTGCCAGTCGTCGAGCCCGCCGCTGCCGTTCAGCGCGAAGCGCGGGATGGTCCCTTCCAGCCCCGGCCAGCCGGCCAGCGATCCGTCCAGCGACAGCTGCGCTTCGAGCGCGACCGGGTCCGGCAGCCCGGCCAGCGCAAGCGTGCCATCGGCGGCGAGCGGGCCGGAGGCCGAAAGCTCCGCATCGAGCGCGGCGACCCGGCCGTCGAATTCGAGCGAGACGGCCTGCGAAGTCGTCTCGTCCAGCCTCCAGACCAGCTCCAGCGCCAGGTCGACCGGCCACGCTCCGGTCAGCCCGACCTCGCCGCGGCCGCCGAGCGTCCACGGCGCCATCTCGAGCGACAATCGCTCGATCTCCAGGTTCGCGGTCCAGGCGCCCGCGAACTCGATACGCCCGATCTCCACCGGCTCGGCCGCGGGCGCGGTTTCGACGACCAGGTCGGTGACGCGCAGTTCGGCGACACGGATATCAATCGGTGCGGAGAAATCTCCGAGCTCGAACGGTTCGGTCCGCGCGGGCTCCGGTTCGGCCTCCGGAAGGCTGGCGTTGACGCCGTCCAATCGCAACCGTTCGACGGTCACGCCCAGCGGGACGAAATCGAAGTCGACGGCCAGTTCCAGGCGCTGGATTTCGATCTCCAGCCCGGCCTGGACGAAAACGACATCGTTGAGCAGCAGTCCGCCGGCCAGGCTGCCGTCGCTGCGCGCGTAGTCGAACCGCTCCAGCCGCGCCGAGGTCTGGCCGAGCAGCCAGCGCGCCCCCGCCTGCGTGCCCGTGAGCCACCACCAGCCGGCCGCGGCGAGCACGAGCAACGCGGCGAGGGCGGCGGCCAGGTAGAGCAGAAGGCGTTTCACAGCAGCTTCGTCCCGATCGTGAAGTGAATGCGGATGGTGTCGTCGTCGATCGCGCGCGCGATATCGAGCTGCACCGGGCCGATGATCGTGTACCAGCGCAGGCCGCCGCCGATGCCGCGTTTCAGTTCGCGGTCGGCGAAATCATTGAACGCGTTGCCGGTATCGTAGAACGCCGCGACTGAAAAGTCGCCATGAAAGTTGTATTCGTATTCGATCGAGCCGACCAGCGTGTGGTTGGCGCCGTTGCGATTCGTGCTCAGCGCCTCGTAGCCGTAGCCGCGCACCGAGCGGTCGCCGCCGGCCTTGAAGCGGAACAGTTCGGGCAGCTCGGTGATGTCGAGCTTGAGCTCGCGCGGATCGCCGGGAATCGACAGGTCCAGCGTCGACGTGTCGGCGGCCGTGTAGCCGATCTCGCCGCGCAGCAGCAGCTTGTGGCGCGGGGCCATCAGCCAGTGCCAGCGGCCCTGCGTGTAGCCCTGCAGGAAACTGGTATCCGAGCCCAGCGATTCGACCGAGCCGAGCACCCGGGCCTGCGCGAACAGGCCCTCGGTGAAGAATTTCTCGCCGGTCATGCTCAGCAGCGTCCATTCGCCGCCGACCGCAACGGTGTTGGTATCGGTATCGAGAAACGGCCGGATACCCGGGTTGGCCTCGAGCAGCGCCTGCTGCTCGGCACTCAGCGAGCCGCGCGAGAAGGCGTCGAATCGCTCGTTGAGAAACGTCACGAAAAGCCGCTCGGTCAGCGGCTGGAAGGGCTTGTCGAGCAGCGGCCGTTCGCGCAGCCGCCCGACCGTGAACTGGGCCTGGTTGCGATCGCCGCCGAACGGCTCGAACACCGGCTCGAGCCGGTCCTCGTCCTCGAACCGGAAACGGTCGTTCTCGCGCTTGAGCAGCAACTCGCCGGTCAGGTAATTGCCCGGCTCGTCGCCGTACGGATGCTGGTAGTTGGTGCGGAAGCGGAACTCGCTGTCGGTTTCCTGGGCGCCGAGGCGCATGTCCAGCTTGTCGCCGCGATCGGAAAGATAGTGCCGGGTCCAGCCGACCTGGCCGCGCACGCCGGTATCGGTGCCGAAACCGGCCAGAATCCGGTAGGTATTCGGCGGGCGCTTTTCCAGCGCGTAGGCGATATCGACGGTATCGGTTTTCGGCTGCCGCTTCTGCTCGACGACGATATGCTCGAAATAGCCGGTGCGCACGAGAACTTCGCGCTGCCGGTCGAGCTCGTCGTCGAGGTACGGCTGGCCGGGCTCGACGACGGTCAGGGCGTCCATCAGATCGTCGTTGAAGCCGCTTTCGCCGTAGTCGACCTTGCCGATGGTGTAGCGCGGCCCGGCCTGGTAGTCGACCTCGATGCCCGCCTGGTTGCGATTCGGATCCACGCGGATGACGCGCCGGGCGAAGCTGCCCTCGAAGAAGCCGTGGGCTTCGGCGATGCGCTGCAGCCCGATCATGGCCTGTTCATAGGGCCGGTGACGCAGCACGGCGCCGTCGGGAAGCGGCCAGTCGTCCAGCCATTCCTCGAACGCCTCGAGCTCGGCGGCCGGCTGGCTGATCGCGACCTGCGGCTCGTGGACCCGAACCGGTTCGCCGGGATCGATTTCGACGCGCGCCCGCCACGGCCCGCCCTCGCGTTCGGGCTCGATCAGCCGCACATTGACGGTCGCCGAGTAGTAGCCGAACGGCTCCAGCGCACGCCGGACCTCGTCGCGGGCGTCGCGCGCCATCTGCCGCAAGCGCCACACCGAGACCTGCTCCAGCGATTCGGCCTGCTCCAGCGAAAGCGAGACGCGGACGTTCGCCAGCATGTCGCCGGAGACCCCGGCGATCTCGGTCTCGATCGGCTTGGCGTGGACGCCCGCCGCCAGCACGAGCAACAGAATTGCTGACGCGAATGTCCGGAATCGTCGTCGTGTTGCCGCCATCGTGCCAATGTAACGCGGCACACCCGCCATCGCCGTGAAAGAGCACGAATTCTAACGATTTTCAGGATATGCCGGCTTGAGGCGAAGCACTATTGAGGCCGTCTCAAATCGTCGCGAGCGGGCGGTCGAGCTGGCGGTATCCGATCGCCTCGGCCAGGTGCGCGTTGGCGATTTTCCCGGCGCCTTCGAGATCGGCGATCGTGCGCGCGAGCTTGCGGATGCGGCCGTGCGCACGCGCCGACAGGTTCAGGCGTTCGCAGGCGCTTTCAAGCAGCTTCTCGCCGGCCTTGTCCAGCGGGCAGTGCGCGCGCAGCGCAGCCTCGTCCAGGTGCGCGTTCAGCCCGGCCCGCCGGGTCTGAACGGAGCGTACCGCGGCCACACGCTCGCGCACCGCGTGGCTGGGCTCGCCCGGGGGATAGCGGCTGATCTTCTGGCGCGGGACCTCGACGTGCAGGTCGATCCGGTCGAGCAGCGGGCCGGAGATCTTGCTGCGGTAGCGATGAATCTGGTCCGGCGAGCAGTGACAGCGGCCCGACTCGTCGCCGGCGTAGCCGCACGGGCACGGGTTCATTGCCGCGACCAGTTGGAACCGGGACGGGAATTCGCTCTGGATCGCAGCCCGCGAGATCACGATGCGCCCGGACTCCAGCGGCTCGCGCAGCACTTCGAGAACGTGCCGGCTGAACTCCGGCAATTCGTCGAGGAACAGCACGCCGTTGTGGGCAAGCGAAATTTCGCCCGGCCGCGGCCGCGCGCCGCCGCCGACCAGTGCGACGCCGCTGGCGGTGTGATGCGGTGTTCGGAACGGTCGCTCGCGCCAGCGCTGCGGGTCCAGCGCCCGCCCGCACACCGAGCCGATCGCCGCGGTCTCCAGCGCCTCGTCCTCGCTCAGCTCGGGCAGGATGCCGGGAAGGCGCGAGGCCAGCAGGGTTTTCCCGGTCCCGGGCGGGCCGATCATCAGCAGGTTGTGGCCGCCGGCCGCGGCGATTTCCAGCGCCCGACGGGCCCTGGCCTGGCCGCGCACGTCGGAAAGGTCGGGCCGCTCGCGCACGCCATCGGTGCAAACCGGTTCGGGGCGGGCCAGTTCGGCCTTGCCGGTCAACATCGCGCACACACCGGCCAGGTCGTCGGCCAACCGGCATTCGGCATTGCCAACCAGTCCGCCTTCGACCCCGTTGGCGCGCGGCAGCACCAGGCAGCGCCCGGCGTCGCGCACGGCCAGGATCGCAGGCAGGCAGCCGGCTACGCCGCGCACCTCGCCGGCCAGCGACAGCTCGCCGAGGAACTCGAATTCGTCCAGCCGCTCGGTCTTGAGCTGTCTCGATGCGACCAGAATGCCCAGCGCGATCGGCAAATCGAAGCGGCCGCCGTCCTTGGGCAGGTCGGCCGGGGCCAGCGACACGGTGATCTTCCGGCCCGGCGGGTTGAACCCGGAGTTGGCGATCGCAGCGCGCACCCGGTCGCGCGACTCGCGCACGGCCGTCTCGGGCAGGCCGACGATATTGAACGCCGGCAGGCCGCCGGAAAGGTGCACCTCGACGCTGACTGCCGGGGCATCGACGCCGACCTGGGCGCGGGTGTGAACGCGGGCGAAGTTCATCGAGGAATGGATTGCCGATCTGGACCGGCGTCAAGTGTGGTCGACGGCAGAGCCGGGCGCATCGGCAAGCCGGGTCCGGAGCGGGTAGGAAATTCACCCGGATTCGGGTAGGAAAACTTCG
>JAVVDX010000105.1:0-8729 GCA_032251475.1 Wenzhouxiangellaceae bacterium | reverse complement strand
AAACGCTTTTTCCGGACACGCACCGGTCCGAATTCATGCGCCGCGGCATGGCTGATTCACATACGTAATCAGGTACAAGAAACCTTGTATTCGATAGACTGGCGCCATGCGCGCGATGGTGCTCAAACGGACCGGGCCGATCGAACGTGGCTCGGAGCCGCTGGAGGCGGCCGAACTGCCGCGGCCCGTGCCCGGCGGCGGCGAGATCCTGGTCCGCGTTCGCGCCTGCGGCGTGTGCCATACCGAACTCGACCAGATCGAGGGCCGGGTCGTAACACCGCTGCCGCGCGTGCCCGGCCACGAGGTCGTCGGCATCGTGGTCGGAACCGGAAGCGGGGTCGACGCATCGCTGAAGGGAATGCGCGTCGGCATCGGCTGGATCGCCAGCGCCTGCGGCGAGTGCAAGTGGTGCCTCAGGGGCGAGGAGAACCTCTGCCCCGATTTTCGCGCCACCGGCCGCGACCTCGACGGCGGCTACGCCGAGTTCATGACCGCGCCGGCCGCGTTCGTGCATCCGGTACCCGACGGTCTGGCCGACGCCGACGCCGCACCGATGCTGTGCGCCGGCGCGATCGGGCTGCGCAGCCTGCGCCTGGCCGGTATTTCCGACGGGCAGATCCTGGGTCTGACCGGCTTCGGCGCCTCGAATCACCTGGTGCTGGCGCTGGCGCGAATCCTTTATCCGCAATCGCCGGTGATGGTGTTCGCACGCAGTCCCGACCAGCGCGAACAGGCCCTAGAGATGGGCGCGGCCTGGGCCGGCGACACGCACGACAACCCGCCCGAGGCCCCCGACGCGATCATCGACACGACCCCGGTCTGGACGCCGGTGCTGGCCGCGCTCGAACGGCTGGCCCCGGGCGGGCGGCTGGTCGTCAACGCGATCAGCAAGGAGCCGGGCGATCGCGACAGGCTCGCAGGCCTGGACTATTCGCGGCAGCTGTGGCGCGAGAAGGAGATCAAGTCGGTCGCCAACGTCACCCGCCGCGACATCGCCGATTTTCTGGAATTGACCGCCGGGCACGCCGAATTGCGCCCCGAATACCGCCTCCTGCCGCTGGACCAGGCCAATGAGGCGCTGTGCCGGATCCGCTTCGGCAATTTCTGCGGTGCGTTCGTGCTTGAAGTAGATTCGGAGCCGGGCGCCGGCGCCCGAGACACCGCGACCGAACCCGAAGAATCATGCTGACGCGCCGTCAAGGGAACCTAGCAGGCTCGTCAATTCGTCGCCGGTGCGCCAGTCCCGACCGCACATGTAGCGCGGCAGGAACCATCGGTCGCCGGTCTTCATGACCGGCTCCGGGTCGCAGCCCAGCGCCGCGCGCAGGCCGAGATCCCGGCCGCGGCGCGGCAGGTATTCGCAGCGAAGGTATTCGCTGGCCTGGCCGTAGGGGAAGGCAAAGTATTGCGGCCGGCGGCCGGCGTGGCGTTCGATGAAGTCGCTGGCCCGATCGACCTCGATGCGGCACTCGGCCTCGGTGTCGATGAACGTGAAATCACCCCTGCGGTTGTCGCGCTGGGCCGTGGTCTCCAGCGAGGCGTGGTTATGGTCCCAGCTGTGACTTTCGATGCTGATCAGTCCGCTGTCGTTGGCCGCGCGCCACCAGTCGTCGCGCCACACGCCGAGACTCATGTAATCGGCCCGGTCGAGTTCGGCGCGGGCTTCGGGCGAGGCGATGACGAAACTGCTCAGGTGCGGCACGTGCCGTGTATCGGCCGGGAGTGTCGCCGCGAACGCCTGCAGCCGGTGATACAGGCTCCGCTGCCGGCCGCAGGTCGGGTGATCGAACGCCTCGAAATCCATGACCGAGCCGTCGTCGGCGGTCAGCACCGCGGTTCTCTCGGGCAGGCCGCCGCCTTCGAGCCGGGCGAGCGCCTCGCCCAGCGGCAGAATCGTCCAGCCGGTCCGGTCCAGCGTGTCCAGGGCTTGCGAAAACGCGATCAGATCGTTGCCGGCAATCGTGTTGTCCAGTACGTGAATCGAGTGCCAGGCCAGGATCACGAACCGGTCAGTCATCGCCGGTATCGAAGGTCTCGATGATGTAGCCGCCGGACTTTTCGTCGTGCCGAAGCTTGACCAGGCCTTCGGCCTGCATCTGTTCGAGCAGCTGGCCGAACGACTTGAAGCCGTGGTAGCTCTCCGAGAACCCGGGCCGGCGACGCTTCAGCGTCTGCTTGACCATCGAGCCCCAGACCTTCTCCTCTTCGTCGCGCTCGTGGAACAGCGCCTCGATCATCTCCAGCACCAGGTCGAACGCCTCCTGCCGGCGCTTGTCCTCGGCACTGATCTCGGTGCCGGAATCGGCCTCGACCTTGCCGCCGGCCTTCTTCTTTTTCTTCTTCGAGGACTTCTTCGCCGCCTTCCGCTTTCGCTTCGACTTCTTCTCGCTGTCGCGGATCAGGTCGTCGTAGAAGATGAACTCGTCGCAGTTGGCCATCAGCAGGTCCGACGTCGAGCTCTTGACGCCGACGCCGATGACCAGCTTGTTGTTCTCGCGCAGCTTCGAGACCAGCGGCGAAAAGTCCGAATCGCCGGAGATGATGACGAACGTGTCGACGTGCGACTTCGTGTAGCAAAGATCAAGCGCATCGACGACCATCCGGATATCGGCCGAGTTCTTGCCCGACATTCTCAGGTGCGGGATCTCGATCAGCTCGAACGCGGCCTCGTGCATCGAAGGCTTGAATTCCTTGTACCGGTCCCAGTCGCAATAGGCCTTCTTGACGACGATGTTGCCCTTGAGCAGCAGCCGCTCGAGCACTTTCTTGATGTCGAAAGCCGAGTAGCGCGCGTCGCGCACACCCAGCGCGATGTTCTCGAAATCGCAGAACAGTGCAAGGTTTCGGGTTGGCTGGGTCATCGGTGTTTCCGGTTTGCCGTTTCGGCATATTGTCGCAGGCCTGCGGGCCGCGCGTAGATGCAATTGGCGCCGGAACGACGGGGAATGGTGCGAAAATCCGGCCATGCAACCGGATTTCGACCCGATTGTTCCGGGCCGCGTGGAATGGCGCGCCGGCACTCCCGAGGCGCCCGGCTTCGGCGATGCATACTTCTCGCGCGAAGACGGCCCCGGCGAGAGCCGGGCCGTGTTCATCGACGGCAACGACCTGCCCCGCCGCTTCGAGGCGCTCCCGCCCGGAGCGCTGTTCGTGATCGGCGAGACCGGCTTCGGCACCGGGCTGAACCTGCTGCTCGCAGCCGCGGAGTTCGCCCGCCGCGCGCCGGCATCGGCACGACTTGCGCTGCTGTCGGCCGAAAAGCATCCACTCGTGCCGGCCGACCTCGAGCGCGCGCTCGCCGGCTGGCCGCCGCTGAAGCCGTTGTCCGATGCGCTGCTCGACCAGTACCCGCCGGCCACGCCCGGCTTCCACCGCGTGCGGCTGGCCGACAACGTCGACCTGACGCTGATGTTCGGCGACGCGGCCGAAATGTGGCGCCGACAGCGAAGCGAGATCGACGCGTGGTTTCTCGACGGCTTCGCGCCGGACCGCAACCCCGACATGTGGAGCCCGCGGCTGTTCGGACAAGTCGCTGCGCACTCGCGGCCCGGCACCACGCTGGCGACGTTCACGGTCGCGGGCGGCGTCCGCCGTGGCCTGGCCGGGGCCGGCTTCGCGCTCGAACGCAGGCCCGGGTTCGGCCGCAAGCGGGAACGCCTCGAAGGGCGCTTGCCCGGCGAGGCGAAGCCGCGCCACGTGCGCCGCGGCCGGGCGCTGGTGATCGGCGCCGGGCTCGCCGGGGCGAGCGCGGCGCGCGCACTGGCCGAACGCGGCTGGCAGGTAAGCGTGATCGACCGGACCGGAATCGCGGCCGGCGGCTCGGGCAACCGGGCCGGCGTGGTCTACACGACCCCCAGCGGCATCGCGACGCCGCAGAACCGCTTCTACCAGTCGAGCTTCCTGCACGCCGCGCGCCGGCTCGAACACCACGAGATCGAGCGCCGCGGCATCGGCCGGCTGAACGGGGTCGTCCAGCACGTCACCAACGCCCGCCAGCGCCGGCGGCTGGCCTCGGCGCTTGCCTCCGGGCATTGGCCGGAGACCGAACTCGAATGGATCGGTGACGACGCGGTGCTGATCGCGCGCGGCGGCTACCTGCGCCCCGAGTGCTGGTGCCGGCTGCTGCTGGATCACCCCGCGATCACCTTCGGGAAGGCCGCCGCCCGGCGGCTCGACCGCGAAGGCCGGGTCGAACTCACCGACGGCGCCGCGCAGACGGCCGATGCCGTGGTGCTGTGCACGGCCGCCCCGGTCGAGGGCACGCCGGCCCTGCCGCTGCGTTTCATCCGCGGCCAGGTCACCGAATGCCGGGCCACGGCGGCCAGCCGGAACTGGCGCCGGGCGCACTGCCACGACGGCTATCTGACGCCGGCCGTCGACGGCGTCCACCTGGTCGGAGCGACGTTCGACCTGCACGATTCGAACCCGGAGCCGACGAGCGAGAGCGACGCCGCCAACCTGGCCGCACTGAAGCGACGCCTTCCGGAGCGATGGCGGCAACTGGGCGGAGACGGTATCGAGATCGTCGGCCGACGGGTCGGGTTCCGGGCCCGCGTCAACGACTACCTGCCGGTCGCAGGCCTCGTGCCGGCTTCAATCAACGGCGGCGGCTGCCCGCTGGCGCTGAGCCTCGCCCACGGCAGCCGCGGCATCGCCAACACCCCGCTGGCCGCGGAACTGATCGCCGACCGCCTCAGCGGCCTGCCGCTGCCGACCGACCGCGCGATCGAGGACGCCCTGTCCCCGGGACGATTTGCTACAGAACCTGACCCCCATCGCGCACCGCCTCCTCGAGCAGAATCGCGTTGAGGTCGGCATCGACCGAACCGTCCGGGAGCACTTCCTCGATCCGGATCGATTCGTCGCGGTCGCCGCGGCCCAGCCTTGCCAGGTCGACGCGCTCGGCACCGACGTATCCTGCGCCGTTGCGCCGCAGGCGCCGGACCACGGGCCAGAGCCGGTTTTGCTGGCTGGTCTGGAGAACGACTGCAAAATCGCCGTCCGACAACCGGACCAGAATGCCCGGTGCGACCCAGCCGAGAAACTGGATCAGCGTCTCGACCGTGCCGGCGTCGAACTTCCGGCGCCGCGCGCGCCACAGCACGCCGAGCGCATCGTGGTGCGAGATTGCGGGATTCGTCGGCAGGTTGGTGGTCATCGCATCGTAGGCATTGACGACCGAAACGAGGTGCGACAGCGGATGGATCTCGTCGCCGCCGATACCGTCGGGATAGCCCTGACCGTCCGGACGCTCGTGGTGCTGCAGCACCGCGCGCGCGACGTCGGGATGAACGCGGTCGTCGTCGCGCAGCAGTTCATAGCCGAGTTCGGAATGCCGTCGGAGCCGGCGGCGCTCGTCGTCGCTCAGCGGCCCTGCCTTGTTGATCAGCGCCGGGTCGAGCTTCATCTTGCCGAGATCGTGCAGCAATCCGGCCAGTCCGGCGTGCTCGACATGCTCGTCGTCCCAATCGAGCGAGCGCGCCAGCCCCATGCCGAGAATGGCGACGTTGACGCTGTGCTCGGCGGTGTGCCGGTCGGCGTGCTTGATCCGCGTCAGCCAGATCATCGCGGCGATGTTGGACTCCAGCGATCCGGCGATCTTCCGGAGCCCCAGCCGGGCTCTCTCGATGTCGATCTTGCCGGTGCGCTTGAGCGAATCGATCAGTACCGCGGCCTGGCGGTACAGGAGCTCGTGACAGTCGATGGCGTCGCTGACGGTCTCGGCATCAAGGCGTGCGCGCCGGATCATGTTGACCGGATCCTTTGCGCGCGGCATCTCCTCGGATCCGGCAGCGCGCGGCCGGTAGACCCGGGCCGACGGCGGCCGCCAGGCGTTGCGCCCGCGCAGCAGGTCGATGACGACCCATTCGCACTGCTCGGCGAACCAGGCGCGCTGCTCGTCCGACAGGATCATCACGCCTTCGAGCGGAAACGGCGTATCCAGCCACGGCCGGTCCAGCTTGGAGACGAAATGGCCGATCTGCAGCTCGGCCGGGTCGATCACGCACTCGCTTTCCCAGAGCTCGCTGTCGGAGGGATTGCCCATCTGCGCCTTGCTTTGCGCCCGGGCGATTGCGCCCGGATCCGTTGAACCCAACGGTTCACCCCCTTGCGGCGCAGCCGGACCGCGCCCGAACCCCGATGCGACGATGCGTCGTCGTCAAGTATGAGAACGTCAGTAACGCTTCAAGATACCGCAATCCTGACCCGGAATGGCGATCGTACGATCCGGGCGCAGGGCGCCCGGCGGATCAATTGCCGGCGGCCTCCGCGCGCATGATCTCCCGGTGCGCGACATTCAGCGCATCGTCGGCCAGCACCTCGGCCACCCGGATGGCTTGCCCGGGATTACGGTTATTGTAATCGGCCAGGTCCATGCGCCGGCCGACGCGGTATTCGCCGTCGCGCAGCTCGAGAATCCGGACCAGCGGCCACAGCCGGTGCTCGTGGCTCGCCCGCAGCACGATCGCTTGATCGCCGGTGGTCAGCCGGACGATCGTGCCCGGCGTGATCCAGCCGAGGAACTGGATCAGCGACTCGACCATGCCGCCGTCGAACTGACTGCCGCGCGCCTTCCACAGAATCCCCAGCGCCTCGTGGTGCGAACGGGCGCGGCTGTAGGGACGGCGCGTCGTGATCGCGTCGTAGGCGTCGACGACGCTGATCAGCGCCGACATGGGCTGAAGCGATGTGTGGTCGCGGCCGTGCGGATAGCCGGTGCCGTCAGGCCGCTCGTGGTGTTCGAGTACCGCCTGCTGCACGCGCGGATGGACCTGGTCGTCGCCGCGCAGCATCAGGTAGCCGTAACGCGAGTGCTTCTTGATGTGGTCGTATTCCTCTTCGGTCAGCCGGCCCGGCTTGTTCAGGATGGTCTTGTCCACCTTCGTCTTGCCCAGATCGTGCAGCATGCCGGCCAGGCCGGCCAGTTCGACCTGCTCGCGTTCCCATTCGAGCGCGTGGGCCAGGCCCATGGCCAGGATGGACACGTTCACGCAATGCTCGGCCGTGTACTCGTCGGCGTTCTTGATCCGGGTCAGCCAGACCATAGCGGCCACGTTCCGTTCCAGCTTGTCGGCCATGCCGGTGACGTTTGCCCGCGTCTGCTCGGTATCGACCCGGCCGCCGCCGGCAATCGTCGTCACCAGCGACTCGGCCTGCCGGTAAAGCAGATCGTGAGTCTCGATCGACTCGCTGACGACCTCGTCGGTGTATTCGGCGCGGCGCAACGCGTTGATCGGCGCTTCCGGATCGCTGAGATAGCCCCGCCACTCCTGGTGCTGCGGCGGCGCCGGACGCGCCCGCGCCCCCGGCGGACGGTAGCGATTGCGACTCCGGAGCAGGTCGACGACCACCCGGTCGCAGTGCTGGCGTATCCAGTCGAGCTGGCGCTTCTGCTCGATCATGACGCCTTCGAGCGGAAACGGCGTACCCAGCCACGGCCGGTCGAGTCGGGTCACGAAATGACCCGGCTTCAGGTGGATCGGATCGATCTGGATTTCGTTGTCCCAGAGCAGTTCACGATCCGGATCGCTGAAATTGGACACGGCCGTCCCCTGTCCCTCACCAGGCGTCAAACGCCCGGTGATGCCAGCTCCGATGAACCCGATTTTTGTTGCGTTGACCCCACGCCGTCATTCCATTAGTGTGCACGCATTCTCATAAATGCAGGTTATATGCCAATTGGAATGGATATTGCCCCGAGAACACGATCCAGCGACGGCGATATCCTCGCTGCCGCAGCTGGATCCCCTTGATTTTGAAGCAGATTCCCGGCCCGCCCGATGAAATTCAACGGTTTCGGGTTCAGGCGCCCAAGTCCCGGGCAAATTGACGAGATTTGTCACGTTCTGCCGACCGCGCCGAGATCCGGCGCGGTCGGCACGGGCTCTATTCGGCCAATTCGGACAGGTCGCGGAAATGCTCCAGCGCCTCGGGATTGGCCAGCGCCGAGGTATTCTTGACCTTTTGGCCGTGGATGACGTCGCGCACGGCCAGTTCGGTGATCTTGCCCGAGACCGTGCGCGGCAGTTCGGGCACGGCGATGACCTTGGCCGGAACGTGGCGCGGCGTTGCGTTTTCGCGGATCGTCGACTTGATCCGCGCGACCAGGTCGTCATCGAGCTCGACGCCTTCGCGCAGCACGACGAACAGCACGACCCGGACGTCGCCCTGCCAGTCCTGGCCGACGCACAGCGATTCGAGCACCTCGTCGAGCTTTTCGACCTGGCGGTAGATTTCGGCGGTGCCGATCCGGACGCCGCCGGGGTTCAGCGTCGCGTCCGAACGGCCGTAGATGACGACGCCGCCGCGCGGCGTCAGCCGGGCGTAGTCGCCGTGGCTCCACACCCCCGGGAACTTCTCGAAATAAGCCGCCCGGTAGCGGCTGCCGTCGGGATCGTTGAAGAACTTCACCGGCATGCAGGGAAACGGCTGCGAGCAGGTCAGCTCCCCGGTCTCGTTTTCGACCACCTCGCCGTCGTCGTTGCGGATCTCGACCTTCATGCCCAGGCCGCGGCACTGCAGCTCGCCGCGGTAGACCGGCAGCACCGGGTTGCCCAGCGCGAAACACGATACGATATCGGTGCCGCCCGAGATCGAGCTGAGCTGGACGTCGGGCTTGACGTCGCGATAGACGTAGTCGAACGACTCGGGCAGAAGCGGCGACCCGGTCGACAGAATCGCGCGCAAACGGTCCAGCCGGTGTGTCTCGCGCGGCCTGATGCCGGCCT
>JAVVDX010000104.1:0-8917 GCA_032251475.1 Wenzhouxiangellaceae bacterium | reverse complement strand
GTGCTCCAGCCTTTCCGGCCCGGCCAGCCAGGCGCCGCCCCGGCCGTCGGCGGCAATGTGTTTGATCTCACGCCCGGCCTCGGCCTCGAAGACCGGTTGGCCTTCGCCGTCGTAGCGCTGTACCCGGCCGCCGCCGGCGACCCACAGCGCATCGAGGAACGGATCGAACGCGGTCGCCTCGATTCCCGGCGACGGCAGGTCGACTTCAATCGTATGGGTGTTGGCGCCCGACGGGTCGAATGCCTTCAGCGACCTGGCATTGGCGAGCCACAGCCTGGAGCGTGCTTCGTCAAGGGCAAGTCCCTGGAGGCGCTCCGCAGGGTCCAGATCCAGTGCCTGCTGGAAGTCGCCTTGCGCATCGAAGCGGTACAGCGTGTTACCGGCCAGCAGCCACAAGGTGGCGGCCGGCGAGTCGATCACCAGTTCGGGATCGCGGTTGGCCGGCGGGCTTGATGGGGACGGGGGTGAACTCGGAACTTCGACCGAACCCAGCTTCATGCCCTCGAGATCGAACGCGCTCAGTTCGCCGCGATCGTCCAGTACCCAGACGGTGTCGCGGGCACGGTCGAACGCCGTCGCGCGAACGGGCCGATCAGTGGCGATTTCGAGTAGTACCTCGCCCGTGCTGTCGAGCACCGCGATGCCATCGCGATCGGCGACCCACAGCGCCCCCGGTGTGACTGGCGCCGCATCACCCGCGGTCACCGTGAAAGTAAATGACAGGCCCAACGCAACCAGTATCGCATTGCGCCTCCCCACTTCAGACAGGGCGCGTGCCGCCCCCTTCAGATTCCCCATTTTGATCCCCGTTTATGATCCCCAAGTAAAAGCGGGCTCCAAAAACGACTGCACGGATGCGCTAAGCCAACTGCCCACACGCCTGGCGGAGTCTTCGAGACCGCTGCTTAAAAAGGGAACAACAAATGGACCGAAAAGTCAAGTCTACGCCGGGATTTCTACGCCGGGATTTCCACTCCGGCCGAAAGCGCGATGCGAAACCCGACGTGCTGCGGGTCGGATATTTGCTGCGAAATCAGGCAGGTTGCGCAAAATCGTGATTGCGGCGTGATTTCGGGTTACCCTTCGCCTCCGATGCTCTTCGGCGACCAGGGACTTCAATGAAACCGCTTCTCGGGCTCCGGGCGCTGTCCGCCATTGCTGTGACGGCCGCCGTGGCGGCCGTCACAGCGTGCGGCGACGGAACGGCACCTTCGGCAACGGACCGGGCCGTCTACCGCCACGCCACCGACGGCGCGCCGGCCACGCTGGACCCGGCGCAGGCCGCGACGGTCTATTCGAACCTGGTGGTGGTCAACCTCTACGACACGCTCTACCGCTACAAGTACCTCGCCCGGCCGTACGAACTGGCGCCCAATCTGGCGGTCGGGTTTCCCGAGGTTTCCGACGACGGGCTGACCTGGACGTTCCGGCTCCGGCCCGGCGCGCGCTTTGTCGACGACCCGGCGTTTCCCGACGGCACCGGGCGCGAAGTCACCGCACACGACGTGATCTACTCGCTCAAGCGTCATTTCGACCCGTCGCAGCGCGCGCAGGGGAAGTGGCTTTGGGCGGGGCGGATCGCCGGGCTGGATACGTGGGGCGAACGCGGCGCGGATTACGACGAGCCGGTCGAAGGCCTGACGGCGCTCGACGACCACACCCTGCGGATTCGCCTGAACGAGCCCTACCCGCAGCTCGCCTACACGCTCGCGACCGGCTTCTCGGCGATCGTGCCGCGCGAGGCGGTCGAACACTACGGCCGCGAGTTCGGGGTCCGGCCCGTGGGTTCCGGGCCGTTCCGGCTGGTGTCGTTCGACAGCGCGCTGGCGCGGCTGGAACGCAACCCGCATTTCGAGCGCGACCCGCTGGACCTGGCCGCGGAAGGCTACGAACCCGAACTGCACCAGCGCTTCGGCCTGGCCGAACTGGACGGCCGTCACTACCCGTTCGTCGACCGGCTCGAGATCCATTTCATCGACGAGAACGCTGCGCGCTGGACGGCATTCGCCAGCGGCGCCGTCGACAACGTCATGGTGCCGAACGAACAGGTCGAGTCGGTGCTGGTCGGCCGCGACCCGGTCGAATTCGCACCCGCGATCGAGCAGCGCCATCACGCGACGGCCGGACTCGAGGCGGGCTTCGTCTACGCCGGCTTCAACATGGCCGACGAACGCTTCGGCCATCACCCGGATCCGGAACGCGACGCGGCCAACCGGGCGCTGCGCTGCGCGATCCGCGACGCGTTCGACTGGCAGGCGCGCAACGAGACCTTCTACTACGGCATCGGCCGGATCTTCCCGGGCGTGATTCCGCCGGTAGTGCCGGAATTCGACCCCGACGCACCGCGCGACTCTGTCGCCGGCACCGTCGAGCGCGGCCGCGCACGGCTCGAGCGCGCCGGCTGGACGCCCGAATCGCTGCCCGAACTGAACTACGGGCTGGTCTCGGGCGTCCAGAACCGGCAGATGTACGCCCAGTTCCGGGCCCGGCTGGTCGAGCTGGGGTTTCCGCCCGACAAGATCCGCGCAGAGACTTTCGCGACGTTCGGCGACTTCTCACGCGCGATGAAAAACCGCCGGCTGGACCTGTTCTTCCTCGGCTGGACACTGGACTACCCGGACGCGCAGAACACGCTGCAGCTGTTCTACGGCCCCTACGAGACGCCGGGCTCGAACTACTTCAACTACCGCAACCCCGAGTTCGACGCGCTGTACGAGAAGGCCGCGACGATGCAGCCCGGCCCCGAGCGCACCGCGATCTACCGGCAGATGAACCGGATCGTCATCGACGACTGCGTCGCGATCTCGGGGCTCTCGCGCACGCGCATCCACCTGTGGAACAAGCGCCTTCGGATGCTGCCCGACCGCGAAATCCTCGGCGGCTTCTTCATGCGGTTCGTCGACGTCAGCCCTTGACGCATACCACCGGCACCAGCCGCGCGATCTTGCGCGCCAGCCCGGCGCGGGCCGCGGCGTCGACGACCTCGCCGACGTCCTTGTAGGCGCCCGGGGCCTCCTCGGCCACGCCGCGCCAGCTCGGACTGCGGATCAGGATGCCGCGCGCGGCCAGTTCGTCGACCACCTGCCGTCCCTGCCAGCGCCGCGTGGCCTGGCGCCGGCTCATCGCGCGCCCGGCGCCGTGGCAGGCCGACGACCACGCCCGCGCCTCGCTTTCCTCGACCCCGGCGAGCACGTAGCTGGCCGTGCCCATCGAACCGCCGATCAATACCGGCTGGCCGGCCTCGCGCAACGCCGGCGGAAGATCCGGCCAGCCCGGCCCGAACGCCCGCGTCGCTCCCTTGCGGTGCACGTACAGCTCGCGTTCGCGGCCGTCGACGCGATGACGCTCGACCTTGCAGGTGTTGTGCGAAACATCGAACACGAGTTCCAGTCCGGTGCCGGGAAAGACCTCGCCGAACACCCGACGGGCCAGATGCGTGATGATCTGGCGGTTGGCCAGCGCGCAATTGATCGCGCCGCGCATCGCGCCGAGGTAGCGCTCGCCCATCGCCGACCGGATCGGCGCGCAGGCCAGTTCGCGGTCGGGCAGCCGGATCCCGGCACGCCCGGCCTCGACCGCCATGGCCTTGAGGAACTCGGTGCCGATCTGGTGGCCCAGGCCGCGCGAGCCGCAATGGATGCTGACGATGATCTTGTTCTCGGCCAAGCCGAATACCCGGGCGATGTCGGGCTCGAAGACCTCGACGACTTGCTGCACCTCGAGGTAATGGTTACCCGAACCCAGCGTGCCCATCTCGCGGCGCTGGCGATCCCGGGCGCGGGCCGAGACGCATTCGGGTCGCGCCCCGGCCATGCAGCCGTGCTCCTCGATTCGCTCGAGATCGCGCGCATCGCCCCAGCCGGACTCGACCGCCCAGCGCGCCCCGCCGGCCAGCATCGCGCTCATTTCGCTCTCGTCCAGCGTGATGCTGCCGCGGCTTCCCAGGCCGGCCGGGATGACCTCGAACAGCCGGTCGGCCAGTTCGATCTTGTCCGCCTCGAGCCGCTCCCGCGTCAATCCGGTCGTCAGCGCGCGCACGCCGCAAGAGATGTCGAAGCCCACGCCGCCGGCCGAAACGACGCCGCCGTCGTCCGGGTCGAACGCGGCCACGCCGCCGATCGGGAAACCGTACCCCCAGTGCGCGTCGGGCATCGCGTAGGCGGCGCCGACGATGCCCGGGAGCATCGCGACGTTGCGAAGCTGCTCGCAGACCTTGTCGTCCATATCTTCGAGCAGCGCGCGGTCGGCGTAGATCACCGCCGGCACGCGCATGCCGCGCTGCGCCCGGAGGTGCCATTCGTGTTCGGATCGTTGTTCAAGAAGCCCCAGGTCCATCGTACTTCCTCCTGCCGGCTCACACGTCGATCACCAGTTGCGCGCGCCATCGCCCGGCCGCGTCGCGGCCGACTTCCAGTTCGGTCAGCGTCGCGCCCTTGACCTCGACCGCCGGCCGGTGGCGCGCCACGTCGATCGGCTCGCCGTGCAGCCGGCCACGCAGCCGGTTGCCGGTGACATTCACTTCGAAACGGGAAAACAGCATGCCGCGGGTCGCCATCTCGTAGACGATTGCGTCGATCCACTCGACCAGCAGCATCTCGCGGTCGTCGGCGGCGCAGTCGATTTCGACGCACTCGCGCGGCACGACATCGGCCGGGTCGCAGATCACCGCGGTCAGTGCCACGGCCGCCTGGGCGAAGGCCTGCTCGAGCGTCGCGCCGCAACCGCGAATGCCGATGTCGGCGACGTGCTCGAAGTGCTCCCAGCCGCCGACGGCAGCGGGCGCAGCGGCGCCGGCCGCGTCGTCGCGCGCGGGCAGCGAATCCGGATGACGATCGGTCATCGGCGGACCTCCCGAGCCGACCATTGACGGCTCGCGTTCATGCTATCCGATTGTCGCACGGCCTGGCGCCCCCAACCGCGGACGCGGGCCGGCGTGCGGGCGCGGGCCCGGTTGACCGATAATGCTCCCGGCCATCAACGAGGAGGGCGAGGTTCCGATCGTACGCGGGCGCGTGCGGTTCCGGTCCCGGCCATGGAGATTCTGCGCTACACGCTCTACCGGCTCGCCGGCGGCATCCCGCTGGTGCTCGGCGTGACACTGATCAGCTTCGTGCTGATGGTGTATTTCGGGCCGGACAAGACCTTCGAACTGCTCGGCAAGAACCCGACGCCGGAGCAGATCGCCGAGGTCCGGGCCGAACTCGGCTACGACCGGCCCTTCTGGATCCGCTATGCCGACTACCTGCGCGAGATGGCCACGCTCGATTTCGGTTACTCGGACTCGACCGGCGAGCGCGTCACGTCGATCCTCGCACGCACGGTGCCGGTTTCGCTGGCCCTGCTTGCCCCGGGCTTCGTGCTCGGCAATCTGCTCGGCATCGTGCTCGGGCTTGTTGCCGCCTGGCATCGGGGCGGACGCATCGACAAGGCGATCATGGCGTTCGCCGTCATCGGCATGTCGATCAGCTTCCTGGTCGTGATCATCGCGTTCCAGGTGATCTTCGGCGTTGTGCTCGGCTGGTTCCCGGCCCGGGGCTGGGATGTGCACGGCCCGCTCAGCTATCTTTACCACGTGACCGTGCCGACGCTGGCTTCCGTGTTCGTCGCACTGGGCTACAACACGCGCTTCTTCCGCGCCGTGCTGGTCGAGGAGATGGACCGCGACCACGTGCGCACGATGCGCGCGTTCGGGGCCGGACCGGCCACGGTGCTGTGGCAGGGCGTGCTGATGAACGCCATGATTCCCATCATCACGCGCGTGATGTTCTCGATTCCGCTGATCGTCATCTCCGGCAGCCTGCTGATCGAGAGCTACTTCGGCATTCCGGGCGTCGGCAAGGTGACCTATGACGCGATCACCTCGGGCGATCAGCCGATCCTGAAAGCGGTCGTCGGCCTCACCGCGGTGCTGTTCGTCGTCATTCTGACCGTCAACGACATCCTCTACAAGGTGTTCGACCCGCGCGTCGGGCTGGGGCCGCAACGATGAGCCTTCCACCGCGCCGCCTCGAACCCGGGTTCAACCCCGGCGCCGACGCGCCGTTGCAGCCGACGATCGCGCCGGTCGGCCCGCGCGGCCGGTCGCCGTGGAACCGCGCGCTCGGGCGCCTGCTGCGCGACCGCGCGGCCGTCGCCGGCATGACCGTGGTCGGGGTGTTCTTCGTGATCGCGCTGGGCGTCTGGGCCGGCTGGTGGGGCGGGAACTGGGCCGAGACCGGTGCGGGCCGATGGCTGGGGCCTTCGGCCGAGCATTGGCTCGGTACGACGATTCTCGGTCAGGACATCTTCGCCCGGGCGCTGTTTTCGACCCGCACCGCGTTCGAGATCGGGCTGGTCGTCGCACTCGCCTCGACGCTGCTGGGCGGGCTGTTCGGCGCGCTGTCCGGCTACTTCGCGCATACCGTGGTCGACAGCCTCGTGCTGTGGCTGAAGGGCGTGCTCGATGCGATTCCGTTCTACCTGTTCGTCGCCGCACTGGCATTCGCGCTCAAGGGCAACCCGTGGGCGATGCACGTGGCGATGATTGCGACGTTCTGGACCACCACCGCGCGGCTGGTGCGCGGCGAGGTGATCCGGCTGAGGAACCGCGAGTTCGTCGAGGCCGCGCGGGCGCTCGGGCTGCCCTCGCACCTGATCGTGATCCGCCACGTCGTGCCGAACACGGTGCATATCCTGCTGGTGCAGGCAACCATCGTGTTCGTCGCCGCGATCAAGTCCGAAGTCATCCTGAGCTTTCTCGGCCTCGGCGTGCACGACACGGTGAGCTGGGGCTTGATGATCGCCGAGTCGACCACCGAGATCATGGCCGGCCATTACATGAACTTCATCGCCGCCTCGAGCTTTCTGTTCGCGCTGGTCATGGGCTTCAACCTGTTTGCCGACGGCCTCCAGGACGCGCTCGACCCGAAGACGAGAGCCCGCGGGTGAACAGGTCATCCGTGTTCACCTGTGAATCGCGTATTCTCTCCCCGGACTGATGCCTGGCACACTCCTCGAAGTCGAAAACCTGACGGTCGAGTTCGCGACCGAAGCGGGGCCGGTGCGCGCCGTCGATGGGGTCTCGTTCACGCTGGATGCCGGCGAGACGCTGGGCATCGTCGGCGAGTCGGGCTGCGGCAAGTCGACGACCGGGCTGGCGCTGATGGGGCTTCTGCCCGGCAACGGCCGCATCGCCGGCGGCTCCATCCGGTTGGCCGGCCGCGAGTTGACCGGGCTCGGCGAACGCGCCTGGCGCGGGTTGAGGGGCGCCGAGCTGTCGATGATCTTCCAGGAGCCGATGACGGCGCTGAACCCGGTCTATTCGGTCGGCCGGCAGATCACCGCGGTACTGCGCCGGCACGAGCGCCTTTCGGACAACGCGGCGCGCGAGCGGGCCATCGACATGCTGGCAAGGGTCGGATTCCCGGACCCGGACACGCGGCTCGGCGAATACCCGCACGAGCTTTCCGGCGGCATGCGCCAGCGGGTCATGGTCGCGATGGCGCTGGCCTGCCGGCCGCGGCTGCTGATCGCCGACGAGCCGACCACGGCGCTGGACGTGACCACGCAGGCCCAGGTGCTCGAGCAGATCGCCGGGCTCGCAGGTGCCACCGGCACGGCAGTGGTGCTGATCACGCACGATCTGGGTGTCGTCGCCGAGACCTGCGCGCGCGTGCTGGTCATGTACTGCGGCCGGGCCGTGGAGCAGGCCCCGGCCGCCACGTTGTTCGCGACGCCTCGCCACCGCTACACGCAGGGCCTGCTCGCCGCGATGCCGACGCTTCAACCGCCCCGGGCAGGTCGCCTGGCGACGATCCCCGGAACGGTGCCGGAGCCGGGCGCTTATCCGCCGGGCTGCCGGTTCGCGCCGCGCTGCGCCCACGCCGACGAGTTATGCCGCAATCGCGAACCGGCACCGGAACGAATCGGCCGGACCTGCGCGGCCTGTTTCCACCCGTGCCGGTACCCGGAGGACGAATCGTGAGCCGGCCGCTGCTCGAAATCCGGCGGCTGGTCAAGCACTACCCGGTCCGGGCCGGGACGTTCGGGCGCCGGAGCGAACCGCTGCGCGCGGTCGACGGGGTCAGTTTCGCGGTCGAATCCGGCACGACGTTCGGCCTGGTCGGCGAATCGGGCTGCGGCAAGACCACGCTCGGCCGTGCCCTGCTGCGTCTGGTCGAGCCGGATTCGGGCCGGGTCTGGCTGGACGGTCGCGAGATCACCGCGCTGGCGCCGGCCGAACTCAAGCGGGCGCGAAAGCACATGCAGATGATCTTCCAGGATCCGTACGCGTCGCTGTCGCCGCGCCGCACGGTTGCACAGACGCTGCGCGAGCCGCTGGATCTCCACCGGATCGGCCCGCGAGCCGGTCGCGACCGGCGCGTCGCCGAACTTCTCGACATCGTCGGCCTGGGTCGCGCGGCGCTCGAGCGCTACCCGCACGAGTTCTCGGGCGGGCAGCGCCAGCGCATCGCCATCGCGCGCGCGCTGGCGGTCGAGCCGAAGCTGATCGTCGCCGACGAGGCGGTCTCGGCGCTCGACGTCTCGATCCAGTCGCAGGTCCTGAACCTGCTGATGGACCTGCAGCGCGAATTCGGCATTGCCTACGTCTTCATCTCGCACGACCTCGGTGTCGTGCGGCAGATCAGCCATCGCGTCGGCGTGATGTATCTCGGCAAGCTCGTCGAACTCGCATCCACCGACCGGCTCTATGCCGAACCGGCGCACCCGTACACCCGGGCGTTGCTCGACGCCGTTCCGAGTACCGACCCGCAGCACCATCGCGGTTCGCGTGCGCTTCCCGGCGAACCGCCGTCGCCGGCCCGCCCGCCGCCGGGTTGCGCGTTCCACCCGCGTTGCCCTCACGCGATGGCGGATTGCGCCCGGCTCGTTCCGCGTACAATCGAACTCGAGTCATCCGGGGAATCGCACCGGGTTC
>JAVVDX010000103.1:0-8920 GCA_032251475.1 Wenzhouxiangellaceae bacterium | reverse complement strand
TGGTGTGCTCATTGCACATGAGCGAGCTGGAACGCAGGCTGGCGGAAAAATGGCCCCGTCCCTCCGGGTTGCGCCCCAAATGGCGCCATGCGGCGTTGCTCGTCGTTCATTTAGGCGCACTAAACTTCTCTCCTCGCGCCTTGCCTGGCGCCATTTGGGGCAGCAACGCGGCGATCGCCGAACATGTCAACGAACCCCATCTCCCGGTGCCGGCGCGGGCGCGACAGCTCGGCGCGGTCCAGTTCGCGCCCGATGCGCACGACCAGGCCCAGCGCCAGCAGCAGCATCAGGATGCTGCTGCCTCCGGCCGAGACCAGCGGCAGCGTCAGGCCCTTGGTCGGCAGCACGCCGAGGTTGACGCCCATGCTGACCAGCGCCTGCAGGCCGATCCACAGGCCGATGCCGTAGCAGGCGAACGCGGCGAACCCGCGGCCGGCGATCTGCGCCCGGATGCCGATCCGGAACACGCGCACGACCATCAGCGCGAACAGCCCCAGAACCAGCACGATGCCGATCAGGCCGAGCTCCTCGGCCAGGATCGCGAAGATAAAATCGGTATGCGCCTCGGGCAGGTAGAACAGCTTCTGCACGCTGCCGCCCAGCCCGACCCCGGCCACCTCGCCGCGGCCGACCGCGATCAGGGCCTGGACGAGCTGGAAGCCGGAGTCGTACGGGTCGGCGAACGGATCGCCGAAACTGGTCAGACGCGCCAGCCGGTACGGCTCCAGCGCCGCAAACGTCGCCAGCGGCAGCGCGGCCAGGCCGAGCAGCGAAAGGTGCTTCCAGGTCGCGCCGGCCAGCCACACCATGCCGGCCACGATCACCATCAGCACCACGGCCGAACCCATGTCCGGCTGCTTGAGCAGGATCGCCGCGACCAGCCCGCCGACGAGCAGCGGCTTGAGGGTCTCCATCAGCCCGGCGCGCGCCAGATCCGGCCGCCGCGCCAGGTAGCCGGCCACGTACAGGATCATCAGCAGCTTGACCGCCTCGACGACCTGGAACCGGAACAGCCCGAAGTTCAGCCAGCGCGTCGCGCCGTTGACGGTCACGCCCAGGCCCGGCATCAGCACAAGCGCCAGCAGCAGCAGCGAGGCGAACAGGAATCCGCGCCCGGCCGGTTCCAGCCAGCGCGTGTCCAGCCACTGCACGGCCACCGCCAGCCCCAGGCCCAGCAGAACGAACAGGACGTGGCGGGCGAGGAAATACCATTCGCCGACCTGGTACTTCTCGGCCACGGCCACCGACGTCGAGCCGACCATGACGATGCCGATGGCCAGCAGCGCCAGCGCGGCCAGCACCAGCGGCTGATCGACGTGGACGCCGCGCGGCGTGTCGGAAAACCTTCTCGCCTGTCCGCGCACCGCCGTCATCAGCGCACCTTCAACGTGGCCAGCCCGACCAGCACCAGCATCACGGCGATGATCCAGAAGCGCACGATGACCCTGGGCTCGGGCCAGCCCTTGAGTTCGAAGTGATGGTGGATCGGCGCCATCCGGAACAGCCGCTTGCCGGTCAGCTTGAACGAGACCACCTGCAGCATCACCGAGACGGTCTCGAGCACGAAGATGCCCGCCATCAGGAAGAACACCAGTTCCTGACGCACGATGACGGCCATGACGCCCAGCGCCGCCCCTACCGACAGCGCACCGACGTCGCCCATGAACACCTGGGCCGGATAAGTGTTGAACCACAGAAAACCCAGCCCGGCGCCGGCCAGCGCGGCCGAGATGATCGCGACCTCGCCGGCGCCCGGGATGAACGGAAAGCCGAGATAGTCGGCGAAGATCGCGTTGCCGGCCGCGTAGGCGAAGATGCCGAGACCGATTGCGACCATCACCGCCGGCACGATCGCCAGCCCGTCCAGCCCGTCGGTCAGATTGACCGCATTCGACGAACCGACGATGACGAAATAGGTCAGCACGATGAAGCCGGCGCCGAGCGGCAGCGCGATGTCCTTGAAAAACGGCACCAGCAACTCGGTAGCGCCCGGAACGTCGGCGGTCAGATACAGAAACAGCGCCGCGGCCAGCGCGAAAACCGACTGCAGCAGGTACTTGGCGCGGGCCGAGACGCCGCGCGAGTCGTTGTACTTGAGCTTGCGGTAGTCGTCGACGAAGCCGATCATGCCGAACGCGGCGGTCACGAACAGCACCGTCCAGACGTAGCGGTTGGCCGGATCGGCCCACAGCAGCGTCGAGACCAGCACCGAGATGAGGATCAGGGCGCCGCCCATGGTCGGCGTGCCGGCCTTGTCGAAATGCGTCTGCGGGCCGACCTCGCGAATCGGCTGGCCCAGCTTGCGCGCGGTGAGGTAGCGGATGAACACGGGGCCGACCGCCAGCGACACGGCCAGCGCCGTCAGCGCCGCCATGATCGTCCGGAACGTGATGAACCCGAACAGCGCCAGGTCGCGCGCGAGCACGTTGTCGAACAGCCACATCAGCACCGGTCGACCTCCGCGGCCCGCAGCCGGCTGACGATCCGATCCATGTTCATCGAACGCGAACCCTTGACCAGGCACGCGACACCCGGCCGGACCTCGTCGCCCAGGCGCTCGATGAGCCCGTCCATCGAGTCGAAGGTCTCGGCGCCGCGCCCGAACGCGTCGGCGGCCGCGGCGGCGTGCCGGCCGATCGCGAACAGCCGGTCGACCCGGAACTCGCGCGCCGCGCGGCCGATTTCGCGGTGCAGCTTGTCGCTTGACTCGCCCAGCTCGGCCATATCGCCGATGACCAGCCAGCGCTCGCCGGAGTGTTCGGCCAGCACCTCGAGCGCGGCGTACAGCGACGCCGGGTTGGCGTTGTAGCTGTCGTCGATCAGGCGCCAGCCGCCTTCCATCTCGTGCTCGTCGAGCCGGCCGGCCAGGGCGGCGACCGAGGCCAGGCCCGCCGCGATCGCTTCGAGCGGCATTTCCAGCGCCAGCGCCGCGGCCGCGGCCGCCAGCGCGTTGAGCCGGTTGTGCCGGCCGGGCAGGTTCAGCCGCAGCCGAAAACGCCCGGCGGGCGTGTCGACCGATTCGCCGTCGCCGTCGTCCACCAGCCGGACGTCGGCCGCGTCCATCGTGCCGAACGTGATCTGGCGCGCGTCGCGGCACAGGCTCTTCCAGTACTCGCAGAAATCGTCGTCGTAGTTGATGATCGCGGTACCGTCGGACCCGAGCGCGACGAACAGTTCGCCCTTGGTTTTGGCCACACCCTCGATGCTGCCCAGGCGCTCGAGGTGGGCCGGACCGGCGTTGGTGACGACGCCGACCTCGGGTGCGGCAATCGAGGCGAGGTATTCGATGTCGCCGGGCTGGCCGGCGCCCATCTCGACGACCGCGAAACGGTGGTGGGGGCCGAGCGCGGCCAGCGTCAGCGGCACGCCGATCTCGTTGTTGCAGTTGCCGCGGGTCGCCAGCGTCGGCGCGGTGCGCGAAAGGATCGCCGAGAGCATGGTCTTGACCATGGTCTTGCCGTTGCTGCCGGTGATCCCGACCAGCCGGACCCGCGAGTCCGCGCGCCACGCGCGCGCCAGGTCGCCCAGCGCGCGAACCACGTCGGCGACCTCGATCTGCGCGATCGGCGCGTCGACCCGGGTGGCGACCAGCGCCGCCGCCGCGCCACGGGCCGCCGCCTCTGCGACGTAGATGTGGCCGTCGACGCGCGTGCCGACCAGGGCCGCGAACAGGTTGCCGGGCTTCAGGTTGCGGGTGTCCTGCGTCATGCCGTGAAATTCGCCGGCGACCGTGCCGGGTCCGGCCGGGTGCAGCGTGCCGCCGGTCAGTTCGGCCGCGCGTTCGAGATCGAAGCGGATCATGCCGCCTCCGTCAACGCGTCGCGGACGGCGTCGAAATCGGAGAATTCGATCACCCGGTCGCCGAGGTCCTGGGTCTGCTCGTGGCCCTTGCCGGCAACCAGCACGCAGTCTCCGGGCTCGGCGGAGGCCACCGCGCAGGCGATCGCCTCGCGCCGGTCCGGGATCACCCGGACCCGGTCGGGGCGGGCCATGCCGGCCTCGATCTCGCGCACGATGCGCATCCGGTTCTCGCGCCGCGGGTTGTCGTCGGTGATGACGACCTGATCGGCCAGCGCCTCGGCGATCCGGCCCATCAGCGGGCGCTTGCCGGCGTCGCGCTCGCCGCCGCAGCCGAACACGCAGATCAGCCGCGCCGGCGTCATCTCCCTGAGCGAGGCGAGCGCGTTTTCCAGCGCGTCCGGGGTGTGCGCGTAGTCGATCACGACGCGCTGGCCGTCCGGACCGTCGATCCGGTTCATCCGGCCCGGCACCGGCATCAGCGCGCCGACGATCTCGGCCGCATCGTCCGGGTCGGCGCCGCGCGCCATCAGTTCGGTCGCGACGACGACGAGATTGAACGCGTTGACCCGGCCGATCAGCCCACTGCAGCAGCACACCCGGCCTTCCGGCGTCGTCACGTCGATTTGCAGCCCATCGAGGTCGGCGCGCCGGATCGTGCCGAACGCATCGGGCAACCGGGCCGGATCCAGCCCGAAACGCAGCAGTCCGCGCCGGTCGCCGCGCGCCTCGGCCATCTCGTCGACCAGCTCGTCGACCAACTGGCGGCCGAACGGGTCGTCGATGTTGATCAGCCGCCGGCGGACCGGGAATTCGTGGAACAGCCGGGCCTTGGCGCGGCCGTAGGCCTCGACGCTGTCGTGGTAGTCGAGGTGGTCGCGGCCGAGGTTGGTGAAGACCGCGGTCGTGAACTGCAGGCCGTCGAGGCGATGCTGCGCGAGCGCATGCGACGAGGCCTCGAGCACCACCTTGCGGATGCCCTCGTCGCGGATCCGCGCAAGCTCGCGGTACAGCGAAGGCAGGTCCGGCGTCGTGTGCGTGGCCTCCCGCAGCGCAGCAGGGTTATGCGCACTGGGCCGGCCCGAGCCCAGCGTGCCGATCATCGCGCCGTCCAGCGCCTGGGCGAGCAGCCACGCGACCGAAGTCTTGCCGTTGGTGCCGGTCACGGCGGTCAGGTCCAGCGCTGCGACCGGGTCGTCGTAGAAGCGTTTCGCGAGTTCGGCCAGCCTTCCCTGGAGCCCGGGCACCTCGACGGTCCGTGCGGCGATTTCGGCCGGCGGTTCGGCCCGGCCGTCGTGCAGCACCACCGACGCGCCGGCGGCCAGCGCGGCGGCGGCGAATTCCATGCCGTGGGTCCGCGTGCCGGCCACGGCGACGAATGCGTCGCCGGGCGCGACCCGGCGGCTGTCCACGCTCAGCCCGCCGACCATTACGGCCGGAATTGGGTCGGCCGGAACCAGGCCCGCGAGCAGATCGGCCAGCCGCGTCACGACCGGTCTCCCGACATCGCCATCAGCGAGGCGACGTCGTCCGGAGCCACGTTCATCAGCCGCAGCGCGTCGGCCATGACGCGGCCGAACATCGGCCCGGCGACGAGACCGCCGTAGTACTTGTCGCCGCGCGGATCCTGGATCACGACCACCGCGGCGATGCGCGGGCGCGAGACCGGCGCGAAGCCGGCGATGCTGGCCACGTAGCGATCGGTGTAGCCGGAAACCCCGACCTTGCGCGAGGTGCCGGTCTTGGCCGCGACCCGGTAGCCGTCGATCGCCGCGCGCGTCGCCGTGCCGCCCGGACCGGTGACGGTCTCGAGCATGCGGCCGACCTCGCGCGCCAGCGACGGGTCGATGACGCTCTGGACCGGATTGTCCGAATCGAGGATGAAGCTCGGCTGGCGCAGGCGGCCGTCGTCAGCGATCGCGGCCATCGCGCGCGCAAGCTGCAGCGGCGTGACCGATAGCCCGTAGCCGTAGGCCAGCGTGGCCTGCTCGAGTTTGCGCCAGCGCTGGTAGTCGCGCAGCACGCCGGCCGACTCGCCGGGAAAACCGGTGCCGGTCACGCGGCCGAAGCCGAGCCGCGAGTACATGCTCCACATCTGCCGGGGATCCATCGCCATGGCGAGTTGGACCACGCCGACGTTCGAGGATTTGGTCAGCACTTCGGTGACGGTCAGTTCGCCGTAGTTGCGGATATCCTGGATCGTGTGGCCCGAGATCCGGGTGTATCCGGGCGCGGTGTCGAGCACCATGTCCGGGCGCGCGGTGCCGGCTTCCAGCGCCGCGGCGACAACGAACGGTTTGACGACCGAGCCGGGTTCGAGCACGTCGGTCAGAGCCCGGTTGCGCACGCCCTCGGTGCCGGTGCGCTCGCGCGCGTTCGGGTTGAAGGTCGGGAAGTTGGCCATCGCCAGAATGCCGCCGGTGGCGATGTCGAGCACGACCACCGAGCCGGAGCGGGCATCGAACTCCTCGATCGTCGCGACCAGTTCGCGGTAGGCCAGGTACTGCAATCGCCGGTCCAGCGTCAGGCGCAGTTCGCGGCCGGGTTCGGGCTCGCGCACGAGCTCGACATCCTCGACGATCCGGCCGAGCCGGTCCTGGATCACGCGCTTGGCCCCGGGCCGGCCGGTCAGCCAGTTGTCGTAGGCCAGCTCGAGGCCTTCCTGGCCGACGTCGTCGATATTGGTCATGCCGATCACCGGCGCGCTGACCTCGGCCGTCGGGTAGAAGCGCCGGTACTCGCGCTGCAGGAACACGCCGGGAATGTCCAGTTCGCGGATCTGCCGGGCCAGGTCGGGCCGGATCCGGCGGACAATCCAGACGAATTCGCGGTCGGCGCGCTGGGTCAGCCGGCGCTCGATCGCCTCGGCGCTCTCGTCGAGCACGCCGGCGAGAAGCGGAATCCGGTCGGCCGCCTGCAGCAGCTCGCCCGGGTGCGCCCAGACCGATTCGACCGGCGTCGACACGGCCAGCGGCTGGCCGTTGCGGTCGATGATGCGGCCACGCATCGTCGGAATCTCGACCTCGCGCAGGTAGCGCGCCTCGCCCTCGGCCTGCAGGAATTCGGTGTCGACGATCTGCAGCTTGACCGCACGGGCGATCAGCACCAGCGCGCAGATCGCCATCAGCGCAAGCAGCAGCGCCACGCGCAGGCGACTGATTCCGTTGGGGTTGTGCGATTCACTCATGTTCGGCCACCAGCACGCCGATGACTTCGGGGGGATGCATATCCAGCCGCGAGGCGGCCTGCTGCTCGATACGGCCGCTCTCGCCCAGCCAGGCCAGCTCGATCTGCAGCCGCGACCAGTCGACCTGGTATTCGTCGTGCTGGCGGGCGACGCGCTCGAGCTCGATGAACAACTGCCGGCCCTCGTGCTTGAGCGCGATCAGCCCGAGCGCGCTGGCCAGGTTGGCGACCAGCAACACGAGGAGTACCGCCCAGGCCTTCACGCCGAATCTCCCGGCGCAGGTTCGGCCAGCCGTTCGGCCACGCGCATGCGCGCCGAGCGCGCGCGCGGGTTGTTTCCGGTCTCGCCCGGGTCCGGCCGGGTCAGCCCGTCGACGGATTTCAGGCGCGGCCGGAACGCCGGCGGCGCCGGCCGGCGGCGGCTGGCGGCCGGCGGCCGTTCGGCGGCCCGGATCGCGCGCTTGACGCGGCGGTCCTCCAGCGAATGAAAACTGATCACGACCAGCCGTCCGCCCGGCGCGAGCGCGTCGATCGCCGCGGCCAGCGCCGCGTCCAGCGCCTCGAGCTCGGCGTTGACCGCGATCCGGATCGCCTGGAACGTCCGCGTGGCCGGGTGGATCCGTTCGCCGCGCGCCGCGCGCGCCGGCACCGCCTGCTCGACGATGTCCGCCAGTCGGCCGGTGGTCCGGATCGGGGCCTCGACGCGCGCCCGCACGATCGCGCGGGCGATCCGGTGCGCGAAGCGCTCCTCGCCGAACTCGCGCAGCACCTCGGCCAGCTCGGCCTCGTCGACTTCGGCCAGCCAGGCGGCCGCGCTGGCGCCCGAGTCCGGGTCCAGCCGCATGTCCAGCGGCCCTTCGAGCCGGAAACTGAAGCCGCGGCCGGCCGTATCGAGCTGCGGCGACGACACGCCGAGGTCCATCAGGATGCCGTCCACGCCCCGGCCGGGCGCGTGCTCGTGCACGATCGCGGCCAGCTCGCGGAAATTGCGCCGGACCAGCACCAGCCGCGTCTCGCCGGCGAACTCGCGCTCGCCGAACGCGATCGCCTCGGGGTCGGCGTCGACCGCGATCAAGCGGCCGGCCGGCCCCAGCCGTTCAAGGATCAGCCGGCTGTGTCCGCCGCGACCGAACGTCGCGTCGAGGTAGATGCCGTCTTGACGAACGTTCAAGGCGTCCACTGCCGCCTCCCCGAGTACCGGAACATGACTCATGGCTACAGGACCAGCTCGGCCATTTCGGCCGAGGCCTGTTCCTGCATCGACCGTTCTTCTTCTGCACGCCGCTGGTTGAGGACGTTTTCGTTCCAGATCTCGAAGCGCGCGCCCATGCCCATCATCACGACCTTCTTTTCCAGCCCTGCCACCTGCCTGAGCGTCAGGGGCAGCAGCAGCCGGGCGTTGCCGTCGGGCTCGACCGCCGTCGCCGAACCGACCAGCCGCCGCTGCAGGCTCCGGTGCGACGGATTGAACGTGGAAAGTCCCATGACCTGGTCGCGCACGCGCTCCCACTCCGGTTCCGGGTACAGCCACAGACAGCCGGAATCGAACGCCGAGTACGTCAGCACCAGCCGATTCGCGCACACCTCCTCGATCGCCTCGCGATAACGCGTCGGCAGGGCCATTCGGCCCTTCGAATCGAGATTGATTGCAGTTTCCCCGAAAAACATCGTCGGCGCACGTTACTCCACAAATTCCCACAATTTCCCACTGAGCGCCACAATAGACCCTCGCTGCAACCCTGTCAAGCGGGAATTCCGAATGAATTCAGAGGCCCAGACGCGGCCCGGATGCGGGCCGGAACGGGCCGCAAATGGCGGCAAAGGGCGAGTGCAGCCGCGGTCCGGCGGCTGCGCAAATCAATACCTGATTACGTATGTGATTCAGCCATGCCGCGGCGCATGAATTCGGACCGGTGCGTGTCCGGAAAAAGCGTTT